>DJXD01000028.1 GCA_002449585.1 Ruminococcus sp. UBA7013
TTTGTCAAGAAACGAAAGGAGGGAGTGGCATTCCTCCCCGACTTTAGAAGTTGGGGTATCCTGCCGCCTATTGATGAAACGATTATCTGCATTACTGGAGCGGACAAAATTATATTTTGAATTATTGCTGATGATAGGCATGGCTTATATTTTTTCAAATTATCTGGATGGAGATATTGGCGTTGTTGTATGGAGCTTTCTGCTGCTTGCGCCGCTGATCTCTTTTCTGCTAAGCTATTATGCCCGGCAGAAAATTACGGCCGAGATACATGCACCTGCCTATCTGGCAAAAGGCAGGCAATTCCATGCCAATGTGATCCTCCGGTCAGAAGGCCGTCTCCCTGTGCCGTTTCTTCGGTGTCAGACAGAAGCATCTTCAAATTTTTTACAGGAGGATAAAAGACCGGTACAAAGTGCCATGACAGCAGACGAGCCTTTGGAAATTCCTATTGATCTCATAGCTAAATATGCCGGATGCGGTGAAATTAGTTTGAAAGAATTAGCCGTTTATGATTATCTAGGCTGGTTTCGCTTTCCGGTCAAAGAGATCCCTGCACCCTTAAAAATTGGCGTTATTCCAGAAATTCCTTCTTTGACAGGTGCAAATTTGATTTTACATACTGTCAGTGATGTTGTCCTCACACAGGATGATGAAGAAGAAGAATCCGCAGCGGCGATTTCTGCGCAGTCTATGCCGGGATATGTTCATAGAGAATATATTCCAGGCGATAATCTCAGGCGGATTAACTGGAAAATGTCAGCCAAAAGAGAAAAATTAATGGTTCGCATGGATGAAGCCGCTTCTACAGTCCGTCCAACAGTGATTTTGGATTTACAGGAGGAACAACAGCCAGAGACTCTGAAACGAAGAGAAATCATGATAGAGGGCGCACTTGGCTTTTTGATTTTATTAGTCAGACAGGGGATTCCCTGTACACTGCGATTCGCCTCTGGACAGAAATGGAAATGTCTGATTCTTGAAAATGAAGAAGCTGTTAGAAATGCAGCAGTTGAAATAGCTGGGGCTGATTTTATCAATGATGGAAACAGAATTGATCCAGATGCTGTGCATGAAAAAGCAGGGGCATATTTGATTTATACACCCAGACCAGAGGAAACGCTTGTTTTACAGATTGCAAGTTTGCGTGAAAAGGGATATGTATGTGCAGTATGTCCGGAAGAAACAGACTGTTCTTTGCTGAAAAATCTGGATGCCATCTGGCAGATCAGTGAAGATTATGCCATGAAGGTATTACAGAAATGAGGTAGATGTATGTGGAATAAATTACAGGAAATGACACAGCATCCAGCCATGAAGTTTTTAAAAAAGCTGGCAGGTGATCCGGTACAGATTTATGCTGTATTTCTTGTGACAACAGTCATGTATTATTATCAAAGCGGTATGACCTGGCTGTATACGGTTTTAGCTGTGCTGGCAAGCTGGCTGATGATGCGGCTGTATGATTTTATAGCGAAACAGAAATATAAAGTTGTCAGTTTTATGACATATCTTGTATATATGACCGCTGGCCTTCAGATCATTCGGCTTTTGACTCAGGAAGGAAGAAAAGATTATCCGATCAGTTTCATGGTATGGTTTCTCACACCACAGCAGGTAGTTTCATTTTCCGGCTGGTATACGGTGAGTATTTATTTATTAATGCTGGGCTTTCTGACCAGTGTTGTATATTATTTTTCTAAAATCCGCTACAGGATGAGCATGCAGTTTTTGATTATGCTGATCCCACTTAGCTTATATGCAAAAGAAGGTTTGCAGATGCCGGCGGTGTTGGTCATGATCCTGCTGGCAAGCTATTTTCTGCTGATGATTTATTGCAGACAGCTGCATAATCCGGAACAGATCCGGTCTTTGCCGAATTTTTACGGAAGCATGTCAATTGCGGTGTATGTGATGGCATTTTCTATTCTGGCCGCTATTATTCCAAAACCCGAAATCACTGCGGACAGAGAATTTATTGAAAATGCGATGTCTTATAGTTCTTGGTCAGATGTGCTGATGAATGCAATCAGCATGTTTACAGATACAACAGATAATTCTGTTGGGTCTTCTAATAATAGTCGAACTATTTATTATGTACAGTCTCCGGAATCGCTCAGACTCCGGACACAGACATATTCTTATTATCAGGAAGATGACAGCTGGACAGTGCTCCGGCGTTATGATTATCCAAATCAAATAGTGAATCCGGTTCAGGATTTGACATATCAGCCCCGTCAGCTTTTACAGACAATTCTTGATGCGGCTTCACAGGATGCTACATTTGCAGAAACTTATCATCTTTCTGATTTTGCAGGTGTGATCCTGCCGCCACAGGAAAAAAATACAGTGTCAATATTGCCCTGGTATATCGTTTCATCACAGGTATTCCCTTCTCCAACAAGAACAACAAGTATTAATAATTCAGAGAGTAATAATATTAAGAAATCTGAAACAGATACTTTTCAGGGGGCAGGCGGTTATGGTTGGTCAAATATCACATATTATTCAGATATTTATGCAAATTATGAGGCTGTGCTTCCTGTGCTGAAATCTCTGTCAAAAGAAACATATCAGAATTTGCTGACGGATGCGCAGGAGATCCTGACAGATCCGGAGCAGATTGCTCTGCTTAAAAAAGTACAGGAAGAAGCCGAAAAAGCAGATGCTTATTTTACAGATGCCAAAGAAATAGATTTCAGAAGTGATATTATTTCTCAGCTTTCAGAAGAAATAACAGCCGGATTGACTTCTGATTTTGATAAGGCAAAAGCCATTGAACAATATTTTATCCGGGAAGGATTTGTTTATGATCAGGCCTATCAGAAACCGCTTGGCGCAAATGCAGTTTCTTTCTTGATACAAAGCAAAAAAGGCGTTTGCTATGAATATGCAACCGCAATGGTACTCCTGTGCCGTGCCGCCGGACTCCCTGCCCGATATGTACAGGGATATAATCTCAATGAAATGTATAATCGTGAAATAGACGGCCATCAGGTGAATTATTTGATTAAAGTCCGTGATGCCCATGCATTTCCGGAAGTCTATATTTCCGGCTATGGATGGCTCAGCTTTGAACCAACTGTTCCCAGTGATGAAATTACAGATGGAACTGCTGAAAATCAGCATATTACAGAATGGGGCTTTGTCCTGCTCGGCTTGGCATTGCTGGCATTTGTAATTTATTTGCTGATGCCCCGTATCCGGGAAAACTTGTTCCGGAAACGAATTCTTACTATGACACCGCAGGAAAGTGCGTCAGCCATATTCCAGCATATGCGCCGCATTCTGCGTTTGCCGGACAGTACAACCGTGTGTGAACTGGCAGAGCATTCCCGCCCCTTCTGCCCGGAAAGTGCCCTGTTTTCTGCATTGGATGTTCTGTTATACAGTCATGAGACAGAAAAACCTATGACATCACCACAGCTTGCCGAGACATATTGCAGGTGGCAGGCCAATCATGTGCAGTTTCTCAAAGAAGAAGCACAAAAACAAAAATTACAAGCAAAAGCGAAACGAAAGGAGCGTTAATTCCCAATGTCATTTTTTAAGCGCAAAGCCGCTATCATTGGTGCAGTGCTTTCCGCTGTTATGAGTGCCGCCATTCTTGGCAGCTCCCTGAGCTATGCCGCATCCGCAGGTTATAAAAATTGGAAACAGTACGGATGTACATGGAGCAGTAAAATACTCGGCGCAAGCGGAGAAACTGTGTCAAAAAGCGGTTGTGCGGTTACTTCAGCCGCTATCCTGATGGTACAGTCAGGATCTGTTGCAGATAATCATTTCACGCCTGGTGTGATTGTGGATTATCTGAATCAGCACAGCGGCTTTTCCAAAAATGGTGCACTGAACTGGGGAGCATTAACAGGATATGCACCAGATTTCAAATTTGTACAAGGTGCGGAATTATTCGGCACACAGGAACAGAAAGCCGCAAAAATCAAGAGTTTTCTGGATGCTGGATATTATATAATCGCCGGTGTGAAATATGAAGGGCATTTTGTTGCGGTGGATTCTGTAGAAGGAAATCAGGTTATTATGATGGATCCCGGCAGCGAGAAAACTTCTTTGTTTGATACATATGCGGCAAGCGGTGTGGTTTCTTTGCGTTTGTTCAAAGGCGCAAATTCAGATGTCACCGTGACCCCAGCAATAAAACCAACAGTGATGCCGGATGCACCTGAAACAGCCCCGGTTGAAATTATTAATGCAGAACTGATTCAGCCGGAAACAGCCCCGGAAATCATAGAGACAATGCCACCTGAAACAATAGCCGTCCAAACTGCTCCGCCCGTTGTCACCAGTTTAGAGACAACAATGACAGAAACAACGGTGATTACAACAACGGAGACAGTGATTCTATCAGAAACAACAACGGCAAGCTCTGAAAGTATTCCGGTGCAGACAGCTCCCCCTCTGATGACTACATCAGAAAGTACATCTACAACAACAAAGCCTGCTGAAACAGAAGAGTTGATTGTGATCACAACTAAGCCAATGACTTCTACAGAGGTTGTTGTTACAACAACCATAACACCGGAAATGATAGATCCCGCAGCGGAAAGTATTCCGGAAATCATGATTGATCCGATTGAGGAAGAAGAAACAGAAGCCGTGATAGATATTATCCTGCTGGAAGCTCCCTCTACTGCTCCCGGAGAAGAAGCTGCTGCTTCTGAACCGGCTGAGACAATTGCAGTTTATATTCCCGAAGAACAGGCAGAAGCAACATTATTTAAAATCAAAGAGCAGAATTTATTTATGCAGGTTAGATTTCATATTCATGAAAATTTGAACCTGCGTGAAACAGCAAATACAGATTCTGAGATCCTTGCCGTAATTCCGGCGGATACTTGTCTGGATGTTGTTGAAGTCGATGAAGAATTTAAATGGGGCAAAGTTGCCTTTGAAGGCAAAGAAGGCTGGATTTCTTTGCATTTTGCAGGACTTTGATCTCTGGAACGTGAAATCATAAAGCCGCCGGGCTGGCACTGACCGGCGGTTTTGATTATGGAGGTATTTTTATGAATTGGTCAGAAGTGAAGATTATAACAGAAACTCCCGCAATTGAAATTTTATGCGCTATGCTGACAGATCTGGGTGTGAAAGGATTTGTTACACAGGATAAAGAAAGCTTTCAGGAATTTTTGAATGATAAATCAGGGAAATGGGATTATATTGATGAAAATTTGATGCAGTTGTCTGAATGCGATACTAGTATTATGTTTTATCTGCCCGATGATGCGCAGGGGGCAGAACAATTTGCAAGTATTCGGAATTTTTTGGATCAGCTCCGTCAAAGAGAAGATGCCGCATTTTTCGGCAGTCTGGAACTGACCTGCAATCAGGTGAAAGAAGAAGATTGGGCAAATAATTGGAAACAGTATTTTAAACCGTTTCCCGTCGGAAAGAAATTATTTATCAAACCTTCATGGGAAAATGCACCCGAACAGAATGATAGAATGATATTAGAGATTGATCCGGCATCTAGTTTCGGCACAGGGCAGCATCATACAACACGTCTTTGCCTTGAACTGATGGAATCGGTTCTGCATCCCGGTGATAGAATTCTTGATCTTGGCTGTGGAAGTGGTATTCTTTCCATTGGTGGCATGTTATTAGGGGCAGAATCTGCATTTGCTGTTGATATTGTAGAAAATTCTGTCAGAACAGCGGCGGAAAATGCAGAGAAAAATCATATTGCCCCGGAAAAATATATCACAGCTTGCGGAGATATTTGCACGGATACAGCATTATGCACTCGAATTGGAACAGATTATGATCTGATCTGTGCTAATATCGTTGCTGATGTATTAATAGCAATGTCCGGCCTTTTTGGAAAATTTCTGAAAAAAGACGGCTTTCTGATCGTATCCGGCATTATTATTGAACGGGCGGAGGAAGTCCTGCATGTACTGGATCAGAAAGGCTTTACACAGATCGAAGTCAGAGAAAAAGAAGGATGGGCGGCGGCTCTGCTCCAAATCAGATAAAAAAAGGCACAGTGTCACACTGTGCCGCTTTTGATTATAAGCTGAATTTTTTTTGAATAATATCCTCTGTGGATTGATAGCCAATATTCTGATCTTTGTAATTCGTCAGCAGAATTTGAATTTCAACCGCTTTTTTATCAATCGCATATCTAATTAATTTGTCAATATTGCCTCTTTTCACAAGCTTTCCCTGGTCTAGTATTTTCCGGATAGTTTCCGCATCAGAAATATCAATCAAATAGCGGAACATGTCTGTGAATTTGCCTTTTACAAGTTTGAATGTTTCTGCATCAGCATCAGAAATAAACATGCCCCAGATTACGCTGTATCTTAATTTTTTCGGCCATGTCCGCATGATTTCAAAATTTTTCTGATCAATAGCAGTGAAAATTTTTGATGGTTGTACTTCATGCCTGCCAAAATAATCAAAACAGTCATTCTGGATAGAAATGCCATGATAAGAAATATCTGTCAGATGATTACAGAAATTAAAAGCCGAATTGCTGATTTTTCTGACGCTTTTCGGAATGCTTATTTTTTTCAGATTCTGACAGGAACGGAAGGCTTCTTCCCGTATCTGTGTCACGCCCTCTGGAATGACAATGCTTTCCAGATGATTGCAATAAGCAAACGTTTCTTTTTCAATGCAGGTAATATTCCGGGAAAGCGTAATACTCCGCAGATTGATGCATTGATAGAATGCCTGAAATCCGATTCTCTTCACACTGTCCGGAATAATAACATTTTGAATATGCGGGAGACTTTGAAATGTATTATCCCCGATCCGGGTTACAGTGCTTGGAATAATGACCTCTGGTTGTGTACGATCGTGATAATAAAGCAAAATGCCGTTTTTGATCTCAAATATGGATTGATCCATAAAAAACCACCTTTCATGATTGGGTTATTTTTATTTTATCAGATTGGAGAGGATTTGTCAAGAAAAAAGAATTTTCAACAGGAAAGTCATAAAATGGAATTCTAATTGTGCAGAATGCACAAATTTGAAATAGCAAAAATAGAATATATATAGAAATTCTTCTCTTTGGATTGAAAAAACTGTGTATTAGTGATATAATAGATATTAGTTTGAATCGAACTTATTTTCTTAGAAAAGGAGCGTTATTTTTTTATGAATTCTATTCAGGCAGACAAAATTAAGAATATTGCTCTCGCCGGACATCATGGCTCTGGTAAAACCGGACTGGCGGAAGCATTGCTGTATGGTGCAGGAGCATCTGACAGACATGGGAAAATTGCTGATGGGACAACAGTTTGTGATTTTGATCCCGAAGAAATCAAGCGGAAAGCTTCTCTGTCTACTGCTCTGGCTGGTTTCCAGTATCAGGATTATTGGATCAATCTGCTGGATACTCCCGGTATTCTGGATTTTGCCGGAGAGGAATTGTCCGGTATTGCCGCCGCTGATACCGTTGTGATTACAGTTTCTGCAAAATCTGGTGTTCGTGTGGGAACAAAAAAAGCCTATGCCGCCGCAAGAGCACTCGGAAAATCTACAATGTTTGCTATTACTAAAATTGATGATAAAGATGCTAATTTCTATAATGTCCTCACAGAATTGAAAACCGTTTTCGGCCCTACAGTATGCCCTGTTGTTGTTCCTGTTATCAAAGATGCACAGATTGTATCTTATGTAAATCTGATCGAAATGAAAGCTTATACTTATGATGCTAAGGGAAAAGCCGTAGAAGAAGCAGAACTCCCTGAAATGGCTGAAAAAGAATATCGTCTCGATGGACTCAAAGCCGCCGTCTCTGAGGCTGTCGCCGAAACAGATGAATCTTTGATGGAAAAATTCTTTGAAGGAGAAGAATTTGAAAAGAAAGAATTAATTGATGGCATTCATAATGGCATGAATCAAGGGATGATTACACCTGTTGTCTGCACATCTGCGCTGACAATGGCCGGAATTGATATGCTGCTGAAAGAATTTGAATTATTAGTTCCGGCGGCAAATGAAGTGCCTTCAGAGATCAAATGCGATCCTGCCGCACCGCTGGCCGCTTTGGTATGCAAAACTGTTGCTGATCCGTTTGTTGGCAAAATGTCTTATCTGAAAATATTATCCGGAAAGATTAGCTCTGATATGACTGTTACAAATTCCAGAACTGGTGCTGATGAAAAAATTGGGAAATTATATACATTATTGGGCAAGAAACAGACAGAAGTCAAAAGCGCAGAGGCCGGCGATATTGTTGCCGCTGTTAAGATTTCGGCCTCTACAGGGGATACACTCTGTACGCCCGGCAATGTGATTCAGGCGGAAATGCCCGAATTCCCAAAACCATGTTATTCTATGGCTGTCCGGGCAAAGAATCAAGGGGATGAAAGTAAAATCTCCGGCGGTATGCAGAGATTAGTGGAAGAAGATCCTACACTGACTTATGTACAAGATCCGCTGACAAAAGAACAGATTCTCAGTGGATTGGGTGAACAGCATCTTGAAATTGCAGTTTCTAAATTAAAAACAAAATTCGGCGCAGATGTTGTATTATCCGTTCCGCAGGTCGCCTATCGTGAGACGATCCGAAAGAAAGTCGAGGCCGAAGGCAAACATAAAAAACAGTCCGGCGGTCATGGACAATATGGACATGTCAAGATTGCATTTGAACCTTGTGTCAGTGATGAATTAATTTTTGAAGAAAAAGTATTTGGTGGATCTGTGCCAAAGAATTATTTTCCAGCTGTGGAAAAGGGGTTGCAGGACAGCGTGAAAAAAGGCGTTCTGGCTGGCTGTCCGGTTGTGGGGCTGAAAGCCATCCTGCTGGATGGATCTTATCATCCTGTGGATTCTTCTGAAATGGCATTTAAAATGGCTGCCTCTATTGCCTATAAAGAAGGAATGAGAAATGCTGATCCTGTCATGCTTGAGCCGATCAGTACATTGCATGTCACTGCTCCTGATGAAAATACAGGTGATATTATGGGCGAATTGAATAAACGTCGTGGCCGTGTGCTGGGTATGAATCCGGCAGGCAAGGGAGAAACAACCATTACGGCGGAAGTGCCTTCCCGTGAAATGCATGATTTCGCTTTATATCTGCGTCAGGTGACGAGAGGGCTTGGAAGCTTTACGCTTGAATTTTTGAGATATGAACCGCTTCCATCCAATCTGCTGACAGAAGTGATCACTGAAATTGCTGCTGCTAATGAAGCATGAAAATAAGGGCTGTATCTTGATACAGCCCTTTGCTATATTTTTTAACCTTTGTCATCTTGGAACAGTTCTGGATGTTTTTCAGCTGCCTGTGACAGGAAATCATTGACAATTTCATCCGCATCTCCGCCATAGACATTTGCGCTCAGCGCATACATAAAGCTTTCTTTCAAATCTTGATCATATTCTGTAATCGTCTCATTCATCTTGATATTAGCGGCAACATCTTTCAGCACAGAAAACTGATCCTGACCGCCAAGCAGAGGATTTTGATTAGAACCATCGGAAACAATTTTTGCCATGACGCTTTGATTATTCACAAAATCACCAGATTTGAGGGCATATTTTTCCATAGAAGCATCATCCACTGTGAAATATCTGACAAATTTTTCAGCTTCTGTTTTATTATCGCAATTAGGAGAAACACAAAGCCAAGAGCCACCCCAGAAATATTCCTGAGGGCCTCTTACAATTCTCCAGTTACCCTCTGTGCCGCAGTTCTGTTCCAGCTGATTTCCGGCTGTGAGACACCAGGTAGAATAGAAATAGCCGAGTGTTTCGCCATCCTTGCCAGCGTTTTCCCAATAAGAAGACCATTGTGTAATAGTGGGATCAACATAATCATTCTGCACATACTGCACTGCCATATCAGCAAAATTCCGGGCAGTTTCTGTATTTATTGAACCGTTTATAATCCAGGGGGAATTAATAGCAGAAGCAAAGCACTGCCACATTCCTTCCAGAGTAGCAGTCATTTTAACCGTACTTTCTGAAGCGATTTTCAATTGTTCAGCGGTAGCAGTAAAGCCATCCCAATCATTAATTTTTGCCTGCATTTCTTCGGGGGATGCTACACCAAGATACTGCTCTGCTAATGTGGCATTATAGCAGAAACCGCCGGGAGCAGCCTGCCAGCTTGCGCCTTTGAGTATCCCTTTTTTATCCGTGCCAATATCTACCGTATAGCTATAAGCATCTGCATAATCTGCTTCTGTAATTCCGAGCGCAGAAAGCGGCGCAGAGAATTTATCATCATCAATATATTGCAAAATCCAGCCAGATTCTGCAATGAACAGATCCACATCCTCCCCACTGTTCAGGAAAGTGGCATATTTTGCACTGGCATCACTGCCGAATGTGCCGCATTGTTTCCATTCTACTTTTGCATCTGGATTATCTTCCTGATAAACTTCGATCATATTTTTCAGATCATTATCAGTCCAGCAAACAATATGCAGAACATCGCCATCATCTTTTAGCTCTGTCTCTGAAGGAATGGCAGGCAGATCAACCGTCAGTTTGACCGCTAGTTTCATAATATTCAGCGCATCTGTTGCATCTGGTGCATTACTTTGATTAATATCTGCATTCAGAATTCCTTGAGGGGATAATGTTGCTTTCCCGTAGATAGATTTATTTACTAAAATCACATCCATGATATTGACAGCACCGTCAAGATTAGCATCACCCCATACAATTTTGCTTTTATCGGCAGTTTCTTCCGCAGATGCTGGGAATATCGTCAAAGCGGATGCACTGACAAGAATAGCAGCGATTGCGGCAAGTGTTTTTTTCAGCTTCATTTGAAAACCTCCTTTTATTTCCGTTTACACAGCTTGATAATATTATTATAGCATATTTTCATGTCAAAGTCAATATTTTTATTTGATCTTTTTTTATGAATTTGTACAAATATGTGAAATCCAGACATTTTTTCATGTACGGGACACCAGAAACTGGATTGCTCATATCAGAAACCACAA
Source organism: Ruminococcus sp. UBA7013 (assembly GCA_002449585.1). Lineage (GTDB taxonomy): Bacteria > Bacillota > Clostridia > Oscillospirales > Ruminococcaceae > UBA3855. The sequence goes on from DJXD01000028.1 coordinate 10,933, forward strand.
TTTTTTGAAAGCGGACTTGTGAAAATTGCTAAATCCGGATTGCAAGTAAAAAAAACATTGACAAATCTATCAGAATGTGTTATACTAAATATGACTGAAAATAAGGCTGCATGAATTCCGGCTGCTGTAACATGCATGTTGCGCATAAAGAAAACTATAAAAATGCCGTTGCACAGCTTTTGGCTGAGTTTTACAAATGCTGAAACAGTATTGTAGAATTTTTAGAAGGCTGTGCTTTTGTTTTTGAAAAAAGCAAGGAGATTTTTGAACTATGGCAAATAAGAAAAAAAAGAAGAAAAAGAAAAATCAAGGGCAGGTTGCTCTCTTAGTGACGATGATTATGGTCAGTGCTGGTCTGGTGACTGCAATGTTTGCTTTGAATAAACAAAAAAAGACCCCTGAAACTTCTCCGCCTGAAACACTCGAAGAAGATTCACAGACTGAAATTCCTGAAAATCAGGATGAAACGGTTCTAGAAACTTCTGCGCCGTCTGATTCTGAAGAAGTTACCAGAGCAAAGGAAGTTCTCTCAGAAATGACCCTGGAAGAAAAAATTTATCAGCTCTTTATCGTAACTCCGGAAGTATTAGTAGGAAACGGAATCAACTGCGTTGTCCAGTCAGGCCCTATGACACAGAAAGCAATCGAAGAAAAACCTGTGGGCGGTATTATCTATTTTTCACAAAATCTGGAATCACCGGATCAAACCAGAGAAATGCTCTCTAATATTCAGCAATTTATCAAAACTTCCCATCCCGCTGGATTATGGCTGGCTGTCGATGAAGAGGGCGGCACGGTTGCTAGAGTCGCTGACAGCCTTCATACAACTTCTTATCCCAATATGAGTATCTACGGTGAAAAAGGAGATGTCTCAGAGGTTTATGTAACTGGAACAGGTATTGCAAAAGATATTTCCAGTTTTGGATTTAATCTGGATTTTGCCCCCGTGGCGGATGTGTATCTGGATGAAGGCAATGAGCTTCAGGAACGCATTTTCAGTGATGATCCAGCCGTTGTGTCGGAAATGGTCTCTGCCATGGTGGAAGGTCTCCAGGACAGCGGAGAAGTCAGCGCAACTTTAAAACATTTCCCCGGCCTTGGTGCAGAAAATGGAAATACTCATGAAGATGAATTCACCAGAATTGACAGAACATATGAAGAACTGGAAGCAGCCGAGTTTCTCCCGTTCCGTGCCGGTATTGCCGCCGGAGCAGATTTTGTAATGGTTGGACATCAGATTATGAGCTGTGCCGGAGATGATCTCCCGTCAGATCTGTCTTCTGTTGTCATGACAGACTGGCTCAGAGAAAAATTGCAATTTCACGGTGTGATCGTGACAGATGCCCATAATATGAACACGATTGCAGAAACATATACCCCCGGTGAGGCTGCCCTGCTCGCAGTACAGGCCGGTGCGGATATTGTCCTGATGCCGGAAAATCTTGACGAGGCCTTTCAAAGCATTTATGATGCTGTTGAAAATCAGGAACTTTCAGAAGAACGCATTGATGAGAGTGTATTAAGAATCCTGACAGCAAAGGCCAAACATCATTTGCTGTAAAATAATTATGATAAAATCATGTAAAGTGAGGAGTTTTTATTATGGAACTGACACAGGATCAAATGAACCGTATTCGTAGTATGGCTACACAGTGCCTTGCCATTATCGAGAAACAGGACAGAAGAGGAAAATATAATGTTCTGATAAAACTGTACACTGACCAGTTCACAGAAAGCAACAAGGCCAGAGATTATTATGGCGAACTCCAGACCTGGAAGAATCTCACCAGTACGTATGAAAAGCATGTCAAACAGTGCGAGATCAAAATGGCAGAGCTTCAGAAAGGTTTGAATGCCAGTGCCGCTGAATTGCAGAATGAAAAAGGCAAAACTTACAGATGGTATCAGGCTTATAATGAACAAAAGGCTTCTTTGGAAAAAACTACCCAGGAACAGGAAAAGCTGAAAACAGAACTGGAAGCCCTGGAACAGGAAAAAGCCAAGATGCAGGAACAAATTGATACACTCCAGAAAGGTGCAAGCGATGAACGTATTCAGAAGCTGATCGCTGAACAGAGGAGTCAGGATCAGGCAAACGCTGAACTGCATCAGAAAAATGAAAGTTTACAGCAGGAAATCGCTTCCCTGAAATCTAAAATCCAAGAGCTGGAATCTCAGACACCTAGCAGCCAGAACGATAGCGAAGTGGATGACCTGAATGCAGAAAATCATCAGCTCCGGATGCAGCTGGATGAATTACAGCAGAAACAGCCCGAACAGGCAAAAGCCAATAAACTCCTGCATGAGAAAAATGAAAAGCTGCTCAAAGAAGTGGATAATCTGAGAAATGAACGTCAGCTCCTGAGGGAACAGCTGGAAGCATTGGAAAATCAGGCTTCTTCCCGGCGGGAACGCCCTGCCCGTGATGATGATGACATGGATGAAGATATGGAGGAACTGCTGGAAGAAAAAGAAGAACTGGAAGATACGATTGATGAATTAAAGAGCGTGAATCAGAAACTGAAAGAACAGCTCACCCAAATGGAAGAAAAAAGCAAAGAGGCCGTCATGCTTCAGAAAAAGTGCCAGGAACTTGCTTCTAAAAATAAATATCTCCAGAAACGCAATGATGAACTGGAACAGGAAGCCGGCACAGATAAGAAACAGGATGAACCCACTATTCAGGAACAATTTGAAAAAATGGGTCTGAATTATGACGAGATGCGTCAGGAAATTGATAATCTCAAGATCGAAAGAGCCCAGCTGATTCAGCAGAAAAATATGCTGGAAGCACAGGCAAGTATCGATATGGAAGAAATTCGCAAGCTCCGGGAACAGCTCGGACAGGGCGGCGGTATTCCCTCTACAGAAATACCTGTATCAGCACCCGGCACAGAACAAGCAGCTGTTCCAGATGTTCCGGAAGCTCCTATATCTCCCTTTGAGATTGCAACCTCAACGGATGCTGTTGATAAATATGATGACAGCAAATTCCTGAGTATCATGCTCATGGGTGCTAATATCAGAATGAGCGAAATGCCTGCACCCGGTGCGCCAATTGTCCTGATCGGAGATAAAGCTTATCCGAATCCGTATTTTTACAAAGGCTTCCTGTCTTCTACAGAAACTACTAGCCGTGTCAGATCTTTGACATCTGTCTTTACAGTGGAAGGGCTCGAAGAAAGCGGAACAGTTCAATACGGCCTTAAATCCATAGAACCAGCAGTGATCACTTCATCTGTCAAAACTGTTACCATGTCCAGAGGCTGGGACAGAGATGGCAATGAAATCAAGTCAAATGAAAAAGTGACAGAATATCATCTTGAAAAGAAGGGCAGAATTGTACTGCTCCCAGATATGAAGTAAAGCAGACCCGGAAAAGAGGAGAAGGTTTTGGACGCATTTTTAATCATTATCATCGCAGTGCTGATGGTTGTGAGTGTTTTTCTGCTGATCAGTCTCCAGGCAAATCAAAGATTTGTCAGAGAGATGAAACAGAATGCTAAAAATTACCGGGCAAAAATTGCAGAACTGGAATCGGAGATGCGGGAGCTGAACCGGAGAGCAGAAAAAAAAGCAAATCTGGCAACCGGTATGATGGCCAGGATCACAGATGATACAGAATTAAAAGAATTAAAACAAAAATATCAGACATTGCAGACAAAATATCAGAAAATATATGATGAGCTGGAAGCCCAGCAGAAAGAGGCAGAAGCCGCCCGACAGGCAGATGGTTCAGCCGCGGCTATGCAGGAATTGCATGATCAGGTCGAACGGCTGGAACATAGCTGCGGAAAGCTCCGTATGGATAAGAAACAGCTACAGGAACAGCTGACTAAAACAGAAAATCAGCGAGAAGCATTAGAACAAAAACTCCTGCGAAATGGATCTATTCAGGTTTCTGAATCAGAAGAAAATGAAGAACTTAGAGGAAAATTGCAGGAAGCTACGGAACAAAATGAAACATTCCGGGTCAAACTCGCTGAGGCCGCCAAACAAGTTCAGGAACTCCGCAGAGAGTCTAATGTGCAGGAGGTAAAAATGCTCCGTGCGGAACTGGATGATCAAAGAGAAGCTTCCAGCCGTCAGCAGAAAATACTGAGAAATGAAAATAAATCTCTGCATGATCAGCTTGATGCATTGCAGAAACAGCTTGATAGTAAGACCGCTTCCGGAATCGTGGAAGCAGATCAGATGCAGCAGGAAAATGCTGCCTTGCGGAAACAAATTGCCGAATTACAGAAATCTATAGAAGATCAAGCCCCTGGGAGTCAGGATGAAGCTATTTATGCCGAACTCGAACAAACTCAGCAGCAAAATGATGAATTCCGGAAAAAGCTCCGGCAGGCGGCAAATAAAATAGAAACTCTTCGGGCGGAAAATTTACGCCTGCAAAATGCCGGCGATTCCGGACAGCTTCAAGAAGCATTTGAAAAAATGCAGAATGAAAATGATGAATTCCGGAAAAAACTCCGCAAAGCCGCTGATCAGGTGAAAATACTTCGGGCTCAACTGGAAGAATCTAATCCAGATCAAAATCAGGAACTCACACAGCTCCGTACAGAATTGGCAAATTGCAAATCTGCATTGCAAAAAGCCGTTGATCAGGTGAAAATACTCCGGGCTCAACTGGAAGAATCTAATCCGGATCAAGATCAGGAACTCATACAGCTCCGCACAGAATTGGCAGATTGCAAATCTGCATTGCAAAAAGCCGTTGATCAAGTAAAAACGCTTCGCACTCAGCTGGAAGAATCTAATCCGGATCAAAATCAGGAACTCACACAGCTCCGCACAGAATTGGCAAATTGCAAATCTGCATTGCAAAAAGCCGCTGATCAAATAAAAACGCTCCAGACTCAGCTGGAAGAATCCCAGCCGAGCCAAAATCAGGAATTAACTCAGCTCCGCATAGAGCTGGAACAGGTAAATGCTTCTCATGCAGCAGAAATCAGCCAGCTTCATGCAGAACTTGATCAGGCTCAATCAGCTTTACAAAAAGCCACTGATGAAGTTAATATACTTCGGGATCAGCTGGAAGAATCCCATCCGGATCAAAGTCAGGAACTGGCTCAGCTCCACACAGAGCTGGAACAGGTAAATGCTTCTCATGCGGCAGAAATCAGCCAGCTTCATGCAGAACTCGATCAGGCGCAATCTGCTTTGCAGAAAGTCGGTGATGATCAGACAGAAGAAATTCAACAACTGCATGCAGATTTGACAGAAAAAGAAAATCAGCTGTCAGCTTTCCAGTCTGATATTGATCATCTTCGTTTTGAATTGGAAGAAAAAGAAGATCAATTAGCAGAATATCAATCTGCATTGCAGGAATCAGCCGCAGAACAGGCATCAGAATTAAATCAGCTCCGCACAGAGCTGGATATTGCTCTGAAACAGTCTGCTGATCTGGAAGAACAGAGAAATGCATATGAAGTTGCCCTCAAAGAATCTGAACAAAAAGCCAGAGAACTCCATGAGGAACTCATGCAGGAAACAGATGCTTATGAACTGCGTGAACAGATTGAAGATCTGAAATTTGAGCATACTGAAACTGTTAAAAAATTAAAGGCCGAACTCCGACGGAAAGAAGATTTTGAACAGGAAGCAAATGAATTGCGTGAAAAATTAGAGCATATTCAGGAAGAACATGAGCAGGAAACAGAACATCTCCGCACAGAAGCACAGAAAGTGGATGCCTTCCGGAAAAAAATCGGCGAATTGAAAGAACAGCTTGCCGATGCACAACAGCAGGTTGAAGATTTCCGGGTGGAAATTACCAGCAGACATGCAGATGAAGAAGCTGAACAAAATCAGCTTCGGATGCAGCTGGAAGAATCCGAGCGGCAGAAAAATGAATTCTATGATTCGCTCCAGAATACTGCACAACAATTGGATGCGCTTCAAAAACAGTTTGCAGAAACAGATCATGAAAATCAAGAACTCCATCAGGAAATGGAAGCCGTTCTTTCAGAAATTGAACAGCTCCGGGGAGAACAGAAAAATTTTGAAGCCGCTAGTCATGAAGCAGAAGAATTACAGAAACAACTCCAGGAAATCGGAGAGGAAAATGATGAGCTTCGCAAAGAATTGGAGGAAGTTCTGGAACAAAAAGAAAAATTGCAGGAAACTCTGGATGATTTACAGGCCGCTACTTCTCAGGAACAACAAGATCTATATAGAAAACTGCATGAGACAGAACAAAAATATGAAACGCTCCAGAAAGAATATAAACAGATCCGTGATAAAATCAATGCCAAGCGAGAAAATAATAATGCCGCTTATTTGCAGGTAGCCGCCAGCACAGAAGCATTGCAGAAACAATCAAATGTTCGTTTTGTCCATGTGGCTCATGATAATAATGGCGATCTGATTCTGGAACATGCCCATAATGCCGATGAAGCAGAAATTGCTCTGCTCCGGAATGGTGCAATGATTCCTAATCCTCATTATTATCATATGCTTGTGGATCATGGAGAATCTGGAGAAAATCTGGAAAAAATCAGAGAAGTGTTTGAGATGCCGGAACTTGATCCGGATATTGATTATCCGGTCAAGGGTCTTGTGCCGGCAGTTGGAGAAATCCGTGATAGTGCTTTGCATGTAAAACGGAAAGGCAAGATTGAAGTATAAAAATGAAATAGCAAAATGGGAGCTGACTGTAGAATTACAGTCAGCTTTTTTTCAGAAAGGCGGGAGAAAGTATGTCAAATCTGACAAAACAGGCAATCCGGAATTCTATGCTGAAATTGCTGAAAGAAAAGCCTGTCAGCAGAATCACCGTGAAAGATATTTCTGAAGATTGCGGCATTAATAGAAATACATTTTATTATCATTATCAGGATATTCCAGCATTGATTGAAGAAATTTTCACATCAGAAGCGGAAAAAATCATTGCAGAATATCAGTCTTTGCATTCTATGGAAGAGTGTCTTGCTGTAGTAGTATCTTCTGCGCAAAAACATAAAAAAGAAATTCTGAATCTGTTTCATACATCGCATAGAGAATTATATGAGCAAAGTCTTTGGAGAACATGCGAATATGTCATGAATTGCTTTATGAATGCAGTGTTTCAAGATGATAGCGATCTGAAACAGAAAGATCAGGAAATTCTTGTTCAGTATTATAAGTGTACACTGTTCGGGCTGGTGATGGACTGGATGAGCCATGATATGCAGACAGATTTACAAGCACCCTTTCAGCATCTGCTGGAATTGCAGGATGTAATTGTACATCAAATTTTGATCAGACAAAATCCGGAAAATGCACAAAATTCAGACAAATTCTGAAAAATGTCACTTGTATTTTCAGGCGGATTGTGCTATAGTAAAAACAGTACCACAGGACAGAAAATCTTTGCATATAGAATAGCCCGTTTCCATACTGTTCTGTTGGTACTGTTGTTTTAAGCCGTCAGATTTCTTCTGATGACTGAAAAAAATTTTGCTGTAATTCTTGACAGATGCTATAAATCATAGTATAATAAATAATGTGCGAAATGAATGCGGCGGGGGTGTCAGTATGCAGGAGGATTTAATCAAAGAACTGCGGTTTGCAGCGGTCTGGACAGTTCTTTTGAATCTTCTGGCATGGATCATTTCTCTATGGATTCTGCATTTTGATCTGTCGTTTCTATTAGGCCTTCTGCTTGGCAGTCTTGGTATGCTGGGAAATCTGTGTCTGCTCCGAAAAAGCATTCTTGATGCTGTCCGCTTCGGAAAAACACGAGATCTGAAAGGCTATCTGTTCCGGATGTTGATCGCATCCGCAGTGATTGCCGCTGGATTGCTTTCAGATAATATTCATCCGGTTGCAGTCATTCTGCCGTTTCTGTATCCAAAAGTGATTTTTGGCATCTTGTCGCATAAAATTTGATTCACAGGAGGGAGTTTTTTTTGAGTATCAGTGATTTTTTAAGAGGCTCACCAGATGGGATTGATGTTACAGGCCCTAAACTGATCGCATCTTTTGAGATCGGCGGTATTACAATCAATCTGACGGAAACCGTTGTATTAAGCTGGGTGATCATTGCCGCTGTGACATTGCTGCTGTTATGGCTGACAAGTGATCTGAAAACGAAAGATATTTCCAAAAAGCAGGTATTGGCAGAATGGGCTGTCACTACAATCTATGGCCTTGTGGATGATACCATGGGAAAACATTGGCGGAAATTTGCGCCATACATTGGCGGATTGTTTACTTTCTCCATTCTGGGAAGCCTGATCAGTATGCTGGGACTGCGTTCTGTTACAGCAGATTTCAATGTTCCCCTGACATGGGCATTGATTACATTTGTGCTGATTCATGGAACAAATATCCGTACACATGGCTTAGGAGGATATTTAAAAGGCTATGCTGAGCCTGTTCCGGTTATGCTGCCGATGAATATTCTAAGTGAAATTTCTACACCAGTATCTATGAGCCTGCGTCATTTTGGAAATATTGTCAGCGGCATGGTGATCACAAGCCTGTTATATTTTGCATTGTCAGTGATTACTAAAAAAATTGGCATTGCATTCTGCACTATCGGCATTCCGGCGGTGCTGTCATTGTATTTTGACCTGTTCAGCGGTTTCATGCAAGCATTTATTTTCATAATGCTGACGATGGTCTATATTTCCAATGCAGACGGCAACGCTGAAGCATAAAATTTATTATGGAGGTTGTTTTTTATGGAAACAAATAACGTAGATTACACAGAACTGTCAAGAGCTATTGTGCTGGGAGCTTCTGCACTGGGTGCAGGTACAGCCATGATTGCAGGTATTGGCCCTGGTATCGGTGAAGGTTATGCTGTCGGCAAAGCCTGCGAATCTATCGGCCGTCAGCCGGAAAGCTCTGGTGCTGTCACAAGAACCATGTTTATTGGCTGCGCCGTTGCTGAATCGACTGGTATTTATGGCTTGCTGGTTGCTCTGCTTCTGATGTTTGCCAATCCGTTCATCAACAAGGTCAGCGGCTGATGTCAGGGGGGCTGAATCTTGGATTTCTTATCTATTGATGTCGGAACGATCCTGTTCACGCTGATTAATACTGGATTGATTTTTTTAGCATTCAAGCTGATTTTATTCAAGCGTGTAGATGCGATTTTAGAACAGCGTCAGCAGGAAGTGAATTCGACATATACAAAAGCAGATGATGCACTTTCTTCTGCAAGTGCAGACAGAGAGAAATATGCCAAGGCTCTGGCTGGTGCAAAGGATGAAGCAGATGAGATTGTCAAACGTGCGGAGAGAATCGCACAGCGGCAAGGGGATGCTATTATTAATAAAGCACGGCAGGAAGCACAATCTGCACGAGAGAAGGCAAGTCTGGAAACCGAACGGGAAAAGGCAATTGCCTGGCATGAATTGCAGGGAGAAATTTCTGATCTGGCTGTAGAGCTGGCACAAAAGATTGTAGAAAAGGAAATCAATAAAGCGGATCATGAACGCCTGATTGATGAATTTTTGCAGGAAATAGGTGATGAAGCATGACACAGACAGTAGGGAGTGTTTATGCCGAGGGGCTGTTTCTGCTGGCGCAGGAGGAACATAAAGAAAAACAGGTCTATGAAGAATTAAATCAGATCACAGATTTATTACAGAATTATCCAGAATTTATTGCATTGTTGGATGTGCCAACATTGGAGCTTTCTGAGCGGATTTCTGCATTGCAGAAGGTGATCGGCACACAGAATGGCATCACAGAAAATTTTCTTTGTCTGCTGGTGGAAAAGCGCAGGATCAACCGGATTTCTGATATTCGTCAGGCGTTTAATAAGCTATATTATGATTATTTCAAGATTGCAGAAGTTTTTGTAATCAGTGCCATTGCTTTGAATGAACAGCAGAAACAGGTGCTTAAAGATAAAATGAAACAGAAACTCGGAAAAGAAATTTTGCTACGGGAATCTGTTGATCCGTCTTTGATGGGCGGCATGATTGTGCAATATGGTGATACTAGAATGGATAATTCTGTAAAATCAAGATTACAGCAGTTTGCACAGCAATAAGGAGGGTTATCATGGCAAAAAAAGAAGAAAGATTTGAGCTAAAACAGAAAGAACTAAACGGCATTGCAAGAGAAATTTCTATTATTATTGATAAAGAAACAGGTGTCAACTATCTGTTTGTACATGATGGCAGTGCTGGCGGCCTGACTCCTCTGCTGGATGCTGATGGAAAGCCTGTTATCACAAAAAATCAAGATTAAAAATCATCTGATCAGAAAGAGGTGTTATTTTTTCTATGAATTTAAGACCGGATGAAATATCCAGTATTATTAAAAATCAGATTAAAAATTATCATGCGCAGATTTCATTGTCTGATGTCGGTACGGTCATTACTGTTGGTGATGGGATCGCCAATATTCATGGACTTGAAAAATGTATGTCCGGTGAACTGATTCAATTTGAAAATGGCGTTTATGGTATGGCTTTGAATCTGGAACAGGATAGCGTTGGGGCAGTATTGCTCGGATCAGATGAAGATATTAAAGAGGGTTCATCTGTCAAGAGAACAGGCGAAATCATGTCCGTGCCAGTCGGAGAAGCATTATTAGGCCGTGTCGTGAATGCATTAGGTCAGCCCATTGATGGCGCAGGGGAACTCCATACCACAAAACGTGCCCCTATTGAAAAAGTCGCTTCGGGTGTGATTACTAGAAAATCCGTACATAAACCATTGCAGACAGGTATCAAAGCAATTGATTCTATGATCCCGATCGGAAGAGGACAGCGTGAGCTGATCATTGGCGACAGACAAACCGGAAAAACAGCCATTGCCCTTGATGCTATTATTAATCAAAAGGGCAAAGATATGATCTGCATCTATGTTGCAATTGGTCAGAAACGCTCCACGGTGGCCAATGTTGCCGAAACACTCCGGAAAGCCGGTGCTATGAATTATACAATCATCGTATCCGCTACCGCATCAGAGCTTGCACCTTTGCAATATATTGCACCTTATTCAGGGTGCGCAATGGGTGAGTATTTTCTGGATCAGGGAAAAGATGTGCTGTGTGTCTATGATGATTTGTCAAAACATGCGGTTGCTTATCGTGCCTTGTCACTGTTATTGAAAAGACCGCCAGGGCGTGAAGCCTATCCGGGGGATGTATTCTATCTGCATTCCAGATTATTAGAACGAGCATGCAGCTATAATGAAAATTATGGCGGCGGTTCTCTGACAGCATTACCTATTATTGAAACACAAGCCGGAGATGTATCTGCTTATATCCCAACGAATGTAATTTCTATCACGGACGGACAAATCTTTCTTGAAACAGATCTGTTCAATGCTGGTGTGCGTCCGGCTGTAAATCCGGGTATTTCTGTTTCCCGTGTCGGAAGTGCCGCACAGATCAAGGCCATGAAAAAAGTTTCCGGTTCTCTGAAATTATCTTATTCTCAGTATAGAGAATTACAAGCTTTCTCACAGTTCGGATCTGATCTTGATGATGATACGAAAAATCGCCTTGCTATGGGTGAAAGAATCGTGGAAGTGCTCAAGCAGGATAAAAATTCCCCTGTTCCGGTAGAAATGCAGGTATGCATTATCTATGCCGTCACAAAGGGCTATTTAAATCAGATCCCGGTTACAAAAATCAAAGAGTATCAAGAAAAATTATTTTCCTTCCTTGCGGAAAGTCATCCCGAAATTCTGAATTCGATTCTTGATACAAAAGATCTCACCAAAGAGAATGAAACCGCACTTGGCGAAGCTTTGACAGAATTTAATCAACAGTGGTGATATTATGCCGAATCTGAAAGATATTAAACGCCGGATGCACAGCGTTCAGAGTACGATGCAAATTACCAAAGCGATGGAATTAGTTGCATCATCAAAGCTCAGACGTGCCAAAGAACGAGCCGAAGCCGCTCAGCCGTTTTTTGAGTCAACTTATAAATTAATGTCCGAAATCGCCGCAGAAGATCCTTATTTCAATTCTCAATTTGTCCGCAAGCGTACCCAAAAAGGTGCGGCCTTGCTAATCGTCATTGCAGGAGATCGGGGTCTTGCCGGAGGATTTAATTCCAATGTATTGAAAATTGCACAGGCAAGAATCAATGAGATCAAGACAGAAGGCGGAAATCCTATTATTATGCCGATCGGTCAGAAATCTGTTGATTATTTCGAAAACAAAGATGTGAAAATATTAAAGGCTTATGATCATATCGCTGAACATATGAATATTTATTTAGCTATGGATATGGCGGAATTGATTCTGAATACTTATAAAAGACATGAATCATTGCAGACTGTTGAAATCGTATTTACAAACTATGTATCACCAATCATGCAGGTAGCTCAGAAAATGGATGTGATCCCGTTGGATGAAATGCCCGGCACACATCCCAGGCATTGCGCTGTTGAATATGAACCGTCTCCAGAAGAAGTCTTTGACAAATTAGTACCAAGATATGTGGCAAGCTTGATTTATGGCGCAATTGTGGAATCATTTGCATCAGAACAGGCCGCCCGGCGTACTGCTATGGAAAATGCAACTGATAACGCTACTGAAATGATAGATCATCTGTCATTGCTGTATAATAGGGCACGTCAAGGAGCTATTACACAGGAGATCACGGAAATTGTCAGTGGTGCAAATGCGCAACAATAATTTATTGATTCAGGCGATCACGAAATTTTTCGCTGGATTTCTGCTGATCTCAGTATTATTATTTCTTCCTGCTGGAACATTGCATTATAAAAACGGCTGGATTTTTATCAGCGTATTATTGATTCCTATGCTGATCATGGGGATTGTTTTAATCATCAAAAATCCGGAACTTTTGCAAAAACGCTTGAATGCGAAAGAATCAGAATCTGAACAGAAAAAAATAGTCATATTCAGTGGAATCATGTTTCTGCTCGGATTCGTGACCGCCGGACTAAATTATCGTTTTCAGTGGCTGATGCTTCCTGATTGGTGTATGATTGCATTTTCTCTTGTCTTTTTGCTGGGTTATGCCATGTATGCCGAAGTTCTTAGAGAAAATACTTATCTTTCCAGAACTGTCGAAGTACAGGAAAATCAGAAAATTATTGATACCGGATTATACGGCATTGTCCGCCATCCGATGTATACAGCAACAATTCTGATGTTTCTGTCTGTTCCGCTGATATTAGGCTCACTGATTTCATTTGTCATTTTCCTGTTCTATCCGGTTATTATTATGATGAGAATCCGGAATGAAGAAAAAATTTTGGAAAATGGTCTGTCTGGCTATATAGAATATAAAAAGAAAGTAAAATATAGATTATTGCCTTTTATCTGGTAATCAGAATTTTAAAGATAGCTGTCACATAGGAAATCACAAAAATTATCAGCAATAAGGTGAAATTTATTATGAAATGCTCAAACTGTAATATCGAAATGAAACAAGATTATGAAGTGAAAGTAAATCATGCGGCATTGCTGACTTATATTTCACTTAAAAAAGGTAAGGAAGAACATCATATCAAAGCATGTATCTGTCCAGAATGTGGCAAAGTTGAATTCTATACAGATAATCAGGAAAAGTAAATTTCTAAAAATTCACAGAAAGGATATTATCATGCAGAATATTGGGAAAATCGTGCAGATCATTGGCGCAGTCGTGGATGTCCGTTTTCAGAAAGATCAGCTCCCTCGCCTGCTGAATGCCATTACAATAGATAATCATGGAAAACAACTCGTCATTGAAGTCGCCCAGCATATCGGCGATAATATTGTCAGATGTATTTCTATGGGAAGTACTGACGGCCTTGTCCGTGGTATGGATGCCATTGACACAGGCGCACCTATCAAAGTGCCAGTTGGAAAAGATACCCTTGGCAGAATGTTCAATCTGCTCGGCGAAGCAATTGATGAGAAACCTGCCCCCGAAACAGCTGAAAAATGGGAAATCCATCGGGAAGCCCCTAGCTATGAAGAACAGACGGCATCAAATGAAGTGCTTGAAACGGGAATCAAAGTCATTGATCTGATCGCACCATATCTGAAAGGTGGTAAAATTGGCCTGTTCGGGGGCGCTGGTGTCGGAAAGACAGTATTGATTCAGGAGTTAATCAATAATGTAGCCAATCAGCATGGCGGCATTTCTGTTTTCACTGGTGTCGGAGAACGTACCCGTGAGGGAAATGACCTCTATAATGAAATGAAAGAAAGCGGCGTTCTTGAAAAAACTGTCCTTGTCTATGGCCAGATGAATGAGCCCCCCGGCGCAAGAATGCGTGTTGCCCTATCCGGCCTCACAATGGCTGAATATTTCCGTGATACCGAAGGTCAGGACGTATTATTATTTATTGATAATATTTTCCGTTTCACACAGGCCGGATCAGAAGTATCTGCATTATTAGGGCGTATGCCCTCAGCGGTAGGATATCAGCCGACATTAGCCACAGAAATGGGCGCATTGCAGGAACGTATCACATCAACACAGAAAGGTTCTATCACATCTGTCCAGGCGGTTTATGTCCCTGCCGATGATCTTACAGATCCAGCCCCGGCAACAACATTTGCTCATCTGGATGCGACTACTGTGTTATCACGTTCAATTGCATCACTTGGCATTTATCCGGCTGTAGATCCTCTTGAAAGTACTTCCAGAATTCTTGATCCGGATATTGTCGGGCATGATCATTATGAAACTGCCCGTGCTGTGCAGAGTATCTTACAGAGATACAATGAATTGCAGGATATTATTGCAATCATGGGTATGGATGAACTTTCAGAAGAAGATAAAAAAATTGTTCTCCGTGCCCGTAAGGTACAGCGTTTCCTGTCACAGCCGTTTTCCGTAGCAGAACAATTCACCGGTATGCAGGGAAAATATGTCCCCCTGAAAGAAACCATTCGGGGATTTAAGGAAATCATCGAAGGCAAGCATGATGATCTTCCAGAATCGGCTTTTCTGTTTGCAGGAACAATTGATGAAGTCGTCGAAAAAGCAAAATCCATTCAGGAATAAGGTGATGACATGAATACATTCCGATTAGTCATCCTTGCGCCGGATAAAGTTCTTTTTGATGATCAAGTCATTCAGCTCACAGCAAGAACAACAGAGGGCGATGTTGGCATATTAGCTGGTCATATCCGCTATGCGGCTATCCTGAAAACTGGTGTACTGACGGTAAAACTTGCAAACGGAGAAATCAGAACAGCCGCAGAATCCGGCGGCATTCTGAAAGTTTCGGATGATAAAACCTCTGTCATGGTGACGGCGGCAGAATGGGCAGAAGAGATAGATCCCGACTGGGCTGAACGATCCCGCCGGGATGCTATGGCTAAGATTGAAGCCGCTCAGAATGAGCCTGACCGATTGGAACGGGCAAATTTAAAGCTCCAGAGAGCTTTGAATCGTTTACGGGTATCAGGTCATGGCACAGGTCAGGCAAGTCCGCCATTGAAAAAGAAAAAACAATAAAAAGAAAGCTCCAGGGTGGAAACGCCCTGGAGTTGTTTTATCAAAGGTTAGCAAGAAAACCCCTGCTTCTAAAGCGGGGGATGAATTGC
>DJXD01000111.1 GCA_002449585.1 Ruminococcus sp. UBA7013
TCTTTAGGCGGGGGAGGACGTCACTCTGTCTTTGCAGAGTGCTGATTTTATCATCTTTAATTTTCAGAATTTTCTGCAATTCTGTGATTTTCTGTTCATATTCTTCTTGTTGCTGAGAGGAATCGGAAGGGCTTGCAGTGAGATTTTCTGCATCTTTGAGAACATCATTCATGAGAAGCATTTTTATAGCTTCTTCCATAATAGCTGATTTTTCAAGAAGAATTTGTATTTTTTCGCTGTCGGTCATATAAATCTATCCTTTCAGTATTGCTTCTATGTTAAAATTTTCAGCCGGAATCCAGAAGCCAAAATCAACTTTTCTTCCCTCACTGAAAATATAAAACATTCCATTTCCGCTTTCTGAATATTCTATTATTTCGTATGTACGATTTTTTGCATTACCTGGAATAAAAGCATCAGGGATAAATCTTCCTTTGTTGTCTTTGTGAAATGTTTCCTTAGTATAAGGAAAAGAACATAACTTTCCAATACATTGCTTTCTTTTTTTCTCAAGTTCAATATTTTTCAAAGGCTGATTATTAAAATCCTGTACAGTTTTCTGAAGAATTTGAATCCATTCTTCTTTTGTCTGAATGGTTCTGTCCTTGCTATCGGATAGTTCCTGCAAAGTTTTAATTCTTGACTTTTGATTTTCAAGCTGAGATTGCAGTCGGTTAAATTCGCTGTTTTTTGCTTCCAGCATTTTCTGTAATTCGTCAATTTTCTGCTGTAACTCGCCTTGCAGGGCAGAATTTTTATCTTGTCCTGTAAGGTTTTCTGCATCTTTGAGAACATCATTTACAAGAAGCATTTTTATAGCTTCTTCCAGGATGTTCAGTTTATCGAGAATCGCCTTGTTCTGTTCTTGTAAAAATGTTATTTTTTCGTTGTCTGTCATATTATATCAACCCCCTCCACAGAGATCCAATAACTATAGAAATGTCTTTTGCCATTAGCTATAATACGGAACATATTATAAACAGAAGAAAAGTCCACAATATCGTAAATTCTACCATCTGCATAGCTCGCCCAACAAGTTCGATCGCATCCGGCATCCTCATAAGAACTATAAACTTTTGGAAAGTATTCTGCTTTAATTGTGCATTGACATCCAATTTGTTCGTTTGAAATTACTTTTGTTCCTTTAGCTATTTGGGATTGCTTTTGAAGAACCTGAATTTGTTCTTCTTTTGATTGAATGGTCTTATCCTTGCTATCAGACAATTCCTGTAAAGTTTTGATTCTGCTTTTTTGTGTTTCAAGCTGTGTTTGTAACTTTTCACATTCTGCCTGTAATTCAGTGATTTTCTGTTCATACTCTTCTTGCTGCTTAGAAAAATCAGAAGGTCTTGCAGTAAGATTTTCTGCATCTTTGAGAACGTCACTTATAAGAAGCATTTTCATGGCTTCTTCCATAGTATTCAGCTTATTAAGAATCAATTTTTCAATCTCCATCATACTAAAGTATCTCTTTCAATGCTCTGTATACACCATACTGCGATATCAATCATATTCTGATAGTTGTCCTGTTTTTCTTTAAGCTGTTCCTTATCGAGCTGTTTTGCTTTCTGGATTTCTTCAAACTGGTGGATACTTTCTTCTACATTCATTTCGATAGTAGTAAAACGGCTTTCAATCTGTGTAAAGATAGCAGAATTTTTCTCTGTAAAGATATTTTTCACAAGTTCCCACAGGTCATTCACTGCATCAGCAAAAATTTTGTCCTGGAAACGCTGCAAAGCCATTTGTTTTGCTGTTTTGCCTTCCATTTTAAGAATATCCTTACATTCCGGATTATCCAGAGAAAGGGAACGTTTTACACGGTTCTGAATGAACCCTGTTACTTGATTTCTGAGGGAAGTTTCCATAGAATTCAGATAAGCCATATTCAGATTCAATCCTGTGGATTCATTCACACTTTCCAACTGTTCCAGCATATCATGAACAGTTCCGTGAATACATTCAATCATGTTATCTTCTACATCAGAAGCAATCTTTCTGAAACTTTCCTGCACTTCATAAAGTTCTTCATTCAAGTCATAGGAACCATGCCCCAGAGAATCAGCTACTTTTTCTGCATTTCTTCTTTTTTCCTCTTCAAGAGCTTTTTCTGCTTTTTCGGCTCTATCTCTTGCTTCTTTGAGAGCTTTTGTCGTGTCTTCTTTAACTTTCGATCTAAATATTGATACTACTGTGTTTTTTATTGCTTTCACAGCTTTACCAACTGCTTTCTTAATTCCATTAAACAAACCCATTTCGTCAGCCACCTCCAAAATTACTTTTCCAATCTCGATTTCCGGTTTTTCCGTGGGAAACAGTGATTTCATGGTAAATTACCCTCTTCTAGTCATATCTTTCAAGGCTTTTTCCAAACCATCAATACGTTGCTGATTGTATTCCTTAGCGATATTCATTACTTCTCTGAGTTCCTCACGGTTCTGGCGGTTGAGTTCTGCTTCTTCCTTCTTAGCTTCGAGCATAGCAGTAATTTCTTCCATATCGCTGTTGGAAGCTTCCAGACCTTCCTGATTCTGCTGAACAATATCCATAAAATACTTTCTGAGGTCAGCTTTCAGCATCATATAGTCCTTATTAATATCCTCAATCAGATAAGTTTTATATTTGGTCAGAATTTTCTCTCTCACGATGTTCAGAATAGATTCAATATAAGAGTATTCCTGCAATTCTTTGATACCCTGTTCGAGGGTAGAATGTTCATCTTCATCATCATATGTTACATATTTTGTAGCAAGGGATTTAAGAATACGCTTTTCATCTTTTGTAGCAGCATTAGGATTTTTTCTGTATTCACGGCAGAGATTTTCAATAAATGCAGCAGCAGGGAGAATATGTTCTCTTGCGATTGCTTCACTGCCGTAGCAGCTGGGTTCTTTCATATATTTGGCCCATTCATTGCATTGTTCTTCCCAGTCATCGAATGGATTGTTGAGATTATCCGTCTGTGTACCAATGATGAAAATTTTGTCATTCGAACTGGAATTATTAAACACACCAATAGATAGTTTTCTGTTCTTCACCAGTCATAGCATGAGCAGTTACACAAACAAATACAGCATTCGCTCTGGCAATATACTTGCTTGTTACATCTAGTATTTACTAGAAAAATTGCAGGAGAGAGCCATTATGTTTAAACTAAAATCCGAAAACGGAGCAATTAGTTTTTTCGGCTTGTATTTTTTGAAAATCAAATCCGGAAAGCCTGAATAAATTATAAAAAAAGTTGACAAAAACACTGAAATATGCTATAATAAGAATGTAAACAGAAAGAGCAAAGGTGCTCCTCAGATTGAGGATGTACCTTTCTTTTTTTGAAAATGATCATGACAGGAGTGAAAAATTCATGACTTTTATTCAGATTCAGCAGGAACAGGAAAAATTATCCCAGTTTTCTGAACCGGTCGGCAATGCAGCGGAAATCAATGAACTGCTCCGCCGTTATGGAGTCAAGTTCGGCATTTACAAGAACGGTGTATTCAAAGAACAGTTTTTCCCTTTTGATCCGATTCCTAGGGTGATTCCAGCAGAGGAATTCAAGAAAATCGAAAAGGGGCTTGTTCAGCGTGTAAATGCTTTGAATGAGTTCCTTTTTGATATTTATCATGAAAAGAAAATTGTCCGTGATGGCGTGATTCCGGAAAATTTTATCTATATCTCAAAAGGCTATCTGGCACAATGCGAAGGGATCACACCGAAAAATAAAATCTATTCGCATATCTCTGGTATTGACTTAGTACAGGGAAAAGATGGCGGCTGGTATATCTTAGAGGATAATTTAAGAATCCCCTCCGGTGCGAGCTATCCGCTGATTGCAAGAGAATTAACAAGAATCGCCTGCCCGGAAGCGTTCCAGAAATATGAAATCGCTGATAACCGGAATTATGCCAATCTGCTGAAAGATACAATGGAGTATGTCAACTGCGGAGGCATTCGGGCGATTTTGACCCCCGGCAGATATAATGCAGCATATTTTGAACATTCTTATCTTGCAGAAATGACTGGCTCTGTTCTGGTGCAGAATGATGAATTATTTGTTGAAAATAATATGCTTTTCTTCTGTTTACTGATGTTTTTCTATATGAAATTTCATCTGTTCGCTGCCCCAATCATAGATAGCATTCAGTGCAGGAATCAGAGCTTTTCCTCTGTCTGTCAGGGAATATTCTACTTTTGGCGGAATTTCAGGATATTGTACACGATTGATCAGCCCATTTTCTTCGAGTTCTCTCAAGGATTTTGATAGCATGCCATTCGTAATATCTGGCATTTTGCGTTTCAGTTCATTGTATCGGATAATTTCACCCTGATATAGATACCATAAAATCGGCAGTTTCCATTTCTGTCCGATAATGCTGAGTGCGTACAGCACAGGGCATTTTTCAGACTGCAAACCGCCATTTTCATCCAGAACCGGATAAGTGACTTCATTTTTCATTTCATGACCTCCTGAATATTAGTAATAAAAAACATACTTAGAATGAAATTTCTGCGTACTTGACAAAAACATTTCAACTATGTATAATATATCATAAAGCAAGAAAAAAGTCAAGTAAAATTTTCGGGAGTTGATAAGCATGAAAAAAATAAAAGCAGATACAAAAAGAGGCGTACAGCTTGATGGTGTACTGTTCGGAAGTGGAAAAGCAGATACTGTTGTGATCGCTATTACTGGCATACATGGTAATTTTTATTCCAATCCGTTTTACTACAATATCGGTGATACACTCCATTCTGGTGGGATTGATTTCATCTATGCACAAACAAATGATGCTTTTGGGCAGATAAGAACAAAAAATATCCTCACTGGGTCAGAAGAAATCATTGGTTCATGGAATGAGCGTTTCTGCTATACAGATGAAGATATTCAGGCTTACCTTGATTTTGCTGAAAAACAGGGTTATAAACATATCATTCTCGAAGGACATTCGCTCGGAGCGAACAAAGTCATTTACTATCTATCAAGACATCATGATGCACGTATCGAAAAATTTATTCTGCTTAGTCCTGCCAATCTTACGCATATGATAAGCGGTGTTTCTGAATGTGAGAAAGAATATATTCATACAGAAGTGGAAAAGAAACGTGGTGACAGGCTTTTACCATTTTATTTTATGGGATGGGTGCAATGTATCGCCTATACTGCGTATGATTGGCTTTCTGATATGCTGAATAATGTTCATGTGGAACAGGATGGAGATTTTTCTCAGGTATCACAAATCACACATACAGGAGCTTTACTGATTGGAACGCTTGATCGTTTCACTTATGGCAATCCTTCCGGCTTTCTGAAAAATATCAATGACCATATGCCAACTGCTGACAAGAACAAACTCATTTTTATTGAGGGAACAGGTCACACCTATCAGGAAAAAGAACAGAAACTCGCTGATTTACTTCTTGAAACCGTTCAAGAATGGGAGATTGCTAATATTTGATAAATCAGAATTTATATATTGAAAATACCTTTAAAATACGCAGACCAGCCACCAGTAAGACAGATACAAATGATAGCAAGAGTTACATATATTGCAATAGGTATTAGCAAATACAATTTGCCCTTTTTCATTGTTTTTTGAAAAACATAAAGATTTGATGGCAAGGATAACACAATCCATATTAACAGTTCAATGAAGCCAAACATGATAGAAATATCTTTTTCTGAACCTAAATTATAGCTATAGCCTTTTGAATGCCCAGTTATATCAAGAAAAACCCAGCCAAAACATATTGGAAAAGAAAATGCAATACCACATGTCCAAAGAAAATTCAGACAATAAATAATTCTACTTTTCATATTTTCCTCCATTAAATTCTGATTTATAAGTCTAAAATTTTGTATATTATTATATCATATCGAAAAGAAAAAGTCAATGATTTGACAATTTTATTAGAAGGAGTAATTATTATGAAAACTATTTTTGATAAAACACAAATGAAAAACTTATCTCTGAAAAATCGCCTGTTCCGTTCTGCAACATGGGAAGCTTTGGCAGATGATAACGGTCACTTTGATGAGAAAATTTATTCTATCTATGAAGAACTTGCAAAGGGTGGTGTCGGCTGTATTATTAGCGGTTTTACGTCCGTATCTGATAACGACCATTATTTTGGCGGTATGGCTCGGCTTTCCAATGATTCCTTGATTGCCGAACATAAGCGTTTGACGGATACCGTCCATAAATATGACTGTCCTATTATCGCACAGCTTGCAATGGGAGAATAAAATCATGAATATAAACGAAATATCGCCATTGATGACATTACTACAGCCGATATTGCTACAATTTGTAAGATGTTTATCAAATCTGCTGATCGTGCTGTACAGGCTGGCTATGATGGTGTACAGATTCATGCAGCACATGGATTCTTTCTAAGCCGTTTCATCAGTCCGGCATATAATCATAGAAATGATAAATATGGGAGAAATCCGGAACTGTTTCTGATTGAAATTATCTGCAAAATCAGAGAAAATCATCCTGATTTGCATATCACTATGAAGATTAACAGCAGTGATTTTAGCTTTTCCGGATTGCATGAAACAGAAAGTTTGCATATTTGTCTGGAATGTGTGAAACATGGGCTTGATTCTATTGAAATCAGTGGAAATGGCACATCTGTCAGTGGTATCAAAGCAGGAGTGAATGAAGCTTATTTTGAAAAATTTGCCTTGACTTTGGCAGAAAATACAGATATTCCTGTGATTCTTGTGGGAGGTCACAGAAGTATCACACATATGAATCAAGTTCTGAATGACGGAAATATTGAATATTTATCGCTTTCCCGTCCTCTTATCCGTGAGCCTGATTTAATCCAACGTTGGCAGAATGGCGAAGAAAGTCCAGCAAAATGCGTATCATGCAATATGTGTTATCGTACGCCTGCACATCAATGCATATTCAATTTGAGAAAGTGACGAGCTGAAAGAATAAATTTATCAATTCAGCCAGTTCATGACAAGATTTTCCGCATTTTCAACATCTGTCCAATAGACTGTCAGGGGATTCTCATCTACAGAAGCCCCGGATTGCAGAGACTGGATAGTTGAAATTGTTCCGGATGCACCGCTTCCTCCGTGACAGACAAATACATGAATTTCCTTTCCAGTGAAATCATATTCTTCCAGAAAGCTGTAGACCGCCATCGGCATATCTCCCCACCAGTTGGGGAATCCAAGATAAATCGTATCATATTGACTGACATCATCAAGATGGTTGACAAGTTCCGGACGGGCATTTTCATTCTGTTCGTTTTTTGCCTGATTGGTCGTATCACGATAATCAGCCGGATAGGAACTGACAGTTTCAATCCGGAATACATCTCCGCCGATTTGATTTTGAATCAGTGAAGCAGTATATTCTACATTTCCCATATGTGTAAAAAAATTAGGGAACAAGAGTTCATAAAAATTTAACAAATTGCAGATAAGAAAATAAATGGATGCAGACAGGCTGAACATTAAAAAAATCGCATAGATACTGCATTTCAGCGTTCTTTTGAAAACAAAGGAACGCTTTTTTTGTTCCCTGTTATTACACATAAAAATTGAATATCAGGATAAGCGTTTCTCGGAGAAATTTGGGAAACGCTTTTTATTTTTCATAATCCAAACAGAAATCACGAACGGAGGTATTTATATGGCAGTCATGAGAACTCCGGAATGAGCCATCTCAGCACAAACACAGGGAACGTGTCAAAAAGAGAGAAACTGCTCTCTAAAATTAACGAGGAGGAAATTCCGATGAATGAAATTCAGATTTTTAGCAGTCCAGAGTTCGGAGAAATCCGCACACTCGAAACCAGTGACGGAAAAATTATGTTCTGCGGTGCAGATGCCGCCAAAGCATTAGGCTATGCCGACACAGCAAAAGCAGTCAAGGCACATTGCAAAGAAGATGGGTGGGCGTTTTGCCCAGTCATCGACAGCATGGGCAGAGTGCAGAATATCAGATTTATTTCTGAGGGAAACCTTTACAGACTGATTGTTCACAGCAAGCTGCCCGATGCGGAACGCTTTGAACGCTGGGTCTTTGATGAAGTTGTTCCGTCCGTCAGAAGAAACGGAATCTATAAGACAAGAAATTTTTTTGATAATGATGAAATTTCTTCTGATTTGCTGATGCAGATTGCTTTGCAGATGAAAGCTGATGAGGAAAAAATCAAGGCTCTGGAACAGAAAATTGAGGAAAATAAAGAAAAAATTGCTTTTGCGGATGCAGTCGCAGACAGTGAGAATGCGATTCTGATTGGTGAACTTGCAAAGATTCTCATGCAGAACGGAGTGAATACCGGACAGAACAGGCTGTTCATCTGGATGCGGAATCACGGCTATCTGATTGGCAGAAAAGGTTCTGACTATAACGCTCCAACGCAGACGGTAATGGAAATGAAACTGTTCCGGCTCAAGAAAACAACTGTCATTCACAGCGATGGTCACACGAGTGTTTCAAATACTCCGAAAGTGACCGGAAAAGGGCAGATTTACTTCATCAATCTGTTTTTATCGGAATTGAAAAAAGAGGATGAAATTAAACAGCAGGAAAATCAAAAAGCTGATACTTAAAAACTTTCCTTATGCGATTTTCGCTTATGCTGGGAACAAAATCAGTTTCGCTTACAGAATCGCAGAGGGAAAAAGCATTGATGAGAAAATTGTTCCGTTCATGGACAATATCGGGGCTTCTTTTGCAAAAATTGTGCCGAGTTTCCATCCGGTTGATATTGTGGTCGGAATTGCAGTCGGTGCTGGCATGGCTCTGATAATGTACATCAAATCGAAGAATAAGAAAAAATTTCGGTATGGTGAGGAATACGGCTCTGCAAAATGGGGTTCTGAAATAAATCCTCATAACTTAAAGCACACTACGCTTTGTTACATTAAATTATTAAAGTAAAATCAAATAAAAAATAGGCTGGTGCGATATCATTTCCACACCAGCCTTCTTTTATTCTCCGAGTATTTCCATCATCAACAAAGCACCATCTTTGAATCCTTGGATGTACAGAACTTCGTTATCCTGTGATGCATTCTCACTCTGCATATCACTTAAATCTCTGTACATCTGAATCTGTTCTGGTGTCAGGCTTTTTTCAAATTCGGCTGAGAGTTTCATCCATTCTTGAGTTTTCTCTGGAGCAGTTTTCATTTTTTGTTCTGACGGACTGATTTTACCGTGGTATAGCTCTTTCAGCATAACAGCACACCTCCTTCCGGTGTACTATCATACCATAAATACCAGAAAATAGCCATTACCATAACCGACAAATATCGTGAGTGAAATTTGTGACGATTAAACAGGGAACGGATTCACTGCATGAAATCACTAAATTAGGAATGGTAAACATATAAGCTGATACTATTTTTTTCTAAAAATACAAAAAACGCTAGTTTTCTATAGAAAAAAGTGTCAAATTATATATTTCAG
>DJXD01000067.1 GCA_002449585.1 Ruminococcus sp. UBA7013
TTCCTTGCTAACTTTTGTTGAAATTGAAAAAATTGATACAAAAGTTGCCTTGTATCACGGAACAGAGGATTCTGTTTTACAGATAGGTGCAGGACATTTAGAAGGGACTTCGTTCCCGGTAGGGGGTGAAGGAACACATAGTGTATTTATGGGACATCGGGGGCTGTTATCGGCAAAGCTTTTTACAGATCTGGACAAAATGCAGGAAGGTGATATTTTTACAATTGATGTTTTGGGAGAAACATTGACATATCAGGTATATCATATCTGCGTTGTTGAGCCGGATGACTTTGCCAACCTGACTATCGAAAATGACAGGGATTTATGTACGCTGATTACCTGTACACCTTATGGAATTAATACACATCGGCTGTTAGTGCAGGGAGAACGGATTGAAACAGCATCTAAACTGCGGATAGCTTCGGAAGCTCTGGTATTTGATTCTGTAACAGTGACATTTATTGTTTTGTTTCCGGTTTTGGTGCTGGTATTTCTGATTATGATGATTCTGCCATCCAACAAGGGCAGAAAAAAACAATGAAAGGAATGATTCTGTGAAGACAAGACAAAAAATCGGCAGTATTTGTTGTGTATTATGTATACTGTTCTGGTGTATGACAAGCTTTTTGATGCAGGTTTCAGCCGAAGAAACAGGAACACTTGAAATTCAATGTGCAAAAGATAATAGAGTACTTGATGGAATGCACTGGAGATTATATAAAACCGGACATCGTGAAAATGATGCACTGATATTGGATGATGATTTTTCGGAGTATTCTATCACTATGGGAGAGGAAGCATTTTCTCTTGATGAATGGAATACTTCTCAAATTACTGCTGCGGCTGAAACACTGATGTTCTATACAATCACAGATAAAATTCCTTATAGAGATGAAGGCACAACTGATGATAATGGTATTTTGGTATTTTCAGGACTGGAAGACGGAATTTATCTGCTATGTGGTGATGTACTCAAAAAAGAAGATATTACCTATGTTCCGAATGCAATTTTGTTTGAAATCAGAAATGAAGAAAAATCTTATTTGAATTATTTTCCTAAAGTTGTCTATCGAACGTTGAATATGGGCAATACAGTATACACTGTTACAAAAATATGGAAAAATGCTCCGGGTGGAAAGCATCCGAATTCTGTGACGGCTGAATTATTCTGTGATGGTGAATTGCAGAAAACAGCAGTCCTGAATGAAGAGAACAACTGGACTTATGAATGGGAAGACAATGATGGACATGAATGGATTATCAAAGAAAAAGACGTTCCGCAAAATTACACTGTTGTTTATCATGCGGATATGACAGCATATTTGATTATTAATACTTTTGAATATCCTATTGCCAGCAGTTCTATTACAGATATAAAAGCTGAACCTGAAACACAATCTTTTTCTGATAGTTCTATTATAAGTACAAATTCTGAGATAGATGAAAACTCTGAAAAACAGATTATTCCAGATCCAGATTCTGAAAAGAAAGCAGAAAGCAACTCTGATGATATAAATCATTCAATAGCAACAAATGTTGTTTTTGATTCAGAGAACAAAAACTCTGTTATAATTGATAAACTGCCGCAAACCGGACAGCTATGGTGGCCTGTTCCGCCATTGATATGCTTTGGTTTTCTAATGATTATAACTGGAATAAGATTAAAAAAGAATCATAATATATGAATTTCCCAATAAAAAGCAAGACAGGAAGAATTTTCTTCTTAGTCTGCTTTTTATTGTTGATGTTGATTTGGAGTTTATAAAATTATAGATAGAAATTGATAATAAACTTTACTATAGCAAACTTTTTTTATTTAAAATAAATTTATTATTAAGAAAAGAAAAAATATTCAAGCTTATAATGATATTGGAATTAGTAATCAGCTTGACTGGAAACGTATCTGCAAGTTATTTATCATCGGACTGTTTGCAGGGTGTATGATCTTTATAGGAGATTGGCTGCTCGGCTATTCTATATGCGGTGTACGCCGATGCCTGGCGATCAGCAGAATAGAACAAATCACAGACGGGAGGAATCACACAATGAGAATCACTTTGAAGAACAGAAATTGTGTGCTGATGGAAGATTTTCCGAAGAATCCGTTGGAGCTTCTGGATATACTCGAACGATTGCACCAGACCGGAAACAGAATGGTCAATTTTGAATTTTACTGTTATTATGAGAAAGTCACGCTGCCGCCCGAACTGACAGAGTGGGAGTTCAGGGCAGATATTTTTACTCTGAATGTGTTCACGGAACGGCTGATAGACATGACTCCGACAGAACGAGCAGTATATCAGGCAGTCCTGCAGAAAAATCCTGTTCTCCGTTTTGAGGATGCCTTGCAGATGACGTTCGGACTGGAGAGTGTGCCTGTGGTAAAGTCTTCCTGTTTTTCCAAACTTGGCAAATTTTTCCTTGAAAACGAGATGCTGTCGGAAGTGCAGGATTGTCCTGATGAATTTCTGAAACTTCTGGACATGGCAAAACTCGGCAGATTGATGACAGAAAGAAACAATGGTGTCTTTATCGGAGATTATTATTGTGAACCAGAAACGTATGAAAAGCCAGATATTCAGATTGAAATCAGCGACCCGAAACCGTGTGTATTCCGACTGCTCCTGACACCGGATGCAGACCGCCCGGAGCTTGCGGGGTGGATTTTCCTGCCCTGTGACAATGCTGTTCTGGAGAACAAGGTGTGCCTGAAACATCAATCCTCACTCCCGAATCTGCTGATTTCACGGCGACCGAAGCAGGAAGAACTGAACCGGACGGCAGAACTCCTCACAGGTCTGAATCCGCAGGAGTTTGTGAAACTGAAAGCGGTCATGAAAGCCACCGAAGTCCGGAATATTGCCGGAGTATTTGATTGTTTCAGTCATCTGTCAGAATATGATTTTGATTCTGCACCGCAGAACAAGAGCGAATATGGAATGCTGTTCTTGAAAAAAGTGCTGCCTCCGGATTTCTGTGAATCTTTCAAAGGCGCAGACTTGACGGATTTCGGAGATGAAATTCTCCGGCATAAGCACAACAGAATGATGAGTTATGGTGCTCTCATTTCAGAAATTCTGGAACACAATGCCGACCAGATAGCCACCAAAGAAAATTATGTCGGCTATTTGGCAAAGCGAATGCATCGCTGAACTTATGAAAATATATCAGAAATTGATAAAAATATAACTTGAAAATGAGGTGTATCTAATTAAAATTATCATGATACAAAAAGCTGATGCGGTTTAAAACTGCACCAGTTTTTTCCCATAAAAATCGGAGAAATCATTGCTTTATTTCATGAGAATTTTTTTCAGCAAAATCAAATCGTAGATATTCCAAACACCATCCTGATTTAGGTCATAATTCTTGCCCTCTGAAATGGTTACTTTTTTACCATGAAGCCAATCCTGCAAAATTTTCACATCAGAAATAGAATATTCTGATTTTACGAGAGAATTATAATCTGCCGTGAATGTTGCAAAATTGGAATATACGACTGAAGTGCTGGAAATATTCTGTTGTTCCCACGGATTCCAGCTCCCCCATCCGCCATGACCTGAGGAATCAGAGGATTTCAGATAATTGCCATCTGCATCTTTCATTCTGACTTGTACTGTATTCAGGGAATGACTATTCTTTTCAAGCAAGGAAGGAGAGATTTCAAGGGTTGCAGTCAAATCATCCTGAATTTTTGCTTCTCCGGCATATTTGCCATTGACATGAAATGTGATGACCTCCGCAGAGATTCCCACAGCTGACGCAGTCACAACGACTTTCCCATTGTCTGTAGAAATATTTGTGACTTCCAGATTATCATAAGCCTCATAGCCGAGCGATTCTGCTAAAGTTTCCGGATTTGTGAACTGGGTATCAAACCACTGATAACGATTTTTGACATAATCTTTTGTTTTGCTGACTTCATTCGTCCAGTCAGTACCAGAATGCCATTTCTGTGTATCAGCGAGTGCGGCGGTTTCGATTTTATCGGCATAGCTGTCAATTTTTCCGCCATCTGCATAGATTTCAGCAAATTCTTTCTGATGCGCCTGATATAGTTCATAAGCCTTTGTGATGAAATAGGGGTCTTTTGCAAGATATTTATACCAGTGCACAGATTCATTATAATAGCTTTGAGAAGTCCACCATTCATTTGTTGGGACGGTGTAGCCGGCGTTCCAAGTCCAGTCATAATCCCATGCAGGGCCTATCTTGAAAATACTTCCAAAATTTTTATACATATAATTACTGAAACGCATACCATCAGAATTGGCAGTCAATTCCAACATCATCCAATATTTTACCAAAGAATCCATATCAAATAATTCTGAATAATGCTTTCCATCTGTATAGAAATCATCTGCACTAACAGCATCTTCAAATTCCTGAATATAATTTTTCGCATAGTTATACATAGCGGAATTTGTGACAGCATATTCCGGGCTTTTGAATTGGACAGGCTGTGAACCT
This sequence comes from Ruminococcus sp. UBA7013, assembly GCA_002449585.1. Taxonomy (GTDB): domain Bacteria; phylum Bacillota; class Clostridia; order Oscillospirales; family Ruminococcaceae; genus UBA3855. The sequence goes on from DJXD01000067.1 coordinate 4,471, forward strand.
GTTGTTTCAAAATCAGAAACTTGCTTTATGTGGTAGGCATCATAGGTATCTAATTCCAGCAGATAACCGCCGTCAATGCTCTTCGGCAGAGTCACATAATCACTAACCTGATAGGTTTTATTATTATAATTAAATGTTCCGGAAGTCACCCATTCCAGATTTTCAACAAGCTGGTCTTCAAGTTCATCTCTCTGGTCTTTGGTCATACCGGAAGCAGATTTTGCTTTGTAAACAGCTTTGGCAATATCAGAAGCAGTATCCTCCCAGTCATAGATATTGACACGCTCTTTTCCGATTCTGATATTTTCGCTCAAATGATACAAGCCATTGTATTCGCCATTGAGTATGACCACAACTGGCTGATTCGTAGCCGTATATTCCATACCGAGCGTTTCGGAAATTTCAGGCATCACGCCATTTCTAACATGGGTAGGGTCAACATATTCTGCAATCAAAACCCAATGCTTATTTGCGCCCATACCAAACAAATCCGTTTTAGTATCAAGTTTGATTTTATAAGGCTTTTTTGGGTGTTCCCAAGTATAATTGCCACGTCCACGAATTTTGATATCTCCAGTATAAAGCTGTGTTTCGTTGGTGAATTTACTGTTACCCTGAATCGAACATGTTCCGTTTACATATTCTTCCTTGCTAGTGATGTCCTGACCATCATTAGTATTGAGATAGACCACAGGCAGTTCACTGAAATACATAGAAGCCGTATATTCTTTTCCGTCTGCGGTCACAGTGCAGGAAATTGTTTTTTCATAATCCTGTTCAGTAGGAGTATAGCTGTCGGATGACCCGGAAATTTTCTTTCCGTCAACTGTCCATTGATAGGAAATAGTATTGGCTGTGAGATTTTCCAATGCAATATGTACGGGCTTTCCGGCTTGTGCAGAGATATCTGTAAATACAGCTTTTGGTTCAACAGAGGCAGCAGTATCAGCCGCAGAAACAAGAGTATTTTTAGAAACAGAATTCTGAAATACGGATATTTGTCCCAGCATACCGCTGACGACAAGAAAACTCAGACAGCATACAGAGATTTTTTGTATCATTTTCATAACGTTTTTATTGCTGCACAAAATGGTATCTATGGCACATACTGCAATGTTCCTTTTGGCAGCTTTCTCTTTCCATAATAATATATTCCCCACCTATAGAGGTAGAGGCTTCGCAAGAAGTTTGACATAAGTCCTTATTCTTACAGGCGGAAACACATCCGCCGCTACTTTTTAGTAATTTTTGTTAGTTATCCTGATTACTTTAGCACAACCTTCTATTTTTACTCTTATCAAGATAGAAACTATCTATAGTATACCATAACATTAGAAAAATGTCAAGTTGAAACGATTGCTATCGAAATGCTCATCAAAGAGCCGATCAATAAATGCAGTTTCTTCTTCAGTGTCCTGTTCATCTTCTGTTCCAGCTTCTGTATCTTCTTCGGTCAGTTCAGAGGGCTGTTCGTCTTTATCAGAAGCGGATTCTTCGGTTTCGTCCCAGAAGCCACACCAGTTCTTGTATTCATGCTCAGGAACAGTAAATTCTTTTTCAGCTTCTTCTGTTTCGGCTTCTGCATCTTCTTCGGTCAGTTCAGAGGGCTGTTCATCCTCATCTGTGAATGTTTCGCACTCAGATCAGTCAAAATCATGCCAGTCTTTGCATTCATATTCTGTTTTATCGGCATCTTTATACTCAGGATACCAGCAGTCCCATTTCCAGTAACCGAAATCTTTATCAGCATCGTCTTCGGTGGACTGTTCGTCTGTATCTTCGGCATTCTCACCGAACTGATTCCAGTCGAAATAGTTATCATACCAGTCTTCAATGTATGTAGTTTCTGCTTCTATTTCGATTTCTGCATCTTCCTCAGTGGCTGCCTCTTCAGCTCCCTCTGCAACATCAGGCATCTGGTCTCTGCCGCATCTCCAGCCTGCACCGCCGAGCCAGCTTGCAAAATTGCACCAGTCTTCGCAGTCCCATTTACGGAAGCCATACTGTTTATGCGTTTCCTCTTCGGATTCAGCAGTTTCTTCAATTTCAGCATCAGCAATGGTTTCAGCATCGAGTTCAGTAATTTCTTCTGCTTCTGCATCAGAATCAACAGCGACTTCGGGAATTTCAGCAGCCTTGGTGATAATTTCGGGGGGATTATTTTCAGGAACGGCAATTTCTTCGCCAGCGAATGCGGTCACACTTGTTGCGGCTGTCAGTACGGACAGAGTAGCCAGAACAGAAAGAATGTACTTCTGATTTTTCATGATAAAAAACTCCTTAATTAAAATTTTTATAGATATAGTAGTTTTTTGAGTCCCTCTCCAAGGACTAATCCTAAAGAACAAGCGGAAATCAATAATCATGCATGAATTATTATTTTTCTCTTACGGTAACAGGATACGAGAGCAAGTTTTCAGAAACGGGGTCGGACTAAAAAAATTTCTGAATTTTTTTCTGCTGTTTCCCTTTACAATAATAGAATACGAAAACGGTTTCTGAAAAATGGGGTTGGAATAAAAAATTTTTAAAACTTTTTTCAAAATCAAAAAGGCACTGTACTCATGTGTACAATGGCCTTTTGCTTTATGGTAATTCTTCATAATCAAAATACCAGTATTCTGAGAGTTCGCTGGTATCTTCCTCTTCTTCCGGTTCGTATGGGTCATCGATGCATTCTTCCTGACCATAAGAATAGTAATCATAGTAAGCAGGATGATTCTGCCAGTTTCTCCAACTGTAACCATACCAGTTTTCTGTTGTTTCCTGACTTTCGATAGTATTGTCATGATACCAGTTATCCCAGTTGTCCCACATATCCCAATTCCAATCATTTTCGGAATTTTCTGCTGTTTCACATTCATCATTATCATGATACCAGTCTCCCCGGAAATTCCAGTTTTCGGAACAGTCTGCTGTTTCATATTCTTCGTCATAGCCGTACCAATTTCCCCAATTTTCATAGTTCCATTCTGACGATTGTTGTTCAGAAGGTTCTTCCGGTATCTAAACAGTGGTTTCAGTCTGAACAGATATATTTACTGTGGTTTCTGGTGATGTTTCCTGAACTGGTGCAGATGTTTCCTGTGGCACATCCGCAGAAACGGGGATTTCTTCCTGAACTGTCGCTTTTTGTTCTGGAGTACTGGATTCGGGGACAGTCGTTTCAGGGATTGTTTCAGAAGTTGTATCCGGAATATTTGTTTCTGTTTCGGACTGCACTTTTTCTGGTAACGGCTCATTGGTGTGATACTGTTCAACGGCTGCATTTAAATCTGCATAAGCTGCCATTTCCTGTTCCAATTCAGAACGAACCTTTCAAACGGGAATAATTCTGAATTGCTTCATAGAATGCAAACATAGCAATACTGAGTTCATCATCGGAAGCATCCGGAGGATGTTTCAGATCTCTTACTATAGAATACGCAGAACAGATGACAAAATCGGGGTTGGAATCAAAAATGATGTGATTTTTGCAATATTATAGCATGAAATACGGAGAATGTCAATAGAAAAATGAAAATTTTAATGACATAATGTCAGAATAAATGTTTGAACTCCTTTAAAATATATTTTTATTTTCATCAAGTTCGTTGAAATAAACAAAATAATTTAAATAAAATTGTACAATATGCTGATTTTGTATAATTGGTATTGACATTATGTCAGAGATAAGATATAATATCAATAATGACACAATGTCAGAATAAAACAAGGAGCGATGCATATGAAGAAGAATATTGGTTCAAAACTAGCACTCTATCCAACACCTATAACAGTGATTGGTGCAATGAATGGAGAGAAGCCTACATGGACTCTGGTAGCACATGTTGGCATTATCGGACATGACTGTGTATTGGTCAGCCTTGCAGAACCGCATTTTATCAATCATCTGATTAAAGAAAATCAAAAACTGTCTATCAATCTTGTAACAGAAGAAATGCTTCTGGAAGCAGATATTTCTGGTTCTGTCAGTGGAGCAAAAGAAGATAAATCCGGTCTGTTTGCGTATGAAACCGGAGAAAATGGAACACCTGTTATCAGCTCTGCACCTCTGACAATGGAATGCACTGTCGCAGATATTTACAAAACCCCTAATTTTGAGAGTTTTATCTGCACAATTGATCATACCTATGTCGAAGAAAATTGCCTTGATGAACATGGAAAAATTGATTATGGCAGACTGAAACCGGTTCTGTTTGAATTTCCGGCTTATCAGTATCTGCGTACTGGTGAGGTGATTGGAAAGTGCCTGTCATTCAGAAAAAAGGAGGAAATATGATATGCCGAAGGGTTCACCAGAACTGACCGCTTCACGCCGTGAGGAAATTATTAATGCCTGTGAACAGCTTTATCAGACCATGAGTTTCAAGGAGATTACTATCAAGGAAATCGGAGCAGTCACTTCATTCACAAGAACATCGATTTATAACTATTTTCAAACGAAAGAAGAAATCTTCCTTGCACTGATGCAGAGAGAATATGATTTATGGGTTGCTGATTTGCAAAAACTTGTAAAAGATAACGAAACGCTTTCTTCTGATGAGCTGGCGAAAGCTCTTGCCTATTCTCTTGCCAGACGTGAACAGCTCCTGAAACTGCTTGCGATGAATCATTATGATATGGAAGCAAATTCCCGTCCTGAAAATCTCACAGAATTTAAAATTTCTTACGGTGCATCATTAAACGCCGTTCGGAGCTGTCTTGATAAATTCTGTTCTTATATGAAAGATGAAGAAAAAACAGAGTTTATTTTTGTATTCTTTCCGTTTCTGTTCGGAGTTTATCCGTATACTGTTGCAACAGAAAAACAGCTTACTGCAATGAAACAGGCAAATATTAAATTTGTCAAACTGAGTATATTTGATATTGTCTATCTCTGCGTGAAAAATCTGCTTGCAAAATATTAATCGAAATTGATTGGAGAAAAAAATATGCTTTGTAACGTGAGTTCGATGGAAAAAATC
>DJXD01000001.1 GCA_002449585.1 Ruminococcus sp. UBA7013
CTCTATAGGCGGGGGAGAGTTCACTGATAAGTGCAGCGGCAAAGACACCAATCGGCCGGAATTCAAGCAGATGATGGATTATGTCCGGGATGGAGATGTTGTTATTGTGACAGAATATTCCAGACTTGCCCGGAGTAGTGCTGACCTTCTGCGGATGGTCAAGGAATTACAGGACAAGGGCGTTGAGATTGTCAGTCTTCGTGAACGTCTGGATACGACCACACCGGAAGGGCGTTTCATGCTGACTGTCTTCGCCGGGCTTGCTGAATTTGAAAGGGAGCTTGCACGGGAACGCCAGAGAGAGGAAATTGCTATCGCAAAGGCCGCCGGAAAGTACAAAGGCCGTCAGCCGATCCCGGTTGATGAAAAGCGTTTCAGGGAAGAATGTGCCAGATGGAGAGCCGGGGAGCAGACAGCAAAGGCGACTATGCGAAAAATGGACATGAAGCCAAACAGATTTTACAGAAAAGTGAAGGAGCTTGGATTATGATGGAAAAAGCAGCAGAAGGATATAACAGCCGCTATCATGCATATTCAGTGAATTATTGCCGCTCTACGGGCTTGCCTATGTTCTCATCTAAGAATTTTGCAGACGTGGATCGTAATTATCATCTATATACTATTTCACGGGCAAAGAAAGAGAAGGTGTCCGTTGATGAATCACATGTCTGTGGCTGGTATCGGGTGATGCATGGTTATGTTCCGGTTTATGGTCTGAAAGAATTTTCATGTCTGAAAGATGCAGCATTTCTTAAATCTGCTTATTCTTTTGTAAAATACAATCATCCGGATTTACTGACTGAAATGTTAGCTTGTGAAAGAAGTGTTCCGGTGTTGAGTTCAGCAATAGATCAGCTGATCAGTGAATCAATTGCTTCTCAGAATCATGAATGTTATGTAGCATTGCTCAATTGGAAAAATGAAAAGAAACTGTATTCAGACCCAGTGGAAAATTTAAGATTGCAATAAAAAAATCCCGGAACATTTTGCCGTTCCGGGTTCTTTTTGCTGTGTTGCAAAAGATTTTGTTTAATTCTATTGACTTTGTGTAAAAATTGTGATACAATGTATGTAATGAAAAAACAGAAAGGAGAATTTTTATGGCACAAACAACTTTGAATGTTCGCATTGATGAAGACCTCAAGAAACAATTTGACAGTCTTTGTTCTGAGATTGGCATGAATATGAGTACTGCTATCAGTGTCTTTGCAAGAAAAGCTGTCAGAGAACGTAGAATCCCGTTTGACCTGACTGCTGATTCTCAGACAGAACAAATCAGAATCAAGCCGGACACCAGCAAGCGCATTGGAGTCGCAAAAGGAAAACTTCACGTTCCAGCCGCTTTTGCGGAATGGGATAAGGAAGTAGAAGAATTATTCGGGGATGGTGACATGATTTGAAGCTGCTGCTGGACACACATATCATGCTCTGGGCGATGGCAGATGATGAACAGCTCCCAGAGAAAGCAAAAAGGCTGATTGCAGATGAAAAAAATGAAATCTATTTCAGTATCATTTCACTTTGGGAAATTCAGATAAAGCACATTTTGCACCCCGAAGAAATGACAGATGCTGAGACTGTAGCCGCTTACTGTAAGGAAGCAGGATTCACAATGATTTCTCTTACAGATGACAGCGTTTACAGATTAAAGAAACTGACCAGACCTGATTCAGCTCCGAAACACAAAGATCCGTTTGACAGGATTTTGATTTGTCAGGCAATCTCAGAAGATATGATTTTCCTCACTCATGATTCTTTGATTCCTGGATACAATGCAAAGAACATTATGTTTGTATAAACGCAGCTCCTCCGGAGAAGTCCAGAGGGGCTTTTTTCTATGCAGAACATTCCCGGCAAGCAAGGTGATAGGTGCGGATTGAAACAATCACTTCTGAAAAAATCTGATAAGGGTTTCAGGGAAATTTCCTTGACAGGCAAGCAAAGTGAGTGAACAAATTTTTAATTTGTGGCACTGCTCTGCCGTGCTTGCTGTTTTTGTTTCATCTGATTTTTTTCACTCCGAAAACTTTACTAGCAAGCAAGTGCTTTGTGGCAACAAGTCACCGCAAAGCACAATTTTTCATCAGGGAAAGTTTCCCCGAACCCCTGTTAAATGAGTTCTGAAAAAAGTAAAGGTGTAACAAGATATACTTTATATGCTATAATAGCTATAACTTGGGATGGTAGAGGCTGTGGGTTCAAGTCCCGTCACTCAGATAATCAAATAAGAATCCCCCGTGATGAACGGGGGATTTTTTTGATCAGGTCAGAATATAAAGCACAGAGGCATCCGGATTTTCCAATGCATCATACTGCGCTTGCGTCATGATGGAAATTTCTGGTATAGAAGAAACCTCTTCCTGTAACAATTCAAGCACACCTTCATGATGTGTCAGCTGCCGCTGATGCGCACTCAATGCGGAATAGATCTGTGAGATATCTCCTAATGCGGCAATGGTTTCATTGATCTGTATCAGCAAATTAGTATAGCTCTGCCCCTCCAGAACATGATCATTTTCAGGCAATCCACGCACCTCTACGGGCGGAAGCTGATAACGAAGCAGATAATCTGGCGTAGTCTGATGCTGTTCTGCTTCTCCATTCTGATAAGCATAAGCCAGCAGATCCAGAGAAAGTGTTCCCGCTTCTGTTGTAAATAAATGATTTACATTCCATGTCAGATGCAGAACAGATTCTAATACTTCTTTTTCAAGTTCTGTTTCCGTTTCTCCGCCGGATTCTGTAATTCCACGCATAATAAAAGTAAAATCAGAAAGATCATGCGTTCCATAATAGCGATCTACTTCGATAATTATCTGATCAACACTGTCTTCTTCTTGTGAAAATAATCTTGCAAGCGGCAGAGTATCAATATATTTTCCTACTGCTTTGAGCATGGCATTCATCTCCTTTCTAATAGCAAAAATAAAAAGAAAAATTGTACTGTACAGTACAATTTTTCAAAAACGTTCATAAAAAATTTACAATTAAGAATTGCCATATTTATCATATTTGCGAATCGGATCACTTGTAATCAAAGTAGCGGCACTATATCCGCATGTGATCAGCGAAACCGCAAACAGCACACCGCTGACAGTACCGTTTTCCGTCTGCATGAGCAGGGGTGCGCCGGATAATAATAGCATGGCCAGACAAATAATATCCAGGAATTTACAGAATCCCCTTATCTGGGGCAAAGGTGCGGCCAATGCCAATGAACAAATTCCCATAATGCCGCCTGCATAACCTGCATATTGCTTGATTGTTGCCGCCAAGCCGCCTCCGCCTTCTGCTTCTAATTTATTTCCAAGGCCAAATAGATCAGAGAAGAATAAACAGAATGTAACTGCGCTAATAATGCCGATCACAGTCAAAACAATCAGTTGCTGAAAGCCCTTTCTGGCAAGCTGATGTTCTTGCTCTTCCCGTCTCTGCGCCATCAGCCGGCGATTTTCCTGTTTTTCCTCTTCGCTCAGCTCCATAGGGGGCGGATCTTTCCGGGGCTGTCTCGCTTCCATTTTGGCACGTTCGAGATCTTCATCTTTGAATTTCGGAACATAAGCCTCTGTTTTGGGAGCATCATCCAGCATAGCCGCACTTTCAGCGGCTTCCTGTGCAGGCGTGGGGGCTTTCGGCCGGAGTTCATTCGGGATCATGGGCGCAGGAATGCCGAGCTGCTGTGCTCGCATGCTGACAACCTGCATCTGTTTTTCTGCATCCAATCCGGCAAAAGCCTGTTTCAGATTTTCATCAAACTGGAGTCGATTGCAAAATTCTGTCACCGGATCATAATTAGCCGGTTCTTCACTCAGCAAATCAGATGCCGCATTGATTTCAGGCTGTACAGAAGCAGATTTTTTTTCTTCCCATGCCTGTGGCTCATCAAATACAACCGCTTCGGCCTTTGGTGCGCCCCGTTTCTGTTCATTGCCTGACCAGACAGCAGGTTCATCGGCCAGCAGTCCGGCAAGATCAGCATCATCCAGCTTGGGTGCGCCTTTTTTTTCTGTTTCCTGATAGACAGGCTGTTCCTCTTCCAGCATATCGTCCAGATCAGACAAAATGAATCACCTCGTTATCGTTCAATCATCTGATCACGGTCAGGGCCTACGCCTACCATGCAGACTTTACACTCACAGAGTTCTTCCAGACGGCGGATATAATTTTGACAATTTTCAGGCAGATCTTCGAATTTTCTGCATGCAGAAATATCTTCATCAAAGCCGGGGAATGTTTCATAAATCGGATCGCAGTCGGCAAGTTCTTCCAAACTCGGTGGGAAATTGCGCAGTTCTGATCCATTGGATTTGCGGTAGCCTGTGCAGATTTTCAGATCTCCGATTCCGCTGAGTGTATCCAGCTTATTAATTGCCAGACCATCAAGGCCATTGACCCGAACAGAATGCCGAACGATGACAGCATCAAACCAGCCTGTTCTTCTGGGTCTTCCGGTTGTCGTGCCGAATTCGCCGCCCTTATTGCGGATCGTCTCGCCGATCTCATCATTTAATTCCGTTGGGAAAGGGCCTTTTCCTACTCTGGTTGTATAGGCCTTTGCAACGCCAATGATATTATCAATCATGCGAGGGCCTACGCCTGTTCCTACGGTTACGCCGCCAGAAAGCGGATGTGAACTTGTTACAAATGGATATGTACCAAAATCAATATCTAATAAAGTTGCCTGTGCGCCTTCGAATAAAATCGTTTTATTCTCTTTATATGCCTCATAAGTCAGCACAGAAACATCTGCAACATAGGGCTTCAGTCTTTCCCCATAGAGTGCATATTCCTGAATGACCATATCCAGATCAAACGGTTCACCGCCATAAACAGCCGTAATGATTTTATTTTTCAAATTCCCTGTTGCACGGGCTTTTTGAGGGAATACAACAGGATTGACAAGATCACAGACCCGAATGCCACAGCGTTCATATTTATCCATATAAGCAGGGCCAATTCCCCGGTTTGTCGTACCGATTTCATTGCCTTTTCCGCTGCGGAATTTTTCAGAAAGGCCATCTAAGCGGATATGCCACGGCATAACAACATGTGCACGAGGGTCAATTCTGAGATTTTTTGTAGAAATGCCCCGGCGTTCCATTTCATCCAGTTCACTGATGAAATCTTTGGGATCAAGTACGACACCTGCACCAATCAGGCACATGGTTTCGGGGTAAAGAATACCGGAGGGGATCAGATGCAGTTTATAGGTTTGCCCATTGCTGACAACCGTATGACCAGCATTATTGCCGCCCTGAGAACGAACAACTACCTGAGCACGGGAAGCCAGAATATCAATGACTTTTCCTTTGCCTTCATCGCCCCACTGTGTTCCGATTACAATATTAGCAGGCATGATAATTCCTCTTTTCCTGAGATTTTCTGCTTTTCCAAAAAGCAAAATGACATACATGTATATTATAACAGATATTTCAGACAAATGCAAGTGTTTTTTGAAAAAATTTAATACAAATCCTCGATAGAAACATCATACCCGGTGGAAATCAAAGTGATATATCTGAGAATGATAGCGGCATCTACTGCATTAATAAATCCGTCTTCATTAATATCGCCCTTCTTGGGGGCAGAAGAAGGATTTGTAGAAGGCTGTGAGGGCTCTGTTGTGGGCTGTGAGGGGCTTCCGGATGCATAAGGGACTTCCTGCAAAGTCGGATAAGGATAATCTGCATCTGGGTTAATTGTCCAGATAGTGTCAAAATCAAAATTAAATGCGGATTGTGATTTCATCTGTCCAACGGTCAGTCCAGCGACATCACTATAATAACTGTCTAAATTGTGTCCTTCTGCTGCATAGTTTGAAAGTGTTTTCAGATAATAACATGAAGAAAAAATAGAATTAGTGAATGCATAACCAGCTACATTTCCAACATAATATGATGCGCCAGCGTTTTCATCTTTGGCGTATGAGACAGTTCCAGCATTGTACAGATACCTACCTATATATGAAATTTTTCCTGCAACACCTCCTACATAATGTGAACTGGAGCTACGAGGATTTATAAAATTTACAGATATATCACAAAGATTAAAAGCATTTTCTAGTTGTAATCCTGTTCCTACAATACCACCTACATAATAATCCGGTGAACCCGAACTACAACCATTGATTTCTGCTTTGATCGTTCCTGTTGCATAGCTTTTAGAAATATTACTATTACTATTACTTAAATTTCCACAAATTCCTCCAATATAACATCCCAGCATTTCATTTGGAACAGTAACATCAATATCACAGTCAATCAAAGCGATTTTTGTCAAAGTTGCTCTACTACAATATCCAAACAAACCAACATATTTTTCATTTACATCCAGTGTCCCATAGATATGCATATTTCTGACTGCATGGCCATTTCCGTCAAATGTCCCCCTAAAAGCTCCTGAACTGGTGTCTCCGATTGGCTTCCAGCCGTTGCCACTATCCCAATCTCCGCCCGGAGCGGTTGCTGAAAGATCAATATCATTCATCAGAATATATTTTCCGCTCAGATTGTTCCGGATTCCATACAGATCATCAATTGTATAAATTCCAATATATCCCTCTGGAACTTCATCCGCCGCTGAAACGGAAACCGTCTGTTTCGGAGCGATCCGGCTCACAGGCGCATAAAAGCTCCCGATGCTTAATAAGGCCGCTAAAGAAAATGCCGCTATCTTTGAAAGTTTCATCTTCAGTTCTCCTTTTTTTAATATTACTCTTATATTATATCATAATTTGAAAGATCTGTCAATCCTGATCAAAAAAATACCCGTCCGGATAGGGACGGGATCATAATTAACTCTGCTGGCTATATTTTTTGACCTCTGCTTTTGTCATGGTGACGGTTTTATCTTTCGGGAAGCGGAACAGATTATCATCATTGACATAGATCCAGGTTTCCACGCCATTGACATCTTTGATGGTAATTCTATAATTATTATTATTGTCTCTGGCAGTGACGGCAGTAATCTCTGTGACAGTGTATTCTGTTTCTGTACTCTGATCCAGATCATAACCGACTTTTGCGCCGCTCAGTCCGATGACAAGGAGCAGAATCCCGGCAATAATTTTCCCGGTTGTACCATGTCCGAGAAGAAGAAGCAAGCCCAGAATGGCAACCAGTACGCCAATAATTAACACGATCATCCCCGTGCTGATAGTCATAAAAAAACGCCCCTTTCTGATGGATTATTATTATTATAACATATCTCAGAGAAGAAATCAAGAGAAATATTCAAAAAATATTCAAAAATTTTTCATTTTTTGGCTTCCAGTAAATTCCTGTTGCAAAAAGCCGATTTCTGCATAGAATATCATCAGCAGAGAAATGTGTTTTCCGGAAAGAAAGTGATAAACCTGTGCTGCACGGGGATGTCTTTGAAATAGCTTTCTTCGCAGTCGGTCAGCACAGGCATTTGCTTGATGATAAAAAACTGCTGTATCGAATGGATACAGCAGTTTTGTGATTATTCAACACCAATTGCTTTTTTCATCACAGTGAGGGAGTCAGCCGAATCTGGTGCACCATTTTGATTTATATCACTGGCAAGAACAGCATAATTACAAAGCTGTGCTTTTCCATAAATGGCTTTATTGATAAGAATGACATCCATGATAGAAACTTTTTCATCTTCATTGACATCGCCAGGGATGACAAAATTTTCAAGACGCTCTTTTGCAGCCATAATTCTTTTTTCTGCTTCAGCCAGTCTTTTTGGAGCAAATTGGGTAGCATACTCCATGAACGAAACGCCTTTCGTGACCAATTCATGACGAATCACTTTTGTAAATGCTTCTCCGAGGACATCCACACCATAACCGACATATCTGACTTCATTTGATCCGGTAAAAGAGGGATCATTGGCAGCAGGATAATATTCCACAGGGGTGACCTCTACGCCATGCATTTCATCAATATACAAAAGATCGCCTATCATAAGGGTTTTTCCGTCAATCCAGTTAGAAATATCTTTAACATACATATTTCCTCTTTCGCCGGTTTTCAGATTAGCAACAGTGTAGAAATCAGCATCATACTGGTCATGTTCAAACACACCTGTAATCATCCAATTTGCGTCTGTGACATCTGTTTCAACCAAACCTTTCACACCATCACAGGTATACTGAAACTGTTCTGCTTGGACATGATAAGAAGTATTATAATAATAATCGAAATAATAATTATAATCATCCGTTTCAGCAGATACACTCAAACTCAAAGGCATAGAAGAAATAAACAATGCTGGTGAAAGCAGGAAAGCTAATTTATTTTTTTAAATTTCATAAGAAACCACCTCCAGCATTTTTATTATTATAACATATTTTCCAAAACTTGTAAATTGGCGTAATTAACAAAAATATGATTATTTTTTTGTAAAAAAATATGCCCCGGATGACCGGGGCTATCAAAATCAAAATTCAGAAGCAGGTTCATCAGGATTTTTCCCCTGCATGAGCATTTCAAATTCATCACCATCTATTTTTTCATGTTGGATCAGATATTGTGCAACTGTGTGCAGTTGATCCATATGTGTACGGAGAATTTCTTCTGCTTTGGCATAGCCTTCTTCTACAAAATTACGGATTTCGGCATCAATTTCAGCGGCGACTTCATTGGAATAATTGGGTGTACTGCTGAAATCACGGCCAAGAAATGGCTCGCTCTGATCGTTGCCATAAACGACAGGCCCTAATTTTTCGCTAAATCCATAACGGGTGATCATGTTTCTGGCTGTCTGTGTGGCACGTTCCAGATCATTAGAAGCACCAGTTGAAATATCATCCATGATGAGATGTTCTGCTACACGACCGCCCAGCAGGACAATGATTTCTTCATGCATTTCTTTCAGGCTGTTATAAGATTTATCATGTTCCGGAAGGGAAAGGGTATATCCTCCGGCCATACCACGGGGAATAATAGAGATTTGATGCACTTTGTCTTGATGGGGGCAATAATATGTGCAAATGGCATGACCTGTTTCATGATAAGCTGTCAGCTTGATTTCCCGTTCTGTTTTGACACGAGATTTCTTTTCAGGGCCAGCAACGACTTTGATAGTTGCCTCTGCAATATCTTCATTGGTGATGGCTTTTCGATTCGCACGGGCGGCCAATAAAGCGGCTTCATTTGTAAGATTTTCCAATTCTGCGCCAGTGAAGCCAACTGTACCTTTGGCAATATCTTCGAGATTTACATCTGGTGCAAGGGGTTTATTTCTGGTGTGGACTTTCAAAATTTCCTCTCTGCCTTTAATATCCGGATAACCGACGACAATTTGTCTGTCAAATCTGCCGGGACGGAGCAGAGCGGGATCAAGAATATCACGTCTGTTGGTAGCGGCGATAACAATGACAGTATCATTTCCGGTGAAGCCATCCATTTCCACAAGCAGCTGATTTAGGGTTTGTTCCCGTTCATCATGGCCGCCGCCGAGGCCTGCACCTCTATGTCTGCCGACGGCATCAATCTCATCAATAAAGATAATAGAGGGGGCTGTTCTTTTGGCAGTATCGAACAGATCACGCACACGGGAAGCACCGACACCTACGAACATCTCAACGAAGTCAGAGCCAGAGATAGAATAGAATGGGCAGCCAGCTTCACCGGCAACGGCTCTTGCCAGGAGGGTTTTACCAGTACCGGGAGGGCCAAGAAGCAGGACACCTTTGGGGATTCTTGCGCCGAGTTCAGAATATTTTCTCGGATTTTTAAGAAAATCAACAATTTCGGTCATTTCAAATTTTTCTTCTTCTGCGCCGGCAACATCTTTGAAGAAGGCTTTTTTGACATCCGCTTGACTCTTGATATTGGCTTTTCCGAAATTGGTATATTTTGTTCCTCCGGTCTGGCGCATCATGAAGACAAACAGGACGATTCCCATAATTAAAATAATCAAAGTCGGCACATAGGTAATAATCCAGGAATTGTCTGTGATTTTATAATAATCCTGATCCAGCGGATTGTCTGGATTTGCCTTATTATACTCCAGTCTGTAATCTTCTGTATCATTCAGAAAAATAGAAACATTAGGAACAGAATATTCCAGTTCTTCACCATTGGAAAGTTTTAATTCCAACTCACCTGTACCGAGATCCAGCGTATAATTTGCCACTTTGAGATTATCAAAATATGAGATAATTTCAGAATACGTGTGTTCCGGTTTCTTTTCGCCCAGTTTGGGAAGGGCGAAGATGGTCAGAAAAATGATGAAGGCGGCTGTGATAAAATAGGGCATAAGGCCTTTACTAGTCTTCAAAAGATTTTCACTCCTTCTTGAAAATTAAATCAGATTGGCACTCTCGCACTTAGAGTGCTAATTTTTGATAGTATATACCCTCAATGTGATAGTTTCATGTGCATTCTGTGTTAGATGCATGAACATGCAGAAAAAGAATATGTTCTGACTGCGGAGAGACAGCGGCACGGGCGGCCGTTCCAAGCCCCTGCACCCATAACAGGCCGTCATCATCTGACAAGAAATGTTTATGATTTCTTTGAGAAAGCGGCTCTTGCTGAAGCCATTTTTTAATAGAAATGGTATGCGCTGCCCCAACAGGCCTGAAATACAGGCCGGGCTTGCGGCCATGCAACACCAGCTTGCCATGAATTTTATCATAATCCAGCATATTTTTCAGATCTGTCCCATCAGAACAAAATTCTGCATGGAGAATCATGCCCGGATATAAAGAAACATCACCCGGCATCAATGGCAGTTCCGGAACAGAAAAAATCTGCTGGAGATATAATACATGATGGCTGACATGGGCTGTCAGCTGCCCCCGGATTAATTCTATCTTTCCGCCGGAATCCAGAATCTTCCGGACAGATTCAACATGTGCATAATCTGCCGGGATCTGATAAGAAAGCAGAAGCATGCCAATGCATCGCCGCTGAATGGCCGGGTGCAGCAGATGCAGATCTTTAAGACTGCCATCCGGCTGAACATGTTCAGCATAAGCCGCTTTTGCTGTCTGATCCAGAAAATCCTGTTCCTGTGTGAGCAGTTCTGTCATGCGGATAATAGAAGATTCTGGATCTGGCTGAATATGCTTGATAAGGGGAATGATCTGATGACGAATGAAATTGCGCTGATAAGCATCTGTGAGATTTGTAGAATCTGTTACAAAATCCATCTGCTTCTGATGCAGGAAAGATTCTATTTCTGCCCGTGTGACATGGAGAAGCGGCCGGATATATTTGTCTCGAATGGGAGGAATACCGCAGAGACCTTTTAATCCTGTTCCCCGTGCGATCCGGAATAAAATAGTTTCCAGATTATCAGATGCAGTATGCGCCGTTGCGATCCATCCGGGAATTTTTGCAAACGCTTCATAGCGGCATTCCCTTGCGGCCGTTTCTTCCGAACAGGTATGCGCCTGCTGATAAGCATGGACATTTACAGGGAAAATATGCAGGGGAATATGCAGATCGGCACAGAGTGCCCGGCAAAATTGTTCATCTCGAAGGCTTTCCGCTCCTCGGAGATGATGCTGAATATGCACGGCAGAAATTTGCAAATCCAGCTTCTGTGCCAGATCCAGAAGACACAGCAATAGACAAACGCTGTCTGCTCCTCCGGATAATGCACAGGTAATTTTCTGATGACATAGATTTTGATCAAGCAGAAACTGCCGGACAGCTTTAAGGGGGTGCATCTTTCAACTCCTCCATACTAAAACGAGTATATTGCCCATCCCATGTAAGCCTAACCGTTCCGGTTTCCCCATGTCGATTTTTAGCAACAATGCATTCTGCAATATTAGGCGTTTGGCTTTGCTTATTATAATATGCGTCACGATAGAGGAACATCACAATATCTGCATCCTGCTCTATCGAACCAGAATCACGCAGATCTGATAGCATTGGCCTTTTATCCGTACGGCTTTCAGGCCCTCTGGATAGCTGAGACAAGGCAATGACAGGAATATTTAATTCTTTTGCCATTACTTTCAGCTGTCGAGTGATCTCTGCAACAGCCTGTGCTTTATTTTCTGTTTTCAGCGTACTTTCAATTAAGCCTAGATAATCAATAATCACCAGTCCCAAATGCTTCATCCGGAGCAGTCTGGCCTTGATCTGCGGAACAGTGATTCCGGCAGTATCATCAATAAAAATATTCTGATCAGAAAGATAGCTTGCACCAAGTGCCAGCTTTGTCCAATCATCCCCACTCAGGCGGCCATTCCGGAGGGCATTGGCATCCACTTTTGAAGAAGCAGACAAAAGCCGGGAAGCAAGCTGTGAACGGGACATTTCCAGAGAGAAAATACAAATTTCCTGATCTCGATGGGTTTTAGCAACATTTTCAGCAATATTCAGCGCAAATGCTGTTTTTCCCATAGCTGGACGAGCCGCAATCAGAATTAAATCTGATTTATTTAATCCTGAAATCAAAGAATCCAGATAAGCAAAGCCGGAGCGAATACCAAGATATTTTTCCCGGTCAGGCCCTGCCATATTCGCAATATGAATATATGTTTCAGTGACAATATCCCGAAGGGGGATCAGACCGCCAGTATTTCTGCCTTCCCGGATATTAAAAATTTTCTGTTCTGCGGAATCAAGAAGCTGTTGGGCATTGGTTTCGCCTTCCTGAATTTCATCCAGAATACTCTGCGCTGTTTCCGCCAGCATACGGATATGATATTTATTAATTATAATAGCGCAATAGCTTTGAATATTAATAATCGTCGGAACGCTTTGGGCAAGATTCATAAGATAATTCCGGCCTTCTTCTGCGCTGTCAAAAACATGCTGTGCCAATGCTTCATTTAGCACAGTAATCACATCGGCATCATTGCCAGAGGTAAACATTCTGAGAATAATATCATAAAGCCGACGGTGCTGTTCAATATAGAAATGTTCTGTCTTGATCCGTTCTGTTACCATGGTAAGCGCATCAGGATGTGTGAGAACCGCACCGATTACAGTCTGTTCGGCTTCCCGGCTATAGGGCATCTGAATGGATTCCAAAGCCGACATAAAATTTCCCCTTTCTGAAATATTAAGCTTCTGTTACTTCAATTTTGATTTCAGCGGAAATGCCAGTATAAAGACGAATTTCAGCAGAAAAACTGCCGAATGCTTTGATTTCAGATTTGAGTACAATTTTTTTCTTATCAATCTGAAAGCCGAATTTTTTGGCAATTTCCTGAGAGATCTGTCCAGTTGTGACAGATCCGAACAAACGGCCGCCTGTGCCAGCTTTAGCGGCAATTATCAGCTGTTGTCCGTCCAGTTTCGCCTGGATTTCTTCTGCATTTTGTTTTTCCACTGCTTTTTTATGCTGTGCGGAGGCCTCCTGCCCCTTCAGCTTATTGACATTTTCCGGGGTTGCCTCTACAGCAAGCCCTTTTTTCAGAAGCATATTTCTGGCATATCCGTCAGCCACTTCTTTCATTTCGCCTTTTTTGGCAGTGCCTTTGACATCTTGAATAAAAATCACTTTCATGGCAAAGTTTCCTTTCTGTAAATATAAGTAGATTATTCCTGTTTTTCCGTCAGCCCAGAGAGAACTTTCAAAAGCCGTTGTTTGGCTTCTTCTGCTGTAATATCCGGGATCTGTGTGGCGGCCATGGTCTGATGTCCGCCGCCGCCAAGCTGTTCCATGATCACCTGAACATTGACCGCCCCAAGAGAACGGGCTGAGATCGAAACAGAATTTTTGATTGCATAAATCACAAAAGCCGCTTCTACATGGGAAATACTTAGAAGCTCATCGGCCGCCTGTGGGGCAGCAAGCCGAACATCTGGCATTCCGGGGGCAGCGCAGGCGATGGCATAACGCCCTGTCAACTCGGCTGAGCTGACAATCTCCGCACGGCTTTTATAATTTTCGATCGAACCGGAAAACAGACATTTGACTTTGACAGTATCCGCTCCCATTTTTCGCAGATAGGCCGCCGCTTCAAATGTCCTTACCCCGGTGCGCATGACAAAATTTTTGGTATCCAGCATAATGCCGGATAATAAACAATCTGCACAGCAGGAACTTACTTTCTGATCTAGTTTAAAATACTGGATTAATTCTGTTACCATTTCACAGGCCGAGGAAGCATAAGGCTCATGATGAAATACTACAGCATTGTCGACATAATTCACATTCTTACGATGATGATCAATCACGATCACTTTCCGGGCGGCCTGATATAACGCCTGACTTTCTAAAATATCTTTATTATGGGTATCGACAATGATCAGCAAAGTATCATCTGTGATAGTGTCAATGGCTTCCTGAGGGGTGAGGAAAAGGGAACTGCCCATTTCCTGACGGACGAGAGCAATCAGCTGCTGTGACAAATTTTTTTCCGGATCAACAACAACATTAACAGGGACATTCATAATCCGGATTGCATCTGCAAGGCCGCAGGCAGAGCCGATGCTGTCAAGATCGCCGAACCTGTGACCCATGAGATACACGTTAGAGCTATGAAGAATGACATCTTGAATTGCACCGGCAACGATACGGGTTTTGGCACGGGATTTTTTCTCAACGCCTTTGGAAACGCCGCCGAAAAACCGGAAACCGTTTTCTGTCTTGACAACAGCTTGATCTCCTCCCCTGCCAAGTGCCATATCAAGGCATTGCCTTGCGAGTGCTTCACTTTCCTGCAAATCTGCCGCACCATAGCCCACGCCGATCGAGAACGTTACGCAATTTTTTTCATCTGCATGAATATTGCGGGCATCATCCAGAATTTTAAATTTTCCGGCAATGAGCTGTTGGACATGCTGTTCTTCCAGAACTGCAATAAATCTGTCATTTTTGAGACGCTTTAAAATACCGCTGGTTTGAGAAATGAAATTTTCCAGCAGTTTTTCAATTGCCGCACTGGTTTCCAGATTTGCACTTTCTTTTTCATTCTGAATCAGATCATCATAATTATCCACAACGATCACAAGTACACAGGGACGGGAATTTTCATAAACCTGCCGGGTTTGTTCCAGTTCTGTGATATCTGTCCAGAGAAAGACCGTCAGCGGATTGATTTCGCTATGATAAGACACGGCCGTGACTTGATAATCATGATCCTGCCAATGGATTTTTTGTTCTGACAAATCCGGATCAAGCGGAATGGCATTGGTCAGGCATGTGCCAAATAAATTTTCACCGTGTAAAATCTGTTCTTCAAAAAATTGATTATAATGCAGAAGGGTGTGTTTCTGATCCAGTACACAGAAAGCCATTGGCAAATGCTGAAAGGCGGCAAGCTCTGCATTTTCAGAATCTTGATTCAGCTGGGCAATATGATTAATATGATCCTGATAGGAAAAAAACAGGGAGGCGGCAGTAAGCCCTGCCAGCAGCAGCGCAGGAATGCTATATAAAAGGCCGTAGGGAACACCGTTCCGCCAGAGAATCACAGTTATGAAGAAAATCAGGATAAGCAGCACAAGCGTTAGCCCCCACAGTGCCGCATGATGTCTGGGCTTCACCCATTTTCACCTCCCGTGCGGTCAGATTTCCATGATGATAGGCAATATCATGGGACTGCGTTTTGTCTGTTCGAAAATATAGGCGGCAAGTGCTTCTTTTAATTTTGTTTTCAAAGCCGCCCAATCTTTCAGATCATCAGCAGTACAATCTTCCAGAGTGGATTGCATGACCTGCCGAGCCCGGATCATCATTTCCTCCGCTTCCCGGACATAGACAAAGCCACGGGAAATAATATCAGGCCCTGAAATCACTCTGTTAGATGCTTTCTGAATGCCGATGACGATAATCACAAGGCCATCTTCGGCTAGATGTTTTCTGTCACGAAGTACAATCGAGCCGACATCTCCCACGCCTAGCCCATCCACAAGGGTACGGCCTGCCGGGACTTGCCCGACAATCTGCATTTTTACGCCATCTGTTTCGATCACATTGCCGATAGAAGTCAAAAGAATATTTTCTTTTGGAATGCCCATTTCTACGGCAATTTCTTTATGTTTGACAAGATGTTTATATTCGCCGTGAACAGGAATAAAAAATTGTGGCTTTGTCAGGGCGAGCATGAGTTTTAATTCTTCCTGACAGGCATGACCGGAAACATGCACTTCATACATAGATTCATAGATCACTTCTGCGCCAGATTTTAATAATTCATTCACGACTTTGGTCACATGCTTCTCATTTCCGGGAATCGGGGTTGCAGATAAAATAATAAAATCCAATGGGGTAATATTAATTTTATTATGATCATGCATCGCCATTCTTGTGAGTGCTGACATGGGTTCTCCCTGACTGCCGGTAGTGACAAGCACCAGCTGCTCCGGGGTATACTGATCAATCGTTTCAATATCAATCAGAAGATTGCGAGGCACTTCCAAATAGCCCAATTCCATAGCTGTCGCAATGACATTGATCATACTTCTGCCAAGCACTGCTACTTTTCGCTTTGTTTTCGCGGCCATATTGATGATCTGCTGTACCCGGTGGATATTAGAAGAAAATGTTGCAATGATAATGCGGCGATTTCCGGCCTGTGTGAACAGGCGTTCAAATGATGTGCCCACTTTGCGCTCTGATGGGGTATAGCCCGGCCGTTCTGCATTTGTAGAATCTGCCATCAATGCCAGAACGCCTTTACTTCCAAGCTCGGAAAACCGTCCCAAGTCAATGACTTCTCCATCAATCGGAGAGTAATCTATTTTGAAATCGCCCGTATGCACCAGCACTCCCGCAGGCGTATGAATCGCCATGCCCATAGAGCCAGGAATAGAATGCGTGACTTTGATAAATTCCACGGCCATACAGCCGCCCATTTTGACCGTTTCACGGGGCTTGACGACTTTCAGAACTGTTTTATTCAAGATCCCGTGTTCTTCCAGCTTATGCTGAATTAATCCGATTGTCAGGGCTGATCCATATACAGGCGCATTGACCCGTTTCAGCAGATAGGCAAGGCCGCCAATATGATCCTCATGCCCGTGGGTGATCACAATGCCACGTAATTTATCTTTATGCCGTTCTACATAAGAAAAATCTGGGATGACAATATCAACGCCGGGCATTTCTGCATCTGGAAAAGCAAGACCGCAGTCAAGAATAAACATATCATTGCTGCATTCGAAAACTGTCATATTTTTGCCGATTTCATTCAGACCGCCAAGCGGAATAATTCTGACAGGTTTTTTATGCTGTTCTTTGGGGCGTGAATTATTTTTCTGTGTTCTGGCGGGGGGCTTCCCCATGGGATGCTGTACAGTGAAACGCTTTCGTTTCAGCCCATCAATTTGTTTTTCCGGGGTCTGTGCGTGATGATTTTGATAATTCAAATATAATACCTCGTTTCGTAAAATACAAATAATTTTAAATTTCTGAAATCAAGAACGGTTGTTCTGTGCAGGAGGGATGACAGAAGAAACAGCACAGCGGCAGGTTTCAGAGATTATTTGCGATAAATAGAGTTAAGTAGGGAAAGCCATTGCTTTCCAATCAAAGAAAACGTCCTCCCGGTTGACCGGAAGCATAGAATCTTACTTTTTATTATACCGGAATTTACAGCTTTTGTCAAGTACCGGAAAGGATGTTTTCAGAGAATTAGTCAGTTTGGCTAAAATGATTTCTAATTGACAGGCATTTTTTCAGGACTGTTCCGATTCGGCAAGATGCAGTTTCTTTTCCCAAAAAGTACACATTTCG
Source organism: Ruminococcus sp. UBA7013 (assembly GCA_002449585.1). Lineage (GTDB taxonomy): Bacteria > Bacillota > Clostridia > Oscillospirales > Ruminococcaceae > UBA3855. The sequence continues at coordinate 17,626 of DJXD01000001.1, forward strand.
GCGGCAGCTTCTACAGAATCCGCATGAACACGCAGTTTCACAAGCTTACTGTGGGGCGGCATCAGAATGCTGACACGAGTATCTGTATTTTCCCGGCGGAGATGTTCAATATTCTGACGTGTCAGCGATGTGACAAGTTCATGCTGTACGGTGCATAGATCCGGAAGTTGGGAAACTGCCTGCTTCAGCGTCATGCCTGTGAAATGCAATCCTCGCAGTACATGCGCAAATAACTTGATCCCATCTATGCAAACTGCTTGCTTCTGAAAGGCTTTTAAAAATTCAGGTTGCAGACGGCAAATTTCTGCATGAATCGATTTGGCAAAGGCTTCCGCTTCTGGATGAAAATCTTCCGGCAGGAGCAAAGGCTGTTTCAGCTCCCAGAATGAAAACAGGCTGATTAAAATTAGCTGTTCATGGCGAATCATGCCGGTTTCAGAAGAAAATGCGCTGATCCGTGTGCCATCTTCTGACAAAGAAAGTGTGATTCTTTCCCCAGTCCCTCCCATGAATAGCCGCTGTGCTGTATGACGAAGGCCAGCATTTGCGCAGCTGATGGTAATATCATGCATAAAGGGCGGAAGAATGCGCCTGCATTCCTGCTCCCAAAGCAATAGAAAATTTTCGGCATGATAAAAATTTCCGGCGGCCGTGATCTGCTGGCTGATGCCTGATTCTAATGCTTCCCGAAGTCGACGGCTTTGTGCTTCCCCCAGCGGAAACCCATCGGAAGAAAATGGCAGAAGCCTTTCCCCCTGTATCCAGAGAATGGCTTCACAATCTGCTGTCGCAGAAACATGAATCAACTGCGCCAGTGAACATTGACCTGCAAACCAGATAGATGCGCCCTGTGAAACCGCCCCCGATGCCGCCGCTATTGCAAAACTCCGGGTTTGCTCCTGACTATAGCCAATCGCAATATTTCCCAGTGCTGTCATAGCCGCCCCTGCATTCAATGCCGTTGCTGCCGTATTCCACCGGGGAAGCCCTTCACATATCCCATCTTCCGGAAGATAAACAGGATGCCTTTCCTGTGCCTTATGATTTTCAGCATGAATCACAGATTTTTCCGGAATGACAGCATGATCCAGCCGGGTATCCTGATCAATCAAAGCTTTCCGGCAAATCACACAATCTTTCAGAATGGCATCTGCACCGATCTGCACCCCATCGCCAAGAACACACCGTTCCAGATGCACATGATTGCCAATTCTACAATCATGGCCAATAATCGTGGAATGATCAATCATGCAGTGTTCACCGATCCGGACACCCTCACCGATCCGGGAATGCAAAAATTTCCGGGAATGCAAAAGTTTCTGCTGTATTTCACGATATTCCCCCGGCGTGGTGACATGGCGGAAAACAGAAGTTTTCAGCATTGCAGTTTGTTCCGGCTCTAACAGCACAGAACCTTGTGGATGAAGTTCAGCATAAGCAGGTGTGCCATCGGCATGATACAGGCGCACCGCTCCGCCCTGACAGAGAGAAAAGAATTCTGTCATATCCCATTCCGGCAGACACAGCCGCCGAAGCAGAAGCGTTGGCACATGGGCATGAAGAGAAGCCAGAGAACGGGCAAATTGTACCGGCATTTGCAAAGAAATCGTATCCAGAAATGCTTTTACACGATCATCCGCCGCCAGAAGAACCGCATTCTGAAAGCCTTTCTGTTCGATATAATGCAGAAGATGTTCCAGCAAGGGAATATTGCAGAAGGGAAGAAGAGCCTCCGGACAATCCTCCGCCGGGATGCAGTCCGTTTGCCTGTCACAGTATAGAATTGCTTGCATAGAATTGCATAACCGCCTTTCATGAATTTTCAGATATATTCAGTATGAGAGATTTCAGAAAAATTATGCGCCCTGAAATATCTGTTTTTGTGAAAAATGGCCGGAAATATCATGTCAAATTTGGTGAGATAGTCAAAAATAAACAAGAATCGAAAAGTTTTCAAACCATATATTGACTAAATAAAAAAAGTATGTTATAATATTTATTATAATCGGTGAGAAGTCTAAATTTTATGAAACACCATATCTCCCGAAATTATCAAAGAGAAAGAAAAGAGGATTGTTTTTATGAAAAATAGTCAGAAAATCGCTGCCGGCGTCCTCGCTGCTGTTGTTGTAACATCAGCTGCGGCAGCTCTCCCGGCTCTGAGAGGAGAAAAAACAGCTGTCGATCTCGTTGCCGCCGCTGCGGATGATGCCATCACTATCACAAATGGCACTACCGTTCCGGATACGATTGAGAAAGGAAAAGGCGTTGCAATTCAGGGTGTCGTTTCTTCCGAAAATTCTAATCTGTCATCTGTCACAGTCGGCATTTATGATTCCAGCAGAAAGCTCGTTACTGGAAAAAGTGCGCTTCCAAAAGCTAAGTCTTATGATATTTCCAAACTGGACAGTTATGTTTCTTTTGATCAGCTCGCACCTGGTACGTATACGTATATGGTATTTGCGACCAATGAGACAAATACAAACTATGTACTGGCCAACAAAGGATTTACTGTTACTGCCAGCGGAAGCAGTACGGCTAATACTACTGATACGATGAGTATTTCTAATGGTACTTCTTTGCCATCTAATCTTACAAAAGGAAAATTTGTCACTGTCAAGGGTACTGTTACATCAGCAAATTCTAAAATCACTTCCCTGACAGCTGGTGTCTATGATAAAGATGGAAAGCTGGTAACTGGTAAAACGGTGAATCCTAATGCAAAGACATATAATGTCAATAAGCTGGATAATGATATTGCATTTGATAAGCTCGCAGATGGTGCATATACTTACAAAGTTATCGCTACCAATGCCGCTAATACGGATTATGTCGTAACTTCTCAGGAATTTACTGTGGGTGCTGCTACGACAAATGCAGATCCCGTTCAGCCTGCACAGCCTGCTGCAACACAAGATGCCATTACCATCACAAATGGTACAGAAGTGCCAGATAACCTCAAAAAAGGCAGAGCTGTTCTTGTCAAAGGAACTGTAACATCTGCAAATTCAAATCTGACTTCCCTGACAGTCGGAATTTATGATACAACAGGTAAGCTTGTCACCGGAAAAACCGCAATTCCTAATGCCAAGACTTATGATGTTTCTAAGCTGGATAATTATATCGAATTTGATAAGCTTCAGGACGGAACTTATGCATATATGGTATTCGCCAGCAATGATGTGAATAAAAATTATGTGATGGTCAATAAGGCCTTTACCGTAGGCCAGGGCGGACAGGTTGCCAGTGATGCCATTGCTGTGGCAAATGGTACAGAAGTGCCCTCCAGCATCGCAAAAGGAAAATGTGTCACTGTCAAAGGTACAGTTGCCTCTGCAAATTCAAATCTGACATCCCTGACAGCTGGTGTCTATGACGCAGAAGGCAAACTTGTGACCGGTAAAACTGTTACCCCCAATGCGAAGACGTATAATCTCAAAAATCTTGATAATGATATTGCATTCAACAAGCTTACACCCGGTGCATATACTTACAAGATTATTGCTACTAATGCAGCCAATGCGGATTATGTACTTGTAAACCAGAGCTTTAATGTCTCAGATGGTACTGATGTTCTGACTATCAGTAATGGTACTACTATTCCGGATACGATCAAAAAAGGTACTCCTGTCAGTGTCAAGGGCGTGGTTTCCTCTGCCAGCTCTAATATCACTTCTGTGACAGTCGGCGTATATGACAGCGAAAAAAAACTTGTGACCGGCAAATCTGCTGCCCCCAATGCCAAGAGCTATAACATCGCAAAACTGGATAATTTTATCGAATTTAATAAGCTCACAGATGGAACATATTCTTATATGGTATTTGCTTCCAATGGCGGAAACAGCAATTATGTGATCGTCAATAAGACGTTTACTGTCGGAAATGCTGGAAATAATAATTCTAATGTCAGTAATGGAATAACCAATAAAGATGTTACCCTCACAGGCGGCACAAATATTCCTGAAACCATCGGCAGAGGAAAAGCTCTGACGGTAAAAGGAACAGTAACTTCTGATAATACAATCAAGGCTTTGACAGTCGCTGTTTATGATGCCAATAATAAGCTGGTGCTGAGTAAATCTGTCGCTCCCAATGCAAAGAGCTATGATCTCAAAAATATTGATAAATATATTGAATTCAATCGGCTCGGCACAGGAAAATATACCTATAGAGTCGCTGTGACGACAACGGCATATAAAGACACAACTGCCGATAGACAGGTATTTAATGTTAAGTAAAAAATCACTTGATTCATGAATTCCCGGCAGTCCCCTGCCGGGATTTTTTTGAAAGGATCGGATTTTATGAATAAATTCAAGAATTTGTCAGAAAAACATTGGTTTCCAAATGCCGTTGCCGGATGCATCACAGTTGCTTTCTTTATTATTTTGTCGAATATCGGCACAATCTGGGGCGTATGCTCACAGATCATGAGCTATTTTTCCACGGCAATTGCTGGCTGTGTGACAGCTTATTTGATGAATCCGCTGGCGAATTTCTATAGCAAAAATGTGTTTAATAAACGGAAATCAGATAAAACACGCTGGACGCTCTCCACGGCCTTGACGGTGATCACAGTTGTGCTTGCATTTACTCTGGTCATGTCTGCGCTGATCCCTCAGCTGATTGATAGTGTTGCCATGTTTATTAATAATCTAGGCGGCTATTCTGCATCATTGCAAAATCTTCTGCATAATCTCGCCAGACAGTTCCCAAAGCTGGAGATGTTAGTGCAATCATCAGAAAATATGCTCAATACAGCGGTGGATTATATTGTAGATTATATTACAGAGAATTATCAGAAAATCATCAGTATTTCGACAGAAGCCGGGAAAAATATCGGAAATTTTGCAGTGGCCTTTGTATTATCCGTGTATCTGCTTTCCGCTAAACCGAGCCTGAAACGGGAAATCAATCGTTTTATGAAAGCTGTCATGCCCAAAAAGCAATATCATTCTGTTACAGGATTTCTGAAACATTGCAATCTGATCATGAATCAGTATGTGATATTCAGCCTGATTGATGGCGTAATCATTGGCGTATCCAATGCAGTTTTTATGTCTATCTGTCAGATGCAGTATGCAGGATTAGTTTCTGTGATTGTTGGCCTGACGAATCTGATTCCAACGTTTGGGCCTATCATCGGCGGGGTACTGGGCGCATTTGTTCTCCTGATGGTCAAGCCTGCACATGCGCTGATTTTTATTATTTTTACCTGTTTTCTCCAGTTCTTTGACGGATTTATCCTGAAGCCAAAGCTATTCGGCAATACGCTGGGCGTTTCTGGCCTGCTGATTCTGTTATTTATCATCATCGGCGGAAAAATGGCCGGAATTGCTGGCATTCTTCTGGCGATTCCTACAGCCGCTATTGTGGATTATGTCTATAAAGATCTGTTGATCACGGCTCTGGAAAAACATCGGGAACAGGTGAATGCTTCTGATCTTCCCCCTGATCCTGAAAAAAATGCATAATTTAAAATTTCTCCGCTCATGGCGGAGATTTTTTATTCTCCCTCTTGACAAATCAGAAAAAATATGCTATACTATACTTGTACTATTTGAAATAATACATCTATGACATGATTACAGAAAGAAGGGCTGCCGATGTTTGATATTGACCTGATGAGCCGTATTCCTATTTATGAACAGCTTTATAGAAAAGTGATCGAACTGATTCTGAAAGGCGTTCTAGTCGAACAGGATAAACTGCCAAGTGTCCGGAATTTGGCCACACAGCTAGGTGTAAATCCGAATACAGTTGCAAAAGCCTATTCTCTTTTAGAGCGTGACGGAATTATTTATTCCCTCGCTGGAAGAGGGAGCTTTATTGCCAAACCGGATAAATTACTAGCACAGGAACGTGTGCTGACAGATTTTGATACTGCTGTGCATCATGCGCTTGAAATCGGCATTGATCCGGAAACATTACGCCAGCGCATTGACGCTATTCAGGAAAACAAGAAAGGAGAATAAATCATGATGCAGTTAAAAAATACCGTCAAGCAGTTTGAAGATTTTAAAGCCCTTGATGGTGTGAATCTGGAAATTCCAAAAGGAACAGCGTTCGGCCTGCTGGGATCAAACGGGGCAGGGAAATCCACGATTCTGAGATTATTCAGCGGTATCTATAAGCCCGAAGCCGGGGAAGTGCTGATTGATGAGGAATCTGTCTATGATAATATCCATGCAAAACAAAAAGTATTTTTCATCAATGATGAGACAGTCCAGTTTTCTAATTTTACGCTGATCCAGCTGAAAGATTTTTATAAGCAGTTCTATCCGGCATTTTCAGAAGAAATCTTTGCCAAGCTGGAAAATGCGATCCAGTTACCAATGCATAAAAAAATCAGCACATTTTCAAAAGGCATGAAGCGACAAGCTATTGTGATTATTGGCATTTCCTGTTGTACGCCCTATCTGCTTCTGGATGAAGCCTTTGACGGCCTTGATCCAACTATGAGAATCATTGTCAAGCGAATGCTGGTTGATGCCATGTGTGAACGGGAACTCACTGTTGTGATCTCTTCTCATAATCTGAAAGAGATCAATGAAATGTGTGATACGGCTGCATTATTGCATCAGGGAAAAATCGTATTCAACCGGGAAATCGACAGCCTGAAAGGGACAGTGCATAAGATTCAGACTGCATTCAAAGATAAAGAACATGTTTTTACCCCGGAAGATTTTCCTGATCTGGAAATTCTGCATTTCGAGAAGACCCAGAGTATTTATCATATCATAGCCAAGGGCACGGAAGCAGAAATTGAACAGGCACTTGCCCCACATGAGCCCGTGCTTGCGGATCTGATTCCCTTATCACTCGAAGAAGTATTTATTTATGAGCTGGAGGTGTTAGGCTATGACAGCCAAGTTTTTGCATAATTATCCTGCACGGAATGCCAGGAGAATTATGCTCCAAAGCAGAAAATTTTTCATTGTTACCTGTGTGCTTGAATTATTAGGCATACCCATGATGATATTTTTTTCAATGCTTCATGAGTATGCAGAAGGACTAGAACAATATTCTTCTTTCAGAAACTCTTTCGGTAACGTGTGGCAATATGAACTGATCGGCGGTTTTTGTCTGGGCATTGCGGTATTAATGGGAATGTTCTGCGGTATCCGGGCATATGAGGAAGAATGGAACAAATCTCATGTAGATATGCTATATGCTCTGCCATTGAGCGGAAAACAGCGATTTTTCAGTGATTATGCCGGGGGGCTGATCATGTATCTGCTCCCTTATATTGCGGCTGTTCTGATCGGCTGGATCATTCTGCTGATTATGAGTCCCATTGTTCTTTCTGTGAATGAAGTCTATCGGGTGAATGATACATTCTCAGAGATTTATAAATATTATTTTCTGCTGACGCTCGGCCTTGGGGTGCTGATGTGGATGTATTTCAGTATTTCGGCATTAGCGGCCAGCTGCTGCGGAACGCTGTTTGAAAATATTTATACAAATCTGCTGTTGAATCTCCTGATTCCGGGAACATTTGCGGCAGTATTAAGCTATATTATCAATGAAGTTGATGGCCTTGATTTCGAATATTCTTGGCAATTTATCGGCTATACCAGCCCGATCGGTGGGCTGATCTATCTGTTTTATCTGATTTCTGAATTTGATTCAGATTTCAGTTATCATTCTAATTCTATTCGATATATATCCGCTGGCATAAGAGGAGAATCCGGGCTGATTCCGGCTTATCTGCGCTGGATTTTTGTGATCATTCTGTTGACAATTGCAATCACCGTGCTAGCCTGGCGGCTTTATGAGCATAGAAAAGCGGAACAAGTGGGAAAGACATTTGTCTATACATGGATCTATCATGTCATTCTGACAGCGGTAATGGTCTGCATCCTGTGCCTGTTTGATCTTGATGAAACAGCCGTTCCAGTGCTGATTTTCAGTGCGATTGTCTATTTTATCATGGATGTGATCAGAAAAAGAGGTTTCCGGGCGTTCTGGAAAAGCGTGATTGCTTATATTGCAACAGTATCCATCACATTGGCAACATTTTATATCACGATCCGAACGGATTGTTTTGGGCGGACAAAATATGTCCCTCCGGCAATGACAGTATCATCCGCAGAAATTATTTTTGATGATGCAATTTCTGATGATTATCTGACATTTGATCTGATCTATTCTGATAAAGATACCCTCTCAAAGCTGGAAGATTTCCACAAAGATTATATCCAAAATCATGACTCCAGAGTGGAAGAGATCAAGAACATACGAAAAGAATATCATTATACCAGAGATTATGATGTCTTTTCTAGTAATGCTTTTGATGATTATTATTCTGATGATTATTATCAGGATGATGAAGAATATGTATATATTAATTATTCTAGTTTTACAATTACGTATCATACATTAATTGGCACAAGCATTCACAGAAGCTATTCTCTGCTGAATGATGAATTTCTGGATCTCATGCAAATCTGCTCCGGAACAGATCTTTATGCCGAAGCATGGGGCAGTCTCATAAATCGCAGACTGGAAAGAAATGCAAAAAATGAGAAAGATCAATTTGTGAGTGTCATGAAACTGTCTGTGACCTATCCTTTCACATACCTGACAACAGATATTAATATACCTGATCCTAAAACAAATATTTCTGTTTTAGCACAGGCTTATCAGGAAGATATGAAAAATATGACATTTGAGCAGTACTGCAAAGATGAAATCATTTGTTGGCTGGATGAGATCCCTGTGTTTGCATCCAATGCACAGACTCTGAATCTTCTCGGACAATGGGGCTTTTCACAGACAAATGATATGGCACAGAATATTATAAATCAAGCCCGGCAGTATGATACTTATAATTCCAAAACAAATGCAGGGATTGCGATTTATGCGCCCGAAGATTACCGCACAAATGCACAGAAATATCCCTCTAATTCTCTGGATGATATCTATTTCAAGAAAAATGATTCCCATTTTGCCTATCTGGATGCGATTCCAGCAGATATGACCATTCCGGAGATCAAGAATAAACTTCCAGAATTATATGAAGTACTGAATCATGCCAAACGGCATTATATCAGCACAGAAAATTGCTATCTGCTATCAGTGGGCGGAGAATATTATTTCATTCCGGAAGAAGACAGCACACTTGTCGAAAAGCTGATTGCAAGAGATCGAACTTTGATGATTTTCCCAGATCCGCCGATTCCATCAGGTACAAAAGCCTGACTCTCCTAAAAAAAGACCGCTTCACGATCCGTGAGGCGGTCTTATGATTAATCATGTTCGTGGCATTCTTCACAGGAGGGAATTTCCCCAATGATCAGCTTGGGATCAACACCCTGTTTTGTATAATAATCAGAAAGAGCCGCTTTCACAGCTTCCTCGGCCAGTACAGAACAATGCACTTTGACCGGCGGCAGGCCGTCTAATGCTTCCATAACAGCCTTATTTGTCAGCTTCAATGCATCATCAATGGTTTTGCCCTTGATCATCTCTGTTGCCATGCTTGAAGTTGCCACAGCCGCACCACATCCGAATGTCTTGAATTTGACATCTGTGATGGTATCGCCATCAATTTTGAGATACATCTTCATAATATCGCCGCATTTGGCATTGCCCACTTCACCGATTCCATCAGCATCCGGGATTTCACCGACATTCCGGGGATTTGTGAAATGATCCATGACTTTTTCACTATAGTTCATATCAATACACCTCTGATTTATACAAGTTTTCTATTTTCTTTCGTGAGCGTTTCCCACATGGGTGACATACTTCTGAGCCGATCCACGATTTGTGGGAGCACTTCCAGAATATAATTTGCATCTTCTTCTGTAAATTCTTCTCCAAAGCTTAATCTCAAAGATCCATGAGCAACTTCATGCACCAATCCCAATGATAATAATACATGAGAAGGATCAAGAGAGCCTGATGTGCAGGCAGATCCGGAAGAGGCCTGAACGCCATAATGATCCAGCATTAATAATAAGCTTTCGCCCTCAATGCCAACAATGGAAATATTAACATTTCCACAAAGGCGTTTTTCTCTATCGCCATTCAGGCGGGTCTGATCAATTTTCAGGATTCCATCAATCAGCTTATTTCTAAGGGGCGTCAACTTAGCGATTTTGCCGGGAATATCGGCCGTAGCGATTTCCAGAGCCTTGGCAATGCCAATAATACCAGGGACATTTTCCGTTCCGGCACGTTTGCCAGATTCCTGACCGCCGCCATGAATCAGATTCGGCAGGAGAATGCCTTTTCTGACATATAACACACCGATCCCCTTAGGCGCATGAAATTTATGTCCGGAAATAGATAACATATCAATATTTTGTGCTTTGACATCAATCTCGACATTGCCGACAGCCTGAACGGCATCTGTATGAAACAGGACTTTGTGTTTTTTGCAGATTGCGCCGATTTCCGGAATAGGCTGGATTGTGCCGATTTCATTATTAGCATACATGATTGTCACAAGGGCAGTATCTTTCCGGATGGCATTTTCCACATCTTCAGGATTCACAAGTCCCTCCGGGCTGACAGGCAGATAAGTCACTTCAAAGCCATGTTTTTCAAGAAATTCACAAGTATGCAGAACGGCATGATGTTCAAATACAGTTGTAATGATATGCTTTTTCCCTTTTGCGGCGAGCCGGTCGGCAGTCCCTTTAATCGCCCAGTTATCGGATTCTGATCCGCCAGCTGTGAAATAAATTTCTTTTGGATCAGCATTCAGGCATTTTGCGACACGGGCACGGGCATCTATGATAGCACGTTCATTTTCACGGCCTTTGGCGTAGATGCTGGAGGGGTTGCCGAAATGCTCCTGAAAATAGGGCAGCATTTCTTTTAACACTTCATCAGATACCGCTGTTGTAGCAGCATGATCTGCATAGATATAGCGTTTTTCCATTCAAAATTCCCTTCTTTTCTGTTAATTTTTCAGATTATTTTATATTATATCACATCCATAGGAATTATACAATATCTGTTAACCGGGTTAACGGATTCTAGTACAAATACAGAACGCAATTATGATTATAGCAAATTTTTTATGATTTGTCAATAGAAATCTGTGATTTTTTCACAAATTTAGTTAACTAGGCTAACAAATTTCAGATTGACAAAAATTAAAAAATATGTTATAATAAATAAAATCAAATTCAGAACGGGGGAATTTTTTGTGGATGATCAACTTATTATTGCTGTCAGCCGTGAATTTGCCAGCGGTGGGCGAGAAATTGCGCATATGCTTTCTGAAAGATTTGCGATTAATTATTATGACCGGAATCTGCTGGATGAAATCGCCGCCGAAACTCTGGGTGATATTGAACGGCTGCGGCAGTTTGATGAAGTGCCAAAACGTTCGTTTTTATCCAGAACGGTCAGAGGATTAAGCAGTTCACCAGAAGAACATGTTGCAAATATCCAGTTTGAATATCTCCAGAAGAAAGCAGAAGCAGGGGAATCTTTTGTGATTGTTGGCCGCTGTGCGGATGATGTGCTTTCAGATTATTCCTGTCTGATTAAATTATTTATTCTGGCAGATGAAGAATCAAAAATTCAGCGTGTGATGGAATCCCGGAAGATCAGCGAAGAAGAAGCCAAAAATGTCATCAATCGGCATGATAAGAGAAGACGGGCATATCATAATTATTATTGCTGTAATCAATGGGGCGATGCAAGGGGGTATGATATTACGATCAATACAAGCCGCTTGGGCATTGAGAAAACAGCTGATCTGCTGGAAAATTACATTCGACAGAGAATCGAAACATAATAAAATGAAAAACGGCGCAGATTTCTGCGCTGTTTTTTTCACTATTATGCTTTGGCGTGGATTGAATCAAAGAAAAACAATAATAAGACCCATGTTGCACCCCTCCAGATAACATCAAACTCTTATCAACAGAATTATTATATCACAAACTTCTGCATTTGTCAAGCACTTTTTCAGATCAAGGAAATTATGTGGAAATTTTCTGAAAACAAGATGAAAGCAGTTGCATTTTTTAAAATTATATGCTATAATATAAAATATCTGCATCGGCAGAAATTCATAGAAGAGAAGGTATTTCAATTATGTGTGGAATTGTCGGATATGTCGGCCAGCGTGATGCGGCTGATGTGCTCCTGAGCGGACTGGAACGACTGGAATATAGAGGATATGACTCCGCTGGAATTGCTGTATTTGAAAATGAAATTATCAAAGTTGTGAAATCAAAAGGCAGATTGGCAGATCTGAAAGAGAAAATGCAGAAAGAAGGCAAACCCTCTGGCCATGCCGGAATTGGCCATACCAGATGGGCAACCCATGGAGAACCATCTGACAGAAATTCTCATCCCCATGGCGGCGGAAATGTCACTCTGGTGCATAACGGTATTATTGAAAATTATAAAAAGCTGAAAGAATTTTTACTCTCTCAGGGGAGAACTTTTGAAAGTGATACAGATACGGAAGTTGTCGCTCAGCTGATTGATTATTATTATATCGAAAATCATGGAAATCCGGTAGAGGCGATTGTGAAGACGCTCAAAGAAGTAGAAGGCTCTTATGCTCTCGGCGTGATCTTTGCCGATTTCCCAGACAGAGTATTTGCATTAAGAAAAGAATCCCCTTTGATCGTCGGGGTTGGTGAGAATGAAAGCTTTATTGCTTCGGATGTGACTGCTATTTTGCAGTATACTAAAAATTATTATCTGCTCGAACCCGGTGAGATTGCAGTATTAAGCAAGCAGGGCGCAAAGATTTATGATCTGCATTATCAGAAAATCGAAAAAGAGATGAAAACAGCAGATTGGGATATTAGTGCCGCAGAAAAAGGCGGCTATGAGCATTACATGCTGAAAGAAATTCATGAACAGCCCGAAGCCATCAAGAAAACGATTACCCCCCGGATTGAAAACGGTCTGCCGAATCTGGAAGAATGCGGCATCACCCCGGAGAAGCTTCTGGAATTCAAAAAAATTCATGTTGTTGCATGTGGCACAGCTATGCATGCCGGGATCGTCGGAAAATATGTGATTGAAAAGCTGGCAAGAATCCCTGTTAATGTAGATATTGCATCAGAATTCCGATACAGAGAGCCGCTGGTTGGAGAAGGTGATCTTGTGATTATTATTTCCCAATCTGGTGAAACGGCTGATAGTCTGGAAGCATTGAAGCTTTCTAAGAGATTAGGCGCAAAAACATTAGCTATTGTCAATGTCAAAGGGAGTTCTATTGCAAGAGAATCTGATATGCTGATTTATACACATGCAGGCCCTGAAATTGCAGTTGCCTCCACAAAGGCCTACATGGTACAGATCGCCGTGATGTATTTATTCGCTTTTGAACTTGCACTTGCCAATCATTGCATTGATGAGACAGAATGCCGTCGTTTGACATCTCTGCTCCAGAATACACCAGATCAAATTTCTGCAATTCTGGAAAATAAAGAAATGACACAGTTGATTGCTTCTGAATTAATCACTGCTGACAGCTTATTATATATTGGCCGTGGGCTGGATTATGCCCTCAGCATGGAGGGATCTTTGAAGCTCAAAGAAATTTCTTATATTCATTCTGAATCTTATGCCGCTGGAGAACTCAAACACGGAACAATCTCTCTGATTACGAAAAATATGCCTGTCATCGCCGTTGCCACACAGAGAAATTTATTAGAAAAGACAATCAGCAATATCAAAGAAGTCAAAGCCCGTGGTGCAAAAGTAATTCTGATCTGTCATGATGCATATCATCCGGAAGAAGGAACAGCTGATTTCCGTTTTGGTCTGCCGGAATATGAAGATTTGCTCATGCCAATGCTCGCCGTTGTACCGCTCCAGCTGATTGCTTATTATACAGCAGTCCACAAGGGAAATGATGTCGATAAGCCCAGAAATCTGGCCAAATCTGTAACGGTGGAATAAATTTTATGAAAAAAATAAGTCATCTATTCGCTGTCATCCTTGCGATGACAGCTATTCTCCCTTTTCCTGCATTTGCCGAAGAAGCCCCCCCCGAAGAGCAGATTTCAGAAGCACCTACAGAAGCCAGGCCGGAAGATCTTTATAAATTCAAGATCAATAATGCAGGACGTGCCGAAATTCTGGATTTTATCCCATCAGATTCTTATCAGGGAGAATTGATTATTCCGGATTTTCTCGACGGCTATGAAGTTGGTTATATTGGGAATGCGGCATTTATGGAAGCAAAAGGCCTTACCAGTATCACGATTCCGGCGAGTGTTACAGATATTGGCAATTCGATCTTCTTCGGCTGTACCAGTCTGGAAAAAATCACTGTCAAAGAAGGAAATCCTTATCTGAGCATTCTGGATGGCGGCGCACTTGCCGCTGATGGCGGTCAGCTTCTGGTTGCCTATCCGGCCGCTAAGGCAGGCGATACTTATATGATTCCCGGCACAGTGGATGAAATCGCCCCCGGCTGTTTCGGCTTTGCACAAAATTTGAAAGAGGTCGCCATTCCTGCTAGTGTAAAATATATTGACAGCTGGGCATTCGCTTATTCTAATCTTGAAAAAATCAATACTGCATCTGTCATGCAGATTGATGAATATGGCTTTGCCTATTGCAATCTCTTGCATGATGTGACATTAAGCCATGGACTTGAAATTATTGAGAGTGCCGCATTCAGCAGCTGTCCGGCATTGACACAGATCACCCTCCCGGATACATTATATACTGTAGGTCAGTTTGCATTTGCCGGTACAGGGCTGACTAATATCACCATTCCCCGGAATGTCACCACGCTGGATTATGGTGCATTTGGCTATGATGCAAATCTAAATCCGATCAGCTCATTTGTGATTTATGGCGAAGAAGGCACAGAAGCACAAAATTATTGCACTGCATCTGATCCGGATAATGATTATCAGAATCATTTCACATTCATTGCTGTGAATAATGCAGAAGAACCAGCCGCACCGGAACAAGTCCCCACTACAGAGAGCGATACAGAAGAAATCACAGATTCAGAGACAGAACAATCTGATTCTAATATAGAAACAGAAGAAGAGAAAACCAATATCACAGAAAGCCGTTTTCAAGATCCGGAAACCCCAGATGATCCTGATCTTGCTGACGTGATCGCTCCCGAAGTCAAGGGAAGCCCTTTCTTGCAAATATTGCTTGCTACAGTCGGCGGTATTGCTATTATTCTGGCGATTGTTCTCCTGATCCTGATGATGAAAAAACCTCGTAAACAGAAACAGGATGATCATAAATGAAACAGATCAGAATTATCATAGCCGGATTGCTGACAAGCCTTTGTATTCTGACAGGCCTCCCGGCACAGGCCGAGGAAATCACCGGCCTGAAAACAGGATTTTCTGAAGATGGCCTTTGGATGTATGCTGACTATGGAGATGGAACATTTTCCGTCAAGTGTCAGGATGCAGAGATTACAGAGGCAGTTGTTCCCCGTGAAATCAATGGTCATGTGATTAACATGATCGAAGTCGATTGCTTTAAAGATAATCAGAATCTCAAAAAAGTCACTCTCCCGGATTCGATCACAGTTCTGGAAGATTATGCATTTTATCGCTGTTCAGGTCTGGAAGAAATCAATATTCCGGTAAGCGTCGAAAAATTCGGATTTCAGGCATTCTATGGCTGTTCGAGCCTGAAAGAAATCAGCATTCCGGCTAATGTCTCTGAAATCGAAGGCTTTACATTTGAGGGATGCAATGCATTACAATCTGTCAATGTCGCAAAGGGTAATAAAGTCTATAAAGATGAAGATGGCATTTTATTCACAGCTGATGGATCAGAATTAATTCTATATCCAAGCGCAAAAGAAGGGGAATCTTATACTGTTCCGCCCGATTGCACTAAGCTGGAAAGCTATGCATTCATGGGTAATACTTATCTGAAAGAAATTGCTATTTCTCATATCAAAGAAATTGGCGAAGATGTATTTTATTATTGCACAGCATTGGAAAGCATGGAAATTCCGGAAGGTATCACGGCATTGCAGGGATCATTATTCGGTGATTGCACATCTTTGAAACATGTTTCCATTCCGGAAGGCGTGATTAGTCTGGGATCAGGTTGTTTTTATAACTGCGTTGCATTGGAAGAAATCACACTGCCGGAATCTCTGGAAACGATCAATGATTATGCATTTTTCTCCTGTGCTTCCCTGAAAAGCATTCGTGTTTCAGAGCATGTGAAAACAATCGGCGAATATGCCATGGGATTTTATTACGGCGATCATGAAGAATTAAAACATCTGCCAGATTTCGAGATTGATGCCGATAATGGAACACCTGCTTTTACATATGCGGCAAAATATAACGTCAAATGTACCGGCGGTATTACACAAGGGATTGTATTTTTATATATCATCATAGGCATTGTGATATTTGTGATTCTGGTCGTGATCTTCTTGATTGTCATGCAGAAACGCTATCAGAAATTGCATGATATTCGCTGACAGGAGGATGAATTATGAAATTAAAATGCATATTCTATTCTATCACGGCGGCTTTGTTCTGCCTGATTCCCCTGCATACCCATGCCGCAGATGATTTCAGTTATACGCTTAGAGAAGATGGTACAGCAGAAATCACATGCATTAATAAAACGATCACAAAAGCAGAAATTCCATCAGAAGTGGGCGGCCATCGCATCACGGCATTAGCAGAAAACTGTTTTGCAGAATGCAGTTATCTGACAGAAATCACCATTCCGGAAACTATCACGACTTTTGGAGATTATGCTTTTTATGGTTGTTCATCTCTGACAGAAATTAATATTCCTAAATCTGTCACTGAAATCGGAAACTATGTGTTTGAAACTACCGAACGCATGACCGCTATTCATGTAGATGAAAATAATCCGGCTTATCAATCCCCTGACGGTGTTCTGTTTGATCAATCCGGGGAAACATTGATCAAATATCCCGAAGCAAAGCCAGATTCTAATTATCAGCTTCCGGACAGCTGTCATAAAATTGCCAATTGGGCATTGATCGGCGCACAATATCTGGAAAATATTGACCTGAATCAAGTCAATCAAATTGGCGAAGATGCTTTTTATTATTGCACTGCATTGAAAAGCATTCAGATTCCGGAGGGTGTGACAGAACTGCCCGGCGCAGTATTCGGGCATTGCAATGCATTGGAGCAGATTACATTTCCCTCAACATTGCTTTCACTCGGAGATCAATGCTTTTATGACTGCTCCAGCCTGAAAGCTGTCCGCCTGCCTGAAAATATCCGGGAACTGGGGGCTTATACATTCTGTCAGTGCCCTTCCCTTGAAATTATCATCATTCCGAAAACATTGGAAACTGTCAATGCCTATTGCATGGGCTATCTTTATAATGAAGATTCTGACAGCTATCAAATTCAGGAAAATTGTGTTCTTTATGTCTGGCGTGATTCTCCTGCATGGAAATATGCTGTGACCAATCACTTGCATTATGAACTTCTGAAAAATCAAAATCAGATTTATTATATCTTGATCGGCGTGATCAGTATCATCATTATTATCTTGATCATTGCGATTATCCGCATTTTGAAACAAAGAGGGGAAACATCATGAAAAAAATTCTGTCATGCCTTTCCGCCTGCATTCTGTTCTTTTTCTGTCTGTGCAGTGCGCTCCCGGCCTTCGCTGAAAATTCTGATCTGAAAACTTTTTCAGATAATTTATTCACTTATGCTTATGTAGATGGCGGCGTTTCTCTCTATTCCTGTGATAACGCTTCTTTGATGGTCAATCTTCCTGATGAAGTCAATGGAAAACGCATTGTCGAAATCTCACAAGGCGCATTTTATAACTGCGCTGATATTGAATATATTAGCTTTGGAAAATATGTCACGAAGATCGGCGAAAATGCTTTTATGGGCTGTTCTGCACTCAAAAGTATGACTATTCCGGATAATGTGCAAACCATTGGCAAATATGCCTTTGATGCCTGTACCAGCCTGAAAACGCTCACACTTCCTAAAAATCTCAAAGCAATCCCGGAAGGTTTATGTTTTGATTGCATTCAGCTGGAAGATATTAATTATCCGGATACCCTCACCAGTATCGGGATCTCTGCTTTTTACAACTGCAATCTTCTGAAAACACCTAAATTTCCCGATGGCCTGACAGAAATTCAGGATTATGCATTTGCATTCTGCTATGCAATTGAAAATGCAGAATTGCCCTCATCCGTCACAACACTTGGCTCAATGGCCTATTATGGCTGTATTAATATCACAGAATTTACTGTTCCTAAACAGATCGAAAAAATAGGATCTATGGTATTTCTTGGCTGTCCCAATATTGCAAAATATCAAGTAGAAGAAGGCAATCCGACTTATACAGCAAAAGATGGTATTCTCTATAAAGATCAAAATCAAACACTCTTTGCTTATCCATGCGGAAAAACAGATGTCAATTTTACCGTCCCCGAAGGCGTGACCATTATTGATGAAGCCGCTTTCTTTGGAGAATCTGATCTTGAAGAAGTCCTTTTCCCTTCTACTCTGCAATATATCGGCGCAGGGGCATTTGAATATTGTACCGGCCTGAAACAGATCTATCTTCCCGAAGGGCTGGAAATTATTTATGAAAATGCTTTCTCAGATTGTACCAGTCTGATAGATGTACATCTTCCGGATTCTCTTAGAGGTGTCGGCAATTATGCCTTCTATGCCTGCGATTCTCTCAAAGAAATCACGATTCCTAAAAATTGCAAAACCATCGGAGATTATGCATTTGGCTACACCGATGGCGAGGAAACGGATGCAGATGGAAAGCCCTTGCCTGTTCAGATCCCCGGATTTCGCAAAAAAGGTGTGACAGATGTCAAATCTGTTCTGCTGATCACAGGCGGCATTCTCCTTCTTGGCGTGATTATCTTTTTCCTGATCCGCACGATCCGCAAAAATCAAATGACCCCTGCGGAACATGATGAAATCATGCAGGCGGATCTAAAAGCAGAAGATGCCCAATATGTTAAAATCTTAGAAGATATTGAGAAATCAGAAAATCAGAAATCCGATGAATAGAATTTTTCAGAATTGGCTTGACTTTTCTCTGTGCTTATGCTATAATTTAGTTATAAAAAATCAGAGAGGAGGACTTTCTATGAAACGGGTTTTTGATGCTGAAAAAGAAGAAACTAAAATTCAGCCTTCTGACAATGCCCCTGTGCAAAGTCATTTGATAGGCGGAAGCTCTTGCTCCTGTAAGGAAACATGCGGAGATAAGCCACTGGTTTTAGCAATCTCTGCCGCCGCTATGGCCGCTGTAATTCAATAATGATTTATCCCCTGCTGATATTTAGCAGGGGATTTCTTAAGGGGGGATCTCTATTTATCAACTTTTTACTTCTTTTTCCGGCAAGCATTACGTATATGAAAGCATTACCAATAGTGTTTTTGAATTATCTGAAAAAGAATATGCCGGAATCTTACATCATGAAATCTCTTTCCATGATCTGGATGATCATGCAGATACGACATTCTATCAAAAACATACCATGACAAAAGAACCTTTTATTGAACACTTTCCCATTGCTAATTCTATTCTTGTCCTGGAAATCACACAAAACTGCAATTTCAGATGTGATTATTGCATCTTTTCCGGCCATTATCAGCATCAGCGTGTGCATACAGATCAAAAAATAAGCCCGACTGTCATCCATCAAATTTTAGAATTACTAAAACAAAATAAAATTTCTCCTCAATATATAAGCTTTTACGGCGGTGAAGCCCTTCTTGAATTCCATCTCATAAAAGATTTAGTCAGCAAAATAAAACAAATCAAACCAGATATCCGTTTCGTAATCACTACAAATGGTTATTGCTTAGATCCATCCACTATTGCATTTTTTATCACACATGATTTTATTATCAATTTCAGTTTTGATGGGATCAATCAAGATCTATACAGAAAGACCATTTCCCAACAAATTACATCTGAAAAATTGCTTTCCAATTTGAAGACAATCCAAACTATCAATCATGACTGGTATCAGACACATATTAATTTCAATATCACATTGACCCCGCCATATCATCTGAAAGAAAATGCACAATTTTTCAATCAAAACGATCTTTTCACTAATAATTATCTAAATATTTCTTTTGTGTCACCTGATCACACAGATTGGCTAAATCAATTCGATATGCAATCTGAAAATCAGCAATTACATCAGGATTACAAAGAAATGATGATTGCTTTGATAGAAAATCCTAAAAATAAGCATTTCGAAAAAATGCTATTCAAAAGAATGCTTTCGCTGATTCATCATAGAAATATTGCGCCTTCTGATCAAATTTCTATGCAGGGATGCTGTACCCCCGGAAATGGCCGCTTATTTGTCAGCACAAATGGAAATTTACATATGTGTGATCGTAACTGTGGAGATTCTTATTTTGGAACAATCTTTCATCTTGATGAAATCCCTGAAATCAGTAAATCAAAAATCATGCATTATTATGCCCAGTCAAAAAATAGCTGTCAATCATGCTGGGCATCTAAATTCTGTCAATCCTGTTTTGCTACCGCTGGAAATGGTACAGATGATTATAGCAATTATTTCGGCAAATCTTGTAATATAAATAAAGATTATATCACTGATATGCTAATCTTATATGTAAGCATCCGGGAAAAGGATGATCATCTACTTGAATATCTGCTAACATAACGAAAAGCACACCCATCTCCTATATGATCTGGGTGTGCTTTATTGAAATCATTATTCTACTTGGCAGCCTAAGAACTGTGCGGCAGCATTAACAAGGCTTTTCTGAGATTCTGAAATTTTTCCATATTTTCCATTATTCAGAAATGCCACTGCTCCCGTCACATCGCCAGCGGATAGAATCGGCAGACATGCAAGAGAACTCTGTTCTACGCCTTCAACAGCATAGAATTTTTGATTCTCATCTTCTGCAAAATATTGTTTCCGTGTCTCCATTAGTTCCTCTAATTCCGGAGATACTCTTCTTTCCTGAAATTCTCTTTTGGTTACGCCAGATGTTGCTACAACATGATCACGATCAAATACCACTACCGGGCATCCGGCTAATTTGTACATAATATCCGCTACTTGAGAAGCATTCTCGCTCATTTCCCCAATAGCTGAATATTTCTTGAAAATCACTTCTCCATCATTACTAGTATAAATCTCTAATGGGTCGCCTTCATGAATTCTCATTGTCCTGCGGATTTCCTTGGGAATAACGACTCGTCCAAGATCATCAATTCTCCTGACAATACCTGTTGCTTTCATGTTTTTTACTCTCCTTATAATTCAGATGATTTTAAAATAACCTGACTGCTTTGTTAGTATTTACTGGATTTTTGAAGTTATACATGAAAATTTGCCTGTATCTTAGTCATATTTTTCAGCACTTATCAAGTGCAGAGACGATTCTAAAAATGCAAATTCATACTATGATGATTAGAGAAGGTGTTCGATGAAATGAAAGTAACTGAAATTTTGTTTCCATCTTGAATAATTGTTCCACAGAATAGCTGTAAAATCAAAATTCTGCATCTCATTATTTCTGAAATGCAAAATTTTCAACAAAAGTTAGCAAGGA
>DJXD01000134.1 GCA_002449585.1 Ruminococcus sp. UBA7013
GAATCTGCTCAACATCAACACTTGATGTTTTATTTGCTAAACTTGCCAGTATATAGGCGAATGGACAGTCCCAGCCTTCTTTTAACGCATTGACTGTGATAATGTACCTGATTTCACAGTCACGGCTCATCAGGTCGATTTTTCCCAAATCGTCAACTTTGGAAGTCTTGATAGCTATCTGATTTTCCAGAATTCCATAATCAAGCAATATCTGTTTCACTTTCTGGAAGGTGTCACTGTCATTGGAGGTTTTCGGCTGTGCCTGAAACAACACAATCGGACGGATATATTTTCCGCTTTCCTGCTCCTCTGCAATCGCCTGCTGTTCAAGATTGTTCCGAAGCTGTATTGCATCTTCAATCACGCTGTTTCTTGAGGAGCGATTATACACGATAACAGGCAGTTTCACCATGTTTTCTTTTTTGAGTTCCCATGCATCCACATAAGAAAGAATATTACTGTTTTTCCGTGGTGTTGCAGTCAAATCCAGAATGAATGACGGATTCAGGTTATTCAGCATTTCGATACTGAGATTACTTTCTGCATTGTGGCTTTCATCAACAATCACTACAGGCTGTAACTTCCGTAACACCTGAATCAATGCCGTGTCGGGAGTATCCGCCAACAGTGCGGAATCGTCCCTGAAATACTCCGCAAACTTCAATAAACTGCCGTTTTCCTGATAAACCTTGCGAACATCTTTTTTCTTGCTGTCAATCCGTAATGAGCCATAACTCAAAATACATACTGTCAACTGCTCCTGTACCGTGTCGGGTGAAAAATTCTGACCGTTCAGGAGCATTTCTTTTGTGTAAACACTGACACGTCCTGCAAAATCGGCATTTAACCGTTGTCTGTAAGGGTGTTCGGGGTTCATCAGATTTTTAGTCGTCTGTACTAAAATCGGGTCGGACGGTACAAGCCATACAACTATTTTCGGCTTGCCTTGCGGAAATTCATCAAAAATTAGCTTGACGGCTGAACAAGCCATATAAGTTTTCCCTCCGCCTGTGGGAACTTTCATGCAGACATGAGGCACGCCTTTGATATTGTTCTGATAGGCGGGTACTCCGCCCAGTCCGACTGCAATATTCTGCTCATTCCAGAAATGCTTCCATGCCTTGTGAAAATCGTTCTCTTGATTCAGAATGGAAATATAATTTGTCAAATCTTTCATAACGGATTTCTGATAATTTTTCAGTTCCATGTTATCACCTCACAATCTGGCTATATCACGGGGAATTTTCTTGAATGTGATATGAAATTTTTCAAGTTCCGTGTCACTTAAAATGCACCTGTCCGCATACATGACATAGCTTTCTGCTATGGTTTTGACAGTCGTCAAAAATGTATGATTCAAGGTTGTGACGCTGTCTTTTTCATAGTAGAAATAGTACGCTGTATCGAGATATTTCCCCATAAAATACGGTTCATCGGGCTTGTTTTCGAGTTCCTGTTTCGTTTCGGTGAAATAGACATATTCACGGATTTTATCAGCTCCGACATTCTCATTCAGCAAATCGCCGTTGAGGAGCGTTTCACCGAGTTCATAGAATGTGAACCCTCCGCCCGTACCGTCAACTTTTTTCTTTCCGTCACCGTAGCCGTCAATCACACGCTTGACACGTTCCGCCGTGATAGTTTCGGCATAGTCGCACATTTCGATGAGAATAAACTTTCTGTTTCCGCCGTCCTGCTTGTTCATGTTCAGGACTGCATGAGCTGTTGTGCCACTGCCTGCGAAACTGTCAAGAATAATAGAATCTTTATCGGTTGCTAACTGAATGCATCTTTGTACTGTTCCAACTGGTTTAGGTTTTGGAAAATCTTTTTTATTAAATCCTAAATTTATAAAAATCTCAGAACCACGTTCACTATTAACATCTTTAAAAGTCCATGAACTTGTTGGTTTTACTAAACTACGATTTTCAAGATAATCTTTTTGCATAACACCCCAGATTTTTCTTGCAGGCATAAATTTAGGAATTAAGGAATTTATATTTGTTTTTGCTGTATCTAAGCTCCAACGCCAATTTCCCTCTTTTCCGTCTGCTCTTAATGGCACTATTTGAATATATCCATCAATTGTTTTTTCTTCATTACTCGGAAAAAAGTCGCCTGTTTTTTCATTATAATAAAAATAATAGAATAAATTTGGTCTATCTTCTCTTAAATCATTTTCCCCTGTTTTTCTTAAATCAATTTCTCTGTATCTTTTTCCATTTTCATCTTCTTTGTTGTATCTGACAATAATTTCGTCTGTTGGTTCAAATCCAAACCATTTTGTAAGTTCAGAATTTTTTGCATAAACAAGAATATACTCGTGTGCAGTTGCAATAAATTTGTCATCTGACCGTCCTTTTGGATTATTTGTATTTGAAATAGTACCTAATCTGTTTTTTAATCCAAAAATCTCGTCACAAATCATTTTCAGATTGTAAAGTTCATTATCATCAATCGAAATGAATATAACTCCATCTTCAGCAAGCAGTCTGTGCAACAGTTTCAGCCGTGGGTACATCATGCAAAGCCATTTGTCATGCCGTGACAAGTCCTCGCCCTCCGTGCCGACTACCTCACCCAGCCATTTTCTGATGCGTGGGTCGTTGACATTATCGTTATATACCCAGCCTTCATTGCCTGTATTATAGGGCGGGTCAATGTAAATACAGCGGATTTTCCCCTCATATCGGGGTAAAAGCGATTTCAGGGCGGACAGATTGTCCCCGTGAATTATCATGTTTCCGCTGTCCTCTCCGTAGGTGTAGGACGGTTCAAGCACCCTGAATGGTACTTCCATATGATGATTGATGACTTTTTCTTTGCCTATCCAGTCGAGTATCGGCATGGAATCACGCTCCTTTCGTCTTTTTCATTATACCATAAGACAGCCGATTTTGCAAGCTGTTTTTTCGCCTGTTCCCCTCAAAAGGAGCAGGCTTTTTTTATTGTCATTTTCCATGCACTTTTCGCAGAAAAACAGCAGAAATCAACTGATAATCCACTGCTTTCTGACAGCATTTTTCTGACACATGATGATTATA
>DJXD01000132.1 GCA_002449585.1 Ruminococcus sp. UBA7013
GTGGGACACACGGGGTTAGCTTGTTTATGCTTAGTACACTGGTACTATCGAGCAAGAACCAAACCCGTTGGCGAGGGAAGAAGCCCCCGCCTCTTTAGGCGGGGGAGGATGTCACACTGGTATTCCGCAGAAATACAGAAGCCGTATCCGCATGATAGAAATCAGCCCCGGAGAGATCCGGAGCTGATTTTTATTATTGTTTAAATATATTTGCTTGCTTCTTTTATGCTTAATGGATTCATTTTGGCTTTGTGTTTTTCGATAAATGCCTTGACCCAGACAGGATTTATTTTTGAATAATCTCGTAGACTCCAGCCAATGGCCTTGTTAATAAAAAATTCTTTGCTTCCGAAATTATTCACAATAATCTGTTGTAACAATTCCGTATTGGTTTTTTCTTTTCTGCCTAACTGATGTAATATTGCAATTCTTCTGATCCAAAAATCTGCATCTCTAGACCAAACAAGCATTAATTCATCAGCCTGACTGTTTCTTAATGCGACAGCACCAACAATATCTTTTGCATATTTATCGATTGTATCCCACCATGATTTTATTTGAATATAGAATTTGATCTTTTCTAAATCATCGTATGCAATAAATGGATGCATTTTTGTTAAGTAATCTACAGCTAAATACTGGAATTCTCTGTGTTCATCCTGATAACAAGCATTGATAAATTCCCAGTCTATACTTTTATTTTTTTGTTCCGTTTTCAGGAAATCTTTACATATTGCCCTTCGTTCTGGCGTTGCTAGTCCATAAAATAAAAACAAGTTCTGCATATAGGCTGACATTTTCAGGGCGTTTTCATTATTTTGGTGCAATTCAAACAGTTCTTTGATTTTTAAATATTTTTCCATATCATGCAAGTGTTGCCTTGTGGAATACTTTTTTGCCTTTTTTAATGATCACTTCACCATCAATCTTGATTTCCGCTTTTGGATCTGTGATTTTTTCGCCATTGATCGAAATGCCACCCTGTTGAATATTTCTTCTGCCTTCGGATTTGGTCGGCACAAGATTGCATGCTACAAGCAGATCACAGATATTGATTGTTCCATCTGTAAGCTTATCCGCTGGAATCACGGTAGATGGCATATTTTCAGAATTACCGCCGCCGCCAAATACTGCTTTAGCGGCTTCAAGAGCCTTGTCCGCTTCTTCTTTGCCATGGACTAATTCTGTCAGGCTATAAGCAAGCAGTTCTTTGGCCTTATTGAAGCCTGCGCCTTCGAGATGTGTTTCCATTTCTTCAATTTCTTCGATCGGGATGAATGTGAGCATTTTCATGCATTTAATCACATCGGCATCAGCGACATTTCTCCAGTACTGAAAGAATTCATAAGGGCTGGTTTTTTCAGCATCGAGCCATACTGCGCCTTTTTCGGTTTTGCCCATTTTTTTCCCTTCGGAATTCAGCAGGAGTGTAATGGTCATAGCATAGGCATCTTTTCCGAGTTTGCGTCTGATCAGCTCTGTACCGCCGAGCATATTTGACCATTGATCATCACCGCCAAATTGCATATTACAGCCATAATCTTGATATAATCTATAAAAATCATAGCTCTGCATGATCATATAATTAAATTCCAAGAATGTCAGGCCTTTTTCCCATCTTTGCTTATAGCATTCGGCCGCAAGCATTCTGTTGACAGTGAATTGTGCGCCGACTTCTCTTAATAATTCGACATAATTCAGATTCATGAGCCAGTCAGCATTATTCACAGCAATTGCTTTATCATCAGAAAAATCAATAAAGCGGCTCATCTGTTTTTTAAAGCATTGGATATTATGGGCGATGGTTTCGGGGGTAAGCATTTTTCTCATATCGGTTTTACCGGAGGGATCGCCAATCATGCCAGTACCGCCGCCGAGTAATACAATAGGCTTATTTCCGGCCATTTGGAGACGTTTCATCAGGCAGAGAGCCATAAAATGGCCAACATGCAGGGAATCGGCAGTGGGATCAAATCCGATATAGAAAGTTGCTTTTCCGGCATTAATCAATTCTTCGATTTCTTTTCTATCCGTGAGCTGAGCGAGCAGGCCACGGCGTTCGAGTTCTTCAAAAACGGTCATTATTCATACTCCTTTTTCAAAATATTATTCTGCTGGGGACAATACCTGATCTGTATTACTAGGAAAGAATTCGACATCACTATAGACAGTATTTCCCAGAATGCGGATTTCTGTCCCAATCAGGCGGCCAATGTGGTGATCCTGTGTCCATAGGGTATTTAATTCTGTATAGCTATAAAGCATAGCTTCATACATGACAGTGCCATCCTCTGCATAAGTGACACGTGGGATCAGCATGGCGATGATGATCACGAGCAATAGCAGGAGGGCTTTTTTTCTGGTTGTTTCATCAATTTTCAAGCAATCACCTCAAATAGAAAACGCCCCTGCATGAATGCAGAGGGCGACTGAATAACCGCTGTACCACCTCAATTTATCCGGCTATAGCCAGATCTTTGGGATGCAATAACGTGCATCACTCCGTATTCCCCTACTGAAAGGAGTTCAGGGAATCCGCTCTGGAATGTATTTCAGAAAAATATATTTCATGTCTCGCACCATCCGACAATTCTCTGTAAACAGGGATTTTTCTTACTTCTTTCCTTCACAGCGTTTCAGGTATGCATTTATTTTAGCATATTTTTAAGAATTTGTCAAGGGGTTTATTCGACAATTTCGAACATTCCCATCATACCATGTAATTTTGTACCGACATCAGAGCTGAACGGGAGCAGGGCAACTGCTACCGGGAATAATTCCGGATTATCAGCATCTGTCTGCTGTAACTGGGCATAATCGCCCTGAATGTCAATGATAATATAATCATGCATTTCCATGCGTCACACCCCCTCAATGATTTTTTTCAGTTCTTCACGAGCACTTTCCAAAATCAGACTGCTGGGATTTTCGCCGCCCATGATACGGGCAATTTCTCTGACACGGCCATCAAAATCCAGTAAATGCACATTGGTGACAGTTCTTGAATTTTCATCATGTTTTTCGATCATGAAATGAACATCTGCCATAATAGCGATCTGTGACAGGTGTGTGACACAGAGGACTTGTCTGCTCCGGCTGATTTCCCGGAGTTTAAAGCCGATTTTCTGAGCCGCTTTTCCACTGACACCAGTATCAATTTCATCGAAAATCAATGTCGGGATGCTGTCACGGTCAGCAATGACGGATTTCAAAGCCAGCATGATTCGGGATAATTCGCCGCCGGATGCAATTTTTGAGATTGGCTTAGGTTCTTCGCCTTTATTGGCGGAGATCAGGAAAATAATGCTATCACGTCCCTGAATGGTCAGCTTTCCTTTTTCCTGCTGAACGGTCAGGATAACATTCGGCATATCCAGAAATTTCAATTCTTCAGCGACACGTTCAGAAAATCGTTTTCCTGTTTGCTCACGATAATCAGAAAGCGCCTTTGCCTTTTCTGTAACATCTGTGAGCAGAGTTGTTTTCTTTTCTTCCAGTTCTCTGATTTTTTCTGTATCTTCCTGCATGGAGCTGATTTCCTGCTTTGCATTTTCATAAAGCTGGATTAATTCATCAAAATCACAGAAAAATTCTTTTTCCAGCTGGATAATTGCCTGATGTCTCTGTTTCAGCTGCTGGGCTTTTTCTTCATCCAAGCTGACAGATTCTGATAGATTCTGCAAATCTTGTGCAATATCTTTGATTTCAATCAAACAGCTTTGCAATCTTTGCTGAATTTCTTCTGTTGGATAAACATCTTCAATAGCTTCCAGCAAACTCAGTGCAGAACGAATCTGTTCAGAGACAGCATTATCATTATCAAGCGAAAGAATTCCGGCACTTGCAGAAAGATTATCAATAATTTGTTCTGCATTTTCTGCTTGTCGGAGGGCAGATTCTACTTCTTCTTCCTCACCGGGTTTGGGATTCAATGCGCCGATTTCATCAATCTGCCTTTGCAGAATAACGGATCTCTGACGGCGTTTTTGTTCCAGCTGTTTCAGCTGATTCAGCTCTTTGGCAGTGCTTTGTAATTCTTTGAATGCTTTCTGATAAGCTTCTAAATAAGAATGATCGCCGCCGAATGCGTCAAGTACTTCTAAATGATGCTCCGGATTCAGCAAAATTTGATTATCATGCTGGCCATGAATAGAGATCAGCAGAATGCCGATTTCTTTCAGTGCTGAGACAGATGCCGTCTTTCCATTAATCCGGCCTATGCTTCCGCCATTGGCACGGATTTCTCTTGTCAGCGTGATTTGCTGTTCTTCACAAGAAATATTCATTTCTGAAAGCAGCTGCATCACAGATTCCGGCAGATTGGTAAACAAAGCCGTAACGCTTGCACGATCACAGCCGGTTCTTACCCAGTCTTTTGATACATGCTGTCCTAAGACGGCTTGAATGCCATGAATCAGGATTGATTTGCCTGCACCCGTTTCGCCGGTGAATACATGAAAGCCATTGTGAAAACTGATTCTTGCCTGTTGAATCACAGCAAGATTTTCAATATATAATTCTTCTAACATGCGAATTCCTACCTGTTCTTAATTTTTATACAGTTCCTTTGATGGACTGCATTAATTTCTGATTGACAGAATCAAAAAAACTGCTGTGCTTCATGCTGATCAGAGTGATCATATGCTGTGATTTCCGGATTTCCAGCATAGAATCTGCCGGAAATGCGGCTGGTGTTTCGCCGTCTGCACTCACACAGATCCGCCTTTCCGGATCGGCAGTATGACAGATCGTGATTTTTCTGCTGGAAGATAACAGCAATGGCCTATTAAACAGGGAATGCGGACAGATTAAAGTCATTTCAATGCAGGATAATTCCGGTTCGATCAAAGGCCCTCCCGCAGATAAAGCATAAGCTGTTGAGCCTGTGGGCGTACTGCATATGATACCATCGGCACGATACTGACCAATCAGAACATGATCAGCAAATACAGAAAAATCAAATACTTTTCCATATAGACCAGAAACAACAATATCATTCAAGGCAATAAAATCTTGTTGTTTGTCGCCGCTGATCAGAGAAGCCTGTAATAAAATCCGATGGGAATGATGATAATTTCCCTGAAATAAATTTGCAAGCTCTTCCAGCTGATGCGTTTCCAGTGTCGCCATAAATCCAAGATGGCCGGTATTGATTCCCAGAAGTCTGGCAGATGAGCCAATCATCTGACGGGCACAGCGGAGCATTGTTCCATCTCCGCCGATCGCAATGACAATATCCGCTTTCTGGATCAATATAGAGAAATCATCATAATGCACATACGGACAGGCTGTAAAATTTTTTTCATAAGCCTTGTCAATGCTGACAGATCCGCCCAGCGTATGAAGAATATCACAAACTTTTATAGCATATTCCTGTGCACAAGATTTTTGAAAATTCGGATAAATCACAAAATGGAGCATGTTTTTTTCCTCACTTCACTGCAAATCAATGATCACTAGTTCAGGGCGATTATAAAACCGGGGGATTTTGGTGGATTCTCTTGCCAGTCCTCGGCTGACAATCATTGTTATCTCATTTTCTTGATATTCTCCGCCGGCATAGGGAGGGAATATGCCTTGATTTGGAGCATATAATCCATTCAGAATGCCGGGAATGCGCCATTGTCCGCCATGGGCATGACCGCACAGCACAAGATCAAAATGCAGGTTTTTATATTCCGGAAACAGTTCCGGCCTGTGTGATAATAAAATACTATAATTCCCATTCTGACACTGCTGATCTAATAGTTTTAACTGCTGATCTGTTGTTCCGGTATTTGATAATGATAATGCATAGCCATCAGGATCATCAACACCACAAAGATTTATTTTTTGCTGGCGGATTTCTATGACTTCCATTTCTCCGGCCAGAATGCTGATATTATAATTTTCCAAAATTTGCATTTTATTCATGAATGCATCACGAGAACACCAGCATTCATGATTCCCGTTTACATAATAACATGGATATTTTGCAGAAATAGCGGCAATCACTGTTTCTGTATTTTGATCTGGAAGAACATCATCAAAAATATCTCCGCAAAGTGCGATAATATCCGGCTGTTGCTCATCAATGGCATGAATCAGCGTTTCTTGATTTTTTCCATATTTGCAGGAATGCAAATCTGTAATCAGGGCGATCCTGACAGGTTCTGTGATCTGTACCGGATCAAGCTGATAATATTTTATTATCATGCGCTGATCCAGTCCCGGAATGATTACTATCATCAGCAGAATCAGGAGAATTTTTAAAATTCTTTTTTTACGAGCCTTATTCATGCAAATTCCCTTTCTGCAAATATAAAAGATATTCTATATTGCCTGATCCGCCTTTTATGGGCGATTCACAGGAAGATTTGACCAGAAAGCCGATCTGACTGGCAAATTCTGAAATTTCATGCAGTACTTGCTTTCTGATTTTTTCAGACTTCACAACGCCCTGTTTATTCAAAGCAGATTTTCCAGCTTCAAACTGCGGTTTGACCAGAGCGATGCATTCCGCCTGATCATGCAAAAGTCTGTATGCTGATGGGAGAACCAAACGGAGAGATATAAAAGATACGTCAATGCTACAAAAATCAGGAATTTCAGGAAGCGTTTCCACATTCCGGATATCTGTATTTTCCATGTTGATCACCTGCGCATGCGTTTTTAAGCTTTCCGCCAGCTGATCATGGCCAACATCAACAGCAAATATTTTCTTTGCGCCATGTTGTAACATACAATCTGTAAATCCTCCTGTAGATGCGCCAATATCCAAACAGATCCGCCCTGTCAGGCTGATGTGAAATATGGCAACTGCGCCTTCCAGTTTCAAGCCGCCTCTTCCAACATAGGGGAGATCTTCTAATTCTAAACAATCTGTTTCTGATACTAGTGCAGATGGTTTAGTACAAATTTCATGATTAAGAAGAACGTTTCCGCTTTTTAATAATAATTTCGCACGGGAGCGGCTTTGGCATAATCCTCGCTCCATCAATGCGATGTCAATCCTTATGGCCATAAGCATAAATATATCGACAGACTGCATGGGCAGATAATTCAGATTTTTCAAGAAGAGCCTGCACAGAGGCATGTTTCAGAAAACAGTCTGCCGAAATTCTTACATAGCGTCCTGAAAATCCATACTGTGCCAGCAAAGAGCCGAAAATAGTCGAAATGCCACCGTAGCCGCTACTTTCTTCAAAAAACATGACAACCCTGTATTGCAGGGCTTTTTCTACTAATTCTTCCACTACAGGAAAAATTCTTGTCAGTTTGAGCAGATCCGTTCGATAGCCAATTTTTTCACAGGCACAGTGTGCTTCCCATAAAGATTGATACACTCGGCCATAAGAAATTAAAAGCATATCAGAATCATTATCAATAAATTGATAATCTGTATTCAGGTGCGTTTTTGGAAATTTCATGTTATTATCATTTCCCCGTGGATACCGCACAGCAGTCAGGCCAATATCTTCCTGAATTGCACGTCTCATGCATAAATGCAATTCTTCATAACATGCAGGAGAATAAATAACTACGCCCGGCACAGATGTCAGCATTGGGACATCAAACATTCCTTGATGTGTCTCTCCATCTTCGCCGACGATTCCCGCTCGATCAATGCCAAGTACTACATGTAAATTACTGATGGCGACATCATGCAAAAGCTGATCATAGGCTCTTTGCAGAAATGTTGAATATACGGCAAATACCGGGATCATTCCGGCAGATGCCAGCCCGGCCGCAAAGGTAACAGCATGTTGTTCTGCAATGCCGACATCATAGAAGCGTTCCGGAAAGGTTTCTTGAAAATATTGCAGTCCTGTGCCATAAGTCATGGCCGCCGTGACAGCGCAGATTCTCTGATCCTGCTTTGCAAGAGCGGTTAATTCTTTTCCGAATTCATCAGAATAGCAGCCGCTTCCCGATACTTCCGGATTTCCGGTGATAATATCAAATCTGGATACCCCATGAAATTGACTCGGATTTTTTTCTGCTGGCAGGTAGCCTTTGCCTTTGACAGTATTCACATGAATAAATACAGGGGCTTCATAGCGTTTTGCTGTGCGGAGCACTTCTTCCAGTTCCTGTAAATTATGCCCATCCACAGGGCCTAAATATACAAATCCGAACTGCTCAAACATCGTGGCTTGCTGGAATACGATTCTTTTGAAGCTGTCCTTTGTTCGTTTGAGGACTTTGACCGCTGGGATGCCGAGCGCAGGATTGCTCATCAAATTCTTTTCAAGCTGCTGTTTCTTTAGAACATAGCTTTCACTTTCCCGGATCGAACGCAGATAGCCGGAAATTGCACCTACATTCCCGGAAATAGACATATTATTATCATTCAGAATAACGATCAGATTTTTCATTTTTTTCTTGCCGCCATTATTCAGCCCTTCAAAAGCCATTCCTCCGGTCAGTGCGCCGTCACCGATTACGGCAATCACATGATGGTCATCCCCTTTCATGCGCATGGCTTCTGCAATGCCGCAGGCAACGGAGATAGAAGTACTGCTATGCCCACTGATGAAAATATCATGTTCTGATTCTTCTGGTTTTGGAAATCCGGCAAGGCCGTTTTCTTTTCGAATCGTAGCAAATTGTTTGGCTCGGCCTGTCAGGATTTTATGTGCATAACATTGATGACCAACATCCCAGATAATTTTATCTTTGGGGGATTCAAATATTCTATGCAAAGCCATTGTTAATTCTACCGTTCCCAGATTTGAGGCTAGATGACCGCCGTTTTTAGAAATAACTCTGACCATCAAACTCCGGATTTCTTTGGCCAGTTTCCGGCACTGATAAAAATTCAGCTTTTTGAGATCCTGCGGCAGATTGAGTTCACTGAGAGTATATTCTCTTGCTTCCTGATTTGTTATATTCATAAATATCACTCGTTTATCTTTCCAATTCTGTCAAAGCGGCATCAGCGCACCGATCACAATGCCCAGTACTGCGCCGCAGAATACCTGCAATGGCGTATGGCCAAGCAGTTCTTTAAATTCTGTCACTCGTTCCTCTTCTTCCTGTGAAAATAGCCGCTGTGCAATTTCATTCAGCTGTTTGGCATGTTTTCCGGCTTCGAGCCGCACATTGGCGGCATCATACATAACAATGGCCGCTAACATGAACATAATGCCAAATGCGGTAGAAGTCCAGCCTTCCACTCTTCCGGAAGAGATCAAGGCCGCACATACCATGGAAGAATGAGAGCTGGGCATTCCGCCTGAACCATAAAGCCGCTCAACATTAAGTTTTGTATTCTGCATGAAAAACAAAATGAACTTCAGAACCTGCGCCGAAGCCCATCCCAGAACACCAGCGCATAAAATAGGATTATATATCATGGATTTGTCTTCACTTTCTAATTAATTACTGTATCCGTGTCAGAAGCAGATCAGTCAATGCATGTAAAAAGCAGGTATCTCCTGAGGAATCAAACATGGTGAGGAATTCATGTGCCTGTGCAGTGAGTTTTTCTGCACGAGTGCGAACAGCATCCACGCCCAGCAGGGTGACAAATGTTGTTTTATGTTCTTCGGCATCACTGCCGACAGGTTTGCCAAGCTGTTCCGTTGTGCTGGTGACATCCAGAATATCATCAATCATTTGAAAGGCAAGTCCGAGGGTTTCCCCATAATTGCCAGCGGCACGGATCTGTTCCGGAGAACCACCTCCACAGATACAGCCAATTTGGCAAGCCGCTTTGATCAATGCGCCAGTTTTGCCAAGACACATGATTTCTAATTCTTCCAGCGTAACATGTTCCTGTGTTTCAAATTGCATATCCAGCATTTGTCCGCCGATCATGCCGCCAGCACCTTCCTGTTCGGAAAGAATTTGAATAATCTGGAGTTTTTGTTCTGATGATAGATTTGAATCTGATGCGAGCAGACCAAATGGCGCACAGATCAGGGCATCTCCGGCAAGAATGGCGGTTGCTTCTCCAAATGCTTTATGACAGGAAGGTTTTCCTCTCCGGAGATCATCATTATCCATAGCAGGCAGATCAT
>DJXD01000060.1 GCA_002449585.1 Ruminococcus sp. UBA7013
ATTTTCAGAGTTTTGCTCAGGGCTAAATGACTATTACATGGGAGGTGAAAACTATGAAAAAAATGTCTGTAAAAGCTACTTTGAACGCTAACGGTGGTCGCAGAAAGTGCAAATACTGTGGCAAAAAAACCGCTTGCTGGATTACAATGCGTATGCATCAGAATTCTGCACACTGGTGGGAAATCGTCAATGGTGGCGGCTATGGCAGCACATGGTGTTGGTAATTCTCCATTAGTGTCTTATGACTGAATCCGTGTACAAAGCATACGGTTCATGCAAAATTATCTTCATATCCGTATGTTTTGTACAAAATCTCTTTTCTTAATGTAATAGGAGGTAAAGAGTATGAAGGCTATGTCTTTAAACAAGCAGAATGCTTCTAACGGTGGTAGCGTTCGCTGTGAGTACTGTGGATTTACTACTTGGGGGGTTGCAGATTGCAAACTGCATACAAGACTGTCACATCGCACAACACGTTATCGCTATACATGGTATAAACGTGGACCGTGGGGACGCTATACCCAAGCATGGGAGCATTCCGGAATTATTCAGCGTGTTCGCTGATAACATGACAATTGCTATCACTTTTTTATTCTATCACAAGGAAGTTTTTCTGACAACGGTCAGATTAACTAATAGTCCGTGTATGGATTTGGCGGTTTTTGCATAATCCGTACAAAATCTGTTTTCGTCATGTATAGAAGGAGGTGAAACGCTATGAAGAAGATGTCTGTAAAAGCTACTCAGAGTGCTAATGGTGGTCGCTGGAAATGCAATTACTGCGGAAAGAAAACCATCCTTTGGTATAGCTGCTATCATCATCAGGATGTTAGCCATCTTTCCAAAGTTCTGTTCGGCAATGGTCATTCCATCTCATGGTGCTTCTAAAAGGTAGCGATGCTTGATTAAAGCTATGTACAAAGCATACAGTTGCTGAATTGCATCTAAAGTATAGCTGTATGCTTTGTACAAATATTCCGATTAATATTAACTATAAGTAGGAGGTAAAGGTCATGAAAGAAATTAATACTATTAAAACCAGAGAAATCAATGCTGGCGCACGTGTTTATCGTTGTCCGTGGGGAGACTACCGTTCTACAAGCTACTGGGCTGTATATGGTCATGCCGTTGCTCATGCTTATCGTAAGGGATATTTTGATTTCGCTATTCGCCTGATTCTGAAAGGATTAACAGGCTGATTCCCGAAAGTTTTTCTGACAACGGTCAGATTAACTAATAGTCCGTGTATGGATTTGGCAGTTTCTGCACAATCCGTACAAAATCCGTTTTCTTCATGTATAGGAGGAGGTGAAAATTATGAAAAAAATGTCAGTAAAGGCTACACAACAGGCAAATGGTGGCTATCAAAAGTGTAATTACTGTGGTCATACATTTCGCAATACTCTTTGTGTAAGGTTACATCAAAGATGTTGGTGCAATGGTGGATTAAACTATGTTTTTCATGGCTTCAACTACTCTTGGTCATGGAAAAAAGGAACTGTGCATGAATGGTGGATTTAATTTTCATATTGTGTTCTATGCACATGGTCGTATTACCAAATTCATGCTAAAAAGTTTCTCTGGCAATAGTCAGATTGACTGATAATCTGTACAAAGTCCGTTTTTGCCATTATTAGGAGGAGGTGAGAATTATGAGAAAAATGTCCCTTGAAACTTCGAAAAAGTCAAATGGTGGTTCTTACCATTGTGATTATTGTGGCTGGGCAACTTGGGGAAGTGGCGCAATGAAAAGTCACCAAAGAGCTGCTCATGGCGTGAAGAGATACTGGTGGAGTCCCGGTTATGCATATCATTTCCACTGGATTGGCTCTTATAATTGCTATACCGAGTGTGGTGCATAATCCGTACAAAATCCGTTTTCGTCGTTATTTAGGAGGAGGTGAAAACTATGAAAAGAATGTCAGTAAAAGCTATGCAACAGGCTAATGGTGGTCGTTGGAAATGCAATTACTGCGGTCAGATTAGTTGGACAATTACCGGAGTGAAAAGTCATCAGATTCTGAGACACAATGCTGGGTCATCTTGGATTCCATACTGGTATGTTGGTATGTCTCGTCCTTTCAATTACTCTTGGTGCTGGTAAGAAAGTTTCTCTGGCAATAGTCAGATTGACTGATAGTCCGTGTATGGGTTTGGTAGTTTATACATAATCTGTACAAAATTCG
Organism: Ruminococcus sp. UBA7013; assembly: GCA_002449585.1. Lineage (GTDB taxonomy): Bacteria > Bacillota > Clostridia > Oscillospirales > Ruminococcaceae > UBA3855. The sequence continues at coordinate 2,187 of DJXD01000060.1, forward strand.
TTTTCGTCATATATAGGAGGAGGTGAAAACTATGAGAAAAATGTCTGTTAATGCACAGGTTTCTGCTAATGCTGGCAGTGGCTACAAATGTAGCAAATGTGGTCAGAAGTTCTATACCTATGTAATCTATAAGACACCGTGGTGGCTTCCGGATATTAAGTCCCGTGCTATTGACCAGTGCAATATGCATATTATGACTTCTGGCAGATGCAGAGGTGGAAGAGCTAAATGGTTCCTCTGGTAACTATTATTCGTTGGGTACTCCACGCTATTTTCTTTCAGACACCCGATAGAATTTAATGGTTTTTGGAAACCGCAACCCAATGAGTGTCTGTGCCTCATGGTGCAGGCACTCTAAATTTTTTCAGGAGATAAATGCTTATGAAATATCCGCATATTAGACAACACGATGAAAAAGACTGTGGTGCAGCTTGCCTTTCCATGATTAGTGAATATCATGGACTAAAACTGCCCATTACTCGTTTTCGTGATTTGATAAAAGTCGATAATTTTGGTGCAAATATCTACGGCATTGTAACCGGAGCAAAAGAAATCGGTTTGGATGCTGAAGCACTTGAAGGCAATGCTGACGAATTGTTAGAAGGAATTAAGAATGGTGAAATAATATTTCCCTTCATTGCCAGAATTATCAATGAAGAATTATTTGAACATTTTATTGTAGTATATGCGATAAAAAATGGGAAAGTTTATATCGGAGACCCTGCAAAAGTTCAGATTACCAAAATTCCTCTGGATATGTTCTTTGCACAGTGGCAGGAACAAATTATCACTTTTACCAAAGATGAAACATTCCAGAAAGGCAATGAACGCAAAGGTTCTTTGAAGAAATTTTTCAAGTTAATCACAAATCAGAAGAAATTACTGGCTTTAGTATTTGTGGTATCACTTGTTATTTCAGGAATCAGTCTTTTCAGTGCTTCTATTTTTGAATATATTATTGATGATGCCGTTACAGTAGGTGACGTAAATGGCGAACTTTCAGAAGATGAACATGACCATGACCACGCACATGAAGAAGAGGAAGAGGAAGAAGAATTAAGCAAAGCAGAATCTTTCCTTATAAAGATGGAAGAAAAACTTAGTGTTGTATTCCAGAATCTTGAAACTGTTTGTATCTCCATCATTCTTCTTTATCTGATTCAAGCAGGATTACAGACATGGCGAGGATATATGCTCGCAGTAATGGCAAAAAATGTTGATGTTCCTCTATCTTTAGGTTATTATGACCATCTTGTGGATTTGCCTGCAAATTTCTTCGGAACACGAAAAACAGGTGAACTGCTTTCACGTTTTTCTGATGCTTCTAACATAAGAGATGCTATCTCTACTGCAACATTGACAATTATGCTGGATACACTGATGGCAATTGTAACGGGTGCATATCTGTTTATCCTCAATTATAAATTATTTGTCATTACAGTTATTATTATGGCAATTTATGCGGTAATTATGATGTGTTTCAGAAAACCGATAAAAGTCATCAACCAGAACATCATGGAAGGAAATGCCCAGATTACTGCATATTTAAAAGAGGCGGTAGACGGAATTGAAACTGTAAAGGCATATAAATATGAAGATATTTCCAAAAACAAGACAAAAAATTTGTTTACAAAGTTCGTGAATCAGGTTGTACATGGCTCAGTTGTCTATAATTTGCAGGAAGTCCTTGTTGGATTAGTAGAATCAGTAGGCTTGGTAATTCTGTTGTGGGCAGGTGCATATCTGTGTATCGAAAACATTATCACAATTGGTACTTTGATTACGTTCTACTATCTGTTAGGCTATTTCCTGAATCCGGTTAAAAATCTGATTGAATTACAGCCTACTATGCAGACAGCTATTGTAGCAGCTGAACGTCTGAATGACATTCTGGATGTCGAAACAGAGGACAATTCTAAAAAAGATACAGATAATCTGATTGGAGATATTAAATTTGAAAATATTGATTTCCGATATGGTAACAGAAACCTTGTTCTGAAAAATATCAGCATGAATATTCCTAAAGGCACTAAAGTGGCACTTGTAGGAGAAAGCGGATGTGGCAAAACTACACTTGCAAAACTGTTGATGAATTTTTATGTTCCGGAAAAAGGAGCAATTACTGTGAATGGAAAATCAATTTCTGATTATTCTCCGCAGTCAGTCCGTAAGCATATTGCATATATTTCCCAGAATATATTTCTTTTCTCGGACACCATCTATAATAATCTGAGGATGGGAGAGGAATCCATAACAGATGAAGAAATTCAGGAGGTTTGCCGTCTTTGCTTTGCTGACCAGTTTATTCAGGAACTTCCTTTTGGCTACGATACCATGCTTGAAGAAAACGGAAACAATCTTTCAGGCGGTCAGAAACAACGGCTTGCAATTGCAAGAGCATTGCTCAGAAAGCCTGATATTCTAATTATGGACGAGGCAACCAGCAATCTTGATGCAATCACTGAAGAAAGTATTCGCAAAATTATAGATGACCTTTCCAAAAATATGACAGTAATTATCATCGCACACAGACTGCATACAATCCGTAGCTGTGATTATATCTATGTTATGGAGAATGGCGAAGTCAAAGAAGAAGGCAGTCATGAAGAATTACTCAAACGCAATGGAATGTATGCTGATTATTGGAATAGTCAGATATGAGATTCAAGGCACATAATAAAATGTCCTGAAAGGAGAAACCATAGTAATGGGTAGTATGAAAAAAGCAAAGTCAATTAAAAAGTTTCTCGTTTTTCTTGTAATACTTATTATTTTGGCTGTATTAGGATTCAGTGCGAAGAATTTTCTGTCTGCACAATTTTCAGCAGATAACTATATTACACAAACGGAAACTATTGAAATAAAAAAACGAGATTTATTGAATTCAATCAATGTATCTGGCAAAGTTACAGGCAGTGATGTCATAAAAATTACAAGCACACTGAATTCAAGGGTAAAAACTTTAAATGTGCAACTTGGCGATTATGTAAATGAAGGCGATGTATTGTGTATCTTTGACAGTTCAGATTTTCAAAGAGAATACGATTCGCTTGTTGCAAGTACGAATAATTCAGGTGAACAGTCTCAGCATACTCACGAAGTAAATCAAAGAGCATTAGAAAACGCTCAGCAGGACAAAATTGTTTCACTTGAACAGGCACAGCGAAATATTGATAAGGCACTCCGAGACCAAGAGAATGCTTATAACAAATATAATTCTACTGTTGAGAAATACAATGACTATGCTGCCAAAAAAGACAGTGCCTATCAGGAAATGATTACCGCACAGAATGACGGTGATGAAGAAAAATATCAGCGTTTAAATCAGCAGTATCAGGAATATGCTCAACAGGTTCAGACTCTGGATTCGGAACTTAATTCTTTGGGAAGTCAGTTGACAACATATGATGATGCTGTGCAGTCTGCGTATGATGCTTACACCAATGCAGAAAGAACTGCTGACAATGCAATCCGTTCCGCTCAGGATGCAATTGATTCAGAGCGATTCACTGACACCAGTTCAACTCAGCTCCAGTTAGATAATTTACAGGAAAAAATCAATAAATGTACTGTAACCGCACCACAAAGCGGAATTATTACGGCACTGAATATTTCAGAAGGCAGCATTCCAAATACAGATTCTATCATCAGCATTGAAAATGATTCATCGTTAAAAATCACTGTAAGCATAAAAGAATCTGATATTCTTAATGTAACTGAAGGAATGAAAGCAGTCATTAAAACTTCTGCCACAGGAGAAAAGAGTTATTCCGGAAGTGTTCTTCGTGTTGAAAAGGTAATCAGCACCGGAAATTCTTCTTCCGATGAGGGATATAGTACAGAAATTATGATTGATAATAAAGATTCTGATTTGTATATCGGCATGAATACCAAAGTGCAGATTATCCTTGAGGAAAAATCCGATGTTCTTGCAGTCCCTTACGATTCAATCTTACAGAATGATGAGGATGATTTTTATATCATGATTGCAGAAACTAATGACGGAGTAAATTATTCAGCACGTTCTGTCGTTATTGAAAAGGGTCTTGAAACTGATTATTATGTTGAAATTATATCTTCTGAAATCAGTGAAGGAGATATTCTGATTGCTTCGCCAGCTTCATTGCAGAACGGTGATGTAATCTTTATATCAGATATGAATGGGAATTAACTATGAAGAAGAATATCATATCAATGAAAAATATTATCAAGCGATATTATATTGGAATGCCTAATGAACTGCAAATTCTGAATGGAATCAGCTTGAATGTCAACGAAGGTGAATTTGTTTCAATTGTAGGGGCATCTGGTTCTGGTAAAAGTACACTTATGAATATTATCGGCGCACTTGACAGACCAACAGAGGGCGAATATTTGCTGAATGGTAATGACATCAGCACATTAGACGATATTGAACTGAGTGAAATCCGCAACTCACAGATTGGATTTATATTTCAGACATTCAATCTGATTTCAAGAACCAATGCTTTAAAAAATGTAGAGATGCCTATGCTCTATGCCGGAAAACCCCGAAAAGAACGCTTGGAAAGAGCAACAGCACTTCTTGAACTTGTGGGAATGGCAGACCGCAGTACCCATTTACCAAATGAACTTTCCGGCGGTCAGAAACAGCGTGTTGCAATTGCAAGAGCAATGGCGAATAATCCCTCTATTCTTTTGGCAGATGAACCAACTGGCGCACTTGATACAAAAACTGGTCACATGGTGATGGATATATTTCATAAACTGCATGAACAAGAAGGAAAAACTATCATCCTGATTACACATAGTCCAGAATTAGCACAGGAAACAGAACGGATTATTACAATCAGTGACGGAGCAATCATTTCAGACACGGGGGCGAATACATCATGACACTTATCGAAAATATTCGCCTTGCCATTACTGCTCTTTGGGCAAATAAAATGCGTTCGCTTCTCACAATGCTTGGAATTATCATCGGTATCAGCGCAGTTATCACCATTACTACAATCGGAAATTCAATTCAAGAAACGCTGTCCAGTACATTTGAGCAATTTGGTATGAATAGTTTTATTATTATGCTTACTCCTAAAATATCAGATGAGGGTGACTACCAAAATACTGAATATACAATTAAAGATGAGGATAAAATTACCTATAAAATGTTAAATGGTTTAATCGACAGCTATCCAGACCAATTTGAACTCTCTTTATCTGAGGGTTATGCAAATGCGGAATCCATAAATTATCGGAAAGAAAACGTAAAGACACAAATAACGGGAATTACCAGTGGTGTCCTGAAACAAAGCAAAATTGATATTATACAAGGCAGAAATATCTCTCAGCAAGATAATCTGAAAAAGAAACATACTGTTGTTGTTTCAGATATTTTTGTAAATCAGTATTTCCCTGAAAACGCAAAGCCAATTGGTGAAACAGTTTCTTTTTCAATCGGAGATTCTGGAGAAACACAGACTTTCACCATAGTGGGGGTTTATGAATACTCTGAATCTAAACTTGTTCGCTTTAAGCCGGGGACAAGAGAAATTGATAAAGAAACACTGGCTTATGTTCCGCTAAATACAGTATATGAATTAAAGAACATATCTGAAATGACCTATGATTATGCTACAATTATCTGGAACACAGACTTCGATATGAATGTGGTAGAAAATAATATCAAAGAATATTTTGAATCTGCATACCAACACAATAAAAATTGGGAAGTCTATATCGAAAATGAACAGGGAACAGTAGATACTATCAATACCGTCCTGAATGTCGTAACCATAGCGATTTCTGTTATAGCTGCTATTTCTTTGATTGTTGGGGGCGTTGGGGTTATGAATATTATGCTCGTGAGCATAGTAGAACGCACTAAAGAAATTGGTGTCCGTAAAGCAATAGGAGCAAAAAATTCTTCAATCAGGCAGCAATTTGTAGTAGAAGCAGTCATTATATGCTTAATAGGTGGAATCATCGGAATTATGATTGGTGTCCTGAACGGAATACTGATAGGAAAAATAGCTTTATTTGCAATTTCAAACTTCTATCCGGAATATAAAGAAATTATTTCTGTTTCTATACAACCTTCTGTTACTGCGATACTTGTATCTGTTATTTTCTCAATGCTTACGGGAATATTTTTTGGATATTATCCTGCAAACAAGGCAGCCAATATGAATCCTATTGATGCTCTGCGTTATGATTAAGCATAAAATTACAGCAACTTCTGCCCCAGTGGGGCATAAGTGAATCCCTGTACTTCAAGAGTGCAGGGATTTTTGATATTATTTCGTGAGTTTCTGATAAAGTTTCATAAGTTCGGCAACACATTCGCTCTCGGTCATGGTCTTGTAATCGAACCCATAAGCAATCATGACGGCTTTATCGTTAGCTTGGTGAGCCTTGCGGAGTTCTGGGGGCATAGTCGTTTCGTCGTACAAATCAGCAAGCGAACAGTCCGGATATTTCGCCCTTGCTTCCAGAATCATCTGAGCAGTCTGTTCAATCTGCTGTTTCTGTTTATCAGTGGGACTACACCACGGAAAATTATTGTATACTGCTGGAGAATAGCTATAATCGCTTTTCAATCTTCCAAAAACTACTCTTACCCATGACATATGAACATTTGATATTAACACACCAAACATATAAAGTGATGCTTCTGGAACAAGATACAGTTTATTGCTTGCAATAACATCTTTGTTAAGATAGCCAATAGGGATATATCTTCTTCTTTGAGATGATACTTCGGGAACAGCTAAATAGTTCGATTCCGGCTGTCTAATCTGCGTAAAAAGCATTGGAATTTCAGCATCTTTTTGAACTGATTTTGTAGGACTTTTTCTGCGTACCTCTGCAACTTTGGCTATTCTTTCAGTGATGGGAGAAATTTTTCTGTATTGTGCGGGAGATACATCTTTTAGCCAAAGACAGTATCTATATTTATTATTTATAAAATCATCAGAACCTATAAATCTTCTGATAAAACTTTCAGCTTCAGGATATTTTGTAACCAGTTCCAGTTTTTCGATTTCTGATAAAATCAAATTTCCTCCATCAGTAGGCTGACTGCCTTTACTAATTTTAGGCATATCAGGATTTAATGGTGTCCCTCTGGACTGGATAAATACATTTTCTGCTCCGATAAGATAACCATTGGACTGCGGTTTATATCCTATACAAGAATTAGCTACAGAATCTTTTTTATATTTATCCAGTATACACATATTTATGAATTTGACTCTCTTGATGATGCTATTTTTGTTGCTTTTCAAATCTTTTAGATTGAACTATGTTTTTCCATTTTTTAATCAGGATTACTATTCTTTTTTCTTTTTCTCTCGCATCATCGATAGCCATAAATGATAATCTCCTGCTGGTCTCTTTCATAGGGAATATGTGCTTGATCAAGCTCATGCAGGAGTTCTTTTGTTTCATCAAAAATTTCAAGTTTTTCGATCAGAAGGCCACCATGATTAATGGCATATTTAGGCAGGATTCTGATATATTCGATCTCATAGAATCTATAGTAATTGAAGCATTCACCACACCAGCATTGTGGACTTTGAGGAAGATTTTCAAAAGGCTGAATATCTTCTCTGTCAGGCGCATCAGAGAGTAATTTATAGACATAAGGCGGTCGAAACGGAAGTTTTTCATTGATAATTTTTAGAAGTTTATACCATTTTGTATTATTCATATAACTGGTAAGATTTCGTTTCTGTATTATGTGAAATGCCTGTTCTTTCAATGATTTTTTATTTTGATATTTTCCAGCATTGATATCCCGGATGATATTTCTCACATAAGAGAGAAATTCTTCTTTCTGACTGCTTCGCAGAGAATATAAAAGTGTATCCTCTTTGAAAATATTCAGATGCTGATAATAAGGTTGACTGATAACTTTCAGCCGGATTCCAGAACCCCAGACCACATATAAAATATAGCCTTTATGATATTTAATTTCACCCTCTCCGAAGTCTATGCCGGAAAAATCATGAAATGCAAGTGATTGCTTCATAAATCAACCTCCGGTTCGTTCAGAAAGATATTTCCACATGACAAGCCAGCAGATAAAAGCATAATTTTGAGGATTGATCAGCATCAGTAAAAATTTATCGACAGGATTCTTGATTGTGATCAGCCAGTATGCGGATGTGATGACGGCCGGAAGGAACATTGTCGCATGAAGAGGAAAAGTACCAATCCGAACTATCACAGTCAGCCAAAGAATAAATCCCAAAACAGAAAGTATGATTTTCGGAAAATAGGGAGTCAGATCGGCTTTGTATTTTAAAATCAAGATCTGAGTCATGATTCCTATGAGAATGCCTGCAATCCCCTCGATCAGGAACAGGGGATAACGTCCCATCCACCATATTAAAAACAGATGGGGGAAAATTACCAATATGAATGGGTAAAAAAGATTTCTGTTTTTTATGATGCCTACATTCATGATATTATTCCTGTTCGCACATACTCATAACAATATCCGCCACACACTTTGCGGCGAGAATTTCGAATTCATCAAAAGACATAGCTCCGTCATCATCAGCAAGATCAGAAATGCATCTCACACTGATAAAAGGAATCTGATTTCTCCATGCGGTCTGACCAACTGCGGCGGTTTCCATATCGACAGCATAGGGATCATATTTTGCAATCAGATTTTTCTTGACTTCACTATCTGTGATAAATGCATCCCCGGAAATTATCTTTCCGGCATGAAAAACAATCTGCATTGTATGGCATACGGATTCTGCCAGTTTTTGCAAATCTGGATCTGCTTCAAATTCTGCATGATATGGCGGATAATCTGCTAAAAAGTGTGCATCTAGATCATGCGGCAGAACACTGGTTGAAATCACGATTTCCAGCACTTTGATTCCGGCCTTCATTCCTCCGGCAATACCAGTATTAATAATCTGCTCTACATGAAACACATCAATCAAGATCTGTGTGCAGACAGCCGCATTGACTTTCCCGATTCCACAGCAAACTGTGATAATTTTATTTGCACCATGAATGCTTTCATGAAATGCATATCCAGCAATCTTCTTGATTTCAGGATTTTCTTGAATGCTTTGAATATCTTTCAATTCTGATGGCATTGCGCCAATAATTCCAATGATTTTCATATTTATATCTCCAATCCATTTGTTAAAATTTATTTCAGTATATCATATTTTTTTGGATTTGTCAAGAGAACTCCGGGCATAAAAGTATTGACAAAAGCGAACAAATATGTTATCATATATTTGTTGTCATGCGAAAACCGAACGGATAACAACATATTACCAGCAGGGGGCAATTCAGATATGAAAGAAACTATTATCAAATTCTGCAAAGCACAGCCTGTATTGCTGATTGCTTTTTTTGCGGCAATATTAACCATGTTCATGATCCCCCCTGATTCGGAATATCTTGGATATTGCAACAGAGCGGTGCTGATTCAGTTATTTTCACTGATGACTGCTGTTTCCGGATTCAGAAGTATTGGCATTTTTGAGAAAATCACGGGGCTTTTGCTCCAGAAAGCCGGAAATATTCGGCGATTGGGGCAGTTATTCATATTGATCTGTTTTTTTTCTTCCATGCTGGTGACAAATGATGTTGCATTGCTTACTTTTGTCCCCCTGACATTACTGGCATTTCAGCGCATTTCAGATGAAAAAAGCCGTATCCTGACAATTGTGCTGGAAACTGCCGCCGCCAATCTTGGCAGTATGCTAACCCCTGTAGGAAATCCTCAAAATTTATATCTTTATGATACATATCAGCTGACGGCCGGAATATTTATGAAAACAATGCTTCCGGCCGGAATTCTGAGTTTGATTTGCCTGATCTGTCTGACGTTTCTGCTTCCGGAGACTTCTTGTCAGTCAGCAGAAACCAAAACAGAAGCAATCCCTGAAATATGTGCCATTGCATATGGCATTCTGTTTCTATTCTGTCTGCTGACAGTATTTCGAATAGTACCGGACTGGTTATGTTTGATCATGGCCATACTGACAGCTTTGATTTTTGACAGAACATTGTTATTAAAAATAGATTATGCATTATTAGCAACATTCATATGCTTTTTTATATTTGTAGGTAATATTGCAAGAGTGGAAGCCGTTCAGCAATTTTTTTCAGAGATCCTGAACGGAAGAGAATTATTAATTTCTGTTCTGCTTTCACAGGTGATTAGTAATGTTCCAGCAGCGGTCATGCTGTCTGGTTTCACACAAAATGGCATTCCTCTTTTATTAGGCGTGAATCTCGGAGGGCTAGGAACTTTGATTGCATCATTAGCAAGTTTGATTTCTTATCAATTTTACCGGAAATCTGAAAATGCACAGGCTGGAAAATATCTGCTTGTATTTTCAGCCGTCAATTTCGGAATGCTGATACTATTGCTGTTATTGCATTTCAGATATTTGATTTCTGTCTGAAAAAATTTGCCAAATCATCAGCAATCATGTTATAATATAAAAGAGAATCTGATAGAAAGGAATTAGAGCTATGATCAAAAAATTAGCTGTCTGGATTCTTCTGATCTGTACAGGAATCTTTCTTACAGGATGCGCTTATGATGCACCTGAATCAGATTTTGACTCTGGTAGCTTAGTGATTTTCACAGATGCCCCCACTGAAATTGATAAATCTATCACAGAATCTGTCACAGAAGAACAGCCAGATGAAACAGAAATACAGACAGAAGAAATCCCAGAATCCACAGCACAGGAATTTGAACCGCCTGAAGATGAGCCTCTTCCGGCATCTGTCGAAAAAGATGGATCTTATACCAGCCCCGAAGATGTTGCTGCATATATTCATACATTCAGCACTTTGCCATCTAATTTTATTACTAAAAAACAGGCGCAGGCTCTCGGATGGGATAATAAACAAGGTAATCTTGCTGATGTTGCTCCCGGTAAAAGCATCGGAGGTGATACTTTTGGTAATCGGGAAGGCCTTCTCCCAGATGGAAAATATCATGAATGTGATGTGAATTATACTGGCGGCTTCCGTGGCTCAGAACGAATTATTTACAGCGATGATGGCAAAATTTATTATACTAATGATCATTATCAGACTTTTGAACAGTTATATTAATTGAGGTGATTTGATGACGCATGTTTATGAACTGGATGGAGAACAAATGCAGAATTTGCGTCAGGCACATTGTTATTTGCAGCAAATGCTGGAACTTCCAGATTATTATGGCAAAAATGCAGATGCTTTATTTGACTGCCTGACAGAAATCAGTCAGGAAACATTGCTCTGGCTAAATGCTTCTGACAGAATACATCCTAATTTATTACATGTCTTTGAAGAAGCAGCAGAAGAAAATCATTTTCTGACTTTGATTGAAGAATAAATAAATTCCAAAGCAATCTACTTGACAATATTAAAAAAATATGCTATGATGATAGCAAATCAATATTTTGAAACAAAGGAGAAAATCATGAAAAATACAGTTTCAACTTTGCTAAAACAAAAGCAATCAGGTGATAAAATCACTATGCTTACTGCATATGATTATACAACAGCCAAAATTATGGATGAATGTGGGATCAATTCTATTCTGATCGGCGATTCCTTGGGAATGGTGATGCTTGGCTATGAAAATACGCTCCCTGTTACCATGGCTGATATGATTCATCATACTGCTGCCGTTTCCAGAGGTGCAAAAAATGCTTTTATCGTCGCAGATATGCCATTTATGTCTTATCAGGTAAGTGTTGAGGAAGCTGTGAGCAATGCCGGCAGATTGATCAAAGAAGGCGGCGCACATGCAGTGAAACTCGAAGGCGGTGCAGAAGTCTGTGAACAGATCAGAGCAATTGTCAATGCTTCTATTCCAGTTGTGGCACATCTGGGATTAACACCTCAGTCCGTTAATGCATTCGGCGGATTCAAAGTACAGGGCAAAACACTCGAAAATGCCAGAAAATTAATTGCAGATGCTGTAAAAATTCAGGAAGCCGGAGCATGTGCTGTTGTTCTGGAAGGCATCCCCGCAAAACTTGCTGAAATCATTACTGAAAAACTTGTCATTCCAACCATCGGAATTGGCGCAGGCAATGGCTGTGATGGACAAGTGCTCGTTTATCAGGACATGCTTGGGCTGACAACAGGTCATACCCCTAAATTTGTAAAACGCTTCGCAGAAGCTGGCATATTGATGCGCCAGGGAATTTCTGATTATATTCAGCATACTAAATCAGGCGAGTTCCCTGCACCTGAACATACTTATGCCATTGATGATGAAGTGATCCGCCAGCTGATCGGAAAGGAAGAATGATATGAAAATTCTGAAAACCATTGAAGAAGTACGCTCTCAAATCAAAGAATGGAGAAAACAGGGACTCACGGTCGGATTAGTCCCCACAATGGGCTATCTTCATGAAGGACATGCCAGTCTGATTGATGCCTCTCATAAAGAAAATGATAAAACTGTTGTATCTGATTTTGTGAATCCTATGCAATTTGGCCCTTCTGAAGATCTTGAAAGTTACCCTAGAGATATTGCACATGATGCAAAACTTGTGGAAGCTCATGGCGGTGATTTGATCTTTCATCCTGAACCTGCCGAAATGTATCATGAAGGCTTTTCTTCTTTTGTGGATATGACTGTCCTCACACAGGAACTTTGTGGGCTCAGCCGTCCAGTACATTTCAGAGGTGTCTGCACAGTCGTAACAAAGCTTTTTAATATCATCCAGCCTGATCGGGCTTATTTTGGAAAAAAAGATGCTCAACAGCTGGCAGTGATCCAGCATATGGTGGATGATCTGAATATGAATATTGAAATTATTGGCTGTCCGATTGTCCGGGAAGAAGATGGACTTGCCAAAAGCTCCAGAAATACATATCTTAATGCAGAAGAAAGAAAAGCCGCTCTTGTACTTTCCAAAGCAATCTTTCTCGGCATGCAAATGGTAAAAGATGGAGAAAAAGAATCCGCTGTGATCATTCAGAAAATGCAGGAAACTATTGCAGCAGAACCACTTGCAAAAGCAGATTATGTTAAAATTGTAGACTGTACCACAATGCAGCAGATTCCTTCTTTGGATCGTCCGGCACTCTGTGCGATTGCTGTTTATATCGGCAAAACACGGCTGATTGATAATTTCTTTACAGAAGATCTATAAGAAAGGAGCTATCATGCAGCTGTCCATCCTGAAAAGTAAAATCCACCGTGCTGTGATCACACAGGCGGAATTAAATTATGTCGGAAGTATTACCATAGATGAAAAACTCATGCAAGCAGCTGGCCTTTATGAATATGAACATGTTCATGTTGTAAATATCAACAGCGGAAGCCGCATAGAAACGTATGTGATCGCCGGAGAATATGGCAGTGGTGTTATCTGTCTTAATGGTGCGGCGGCTCGTTCTGGTCAGAAAGGTGATACTATTATTATCATGTCTTATGCTTCTGTCACACCGGAAGAAATCGGCGACCATCATCCAAAAGTGGTATTTGTCAATGAAAAAAATGAAATCATTCAGACAGCCGATTATGAAAAACATGGAAAATTGATATAAAAAATCATCCCCCGCCTGAAAAGACGGGGGATTTTTTAGTCCAATATCATCCAATCATCAGCAAGCAGATCTTCTTGCGATGCCAGCCACGGCACAAGCCGGCCATCTGTTTTTAAGGAAATATATGGCATTAATTCAGCATCAGATTTCTTTTTCTCCACTGGAACGGAAATCCGGAGAAGAATCCCAGATTCCCAGCTTTTTCGAGTCACATCTTTTCCATCTTTTAAAGCAGAAAGAGCCTGCTGAAAAATCACCAGCGGACGGCTTTCTTCTGTGATCGTCTGTTGACAAAGCCATTCTGTCCAGCGTTCATAATCCCAGGCAGATACATGTATTCCATCATCACTATATTCTTCTGATAAATAGCCTTCTTCATTATCAAATAGCGGATTGACATCTAAATAGAAACTTGTGATTCCATCGGCCATTTCTTCAATATAGCTATTGGCTGTATTAAGCTTTTCATTGCTAATGCCGGGCTGATCTATTCCCACTTGCTTTGATACATGCAGATTAGCCATCAGAAAAATAAGCGCATCAGGGACTTGTTCCCGGATCTGTGTATATAACTGATTTATATTATTTTTAAATTCATCCAGACCAAATATAATTTCATTCAATCCCAGCATGATATATATTTTCCCATAATCATTATTTTCAAGCGTTTCCGTCAATGTCATTCCGTCGATCTCCGTGCCAGATAAAATATCTGCGGCTGAAAGTCCGCCTGTACAGAAAAAATCTGCATTTGAAATTGTTCCAAAATTATAAATCCCGACCATACGAGAATCACCTATTAATAATGCGTCATCAAAATAAGATACATCACTTTCTACAAATGTAAGTACTGGAATGGTTTCCTCCTGAATTTCTTCTAAATCTTCTGTCAGTTCTTCTTGTGGCTGTGTCTCTTCTGATAACTCCTGTTCTGGCACCTCCTCGCTGATTGTTTCCGCCTCTGTGGAATGATGATAAATCTCTTTCAGCATAAATGGCGCAGCAATCAGCCATAGCATTCCCAAAAGTCCAATATAAAAAAATCTTCTGAATTTCCTGAAAGAAAATCCCCTCTTGATTGTAGCTTTCAGTGTTGTCTTCATGATGAATTTCCCCCTGTCAGATACCAGTCATCTGCAAGCATATCCTCCTGACTTGCTGTCCATAATACTCTGGTATCATCTGCTTTTTTCATCTGCATGATTTGATTTTCTTCATCAGAAACCAGTTCAATCCAGATTTTTTCATTTCCCCAGCTTTTCCGGGAAATCAATTTGCCTTTTTTCAGTTCTTCTATACCTCGGCCGAAATCAAATGCAGGTAATCCGGCAAGACGGCTTTCTCCTGTAATCGTATGCTGGCAAAGCCATTCACACCATTGTGGATAATATGTAGCATAAGGATGTACCCCATCGCCGGAAGCATCCTCCGGGAGATAACCCTCTTCATCATCAAATAGCGGATTGACATCTAAATAAAAACTTGTTTTTCCGTCAGCCATTTCTTCTATAATCTGATTCAATACATTCAGGCGTTCATTGCTTTCAGAAGGCGAATCAATGCCCAGTTGCTTTGATACATGCAGATTAGCCATCAGAAAAATCAAAGCATCAGGGGCTTGCTCCCGGATTTCAGAAATCAGCTGCGTCATGTTGATTTTAAAGCTTTCCGGACTGTCAGCGACTTCATTCTGACCAAGCATAATATAAATCTTCCCATAATCTTTAGAAGAAAGCTTTTCTGAGAGCGTTACGCCTTTGACAGGATTATCATTGATGACTTTAAAAGCAGAAAGGCCAAGCGCACATAAAAAATCTGCATTCTGAAGCGTGCCATAATCTCTAATATCTTCCGTTCTGGAATCACCGATAAATAACGCATCATCAAAATAAGAAGGACTGCTTTCCACGAATGCAAGTACTGGCTCTGTTGTCTCCTGATTTTCTTCTGGATTCTGTTCTTCCTGCTGTTCATTGGTTTCTGCTTCCGGATCATCATTTTCCGGCACATAAGCAGGCGCATCCACTGCCACAGCTCTTGTATCCGGATTTTCATGGAGT
Source organism: Ruminococcus sp. UBA7013 (assembly GCA_002449585.1). Taxonomy (GTDB): domain Bacteria; phylum Bacillota; class Clostridia; order Oscillospirales; family Ruminococcaceae; genus UBA3855. The sequence continues at coordinate 17,774 of DJXD01000060.1, forward strand.
ACTTCCATGATGATCAGCGGTGATGAAATCAGAAATACAAAGCCCAGCAATGCCGCCCTGACATACTGTGTCACAGCCGATTTTTCATTTATATTTTCATCCTCTGGAAGAATCGGGATTTCTGATTCTTCCGGCATTTCTTTCTGTTCTGCTTCTTGTTTCAAAGCAGGCTTCTCCGGCTTTTTGAAAATAGCTTTTAATTTTTTGAGAAATGCATTCCCATCAGAAGGCTTTTTCTGCTTCTTCTTTTTTTGCTTTTTATTCATAATATCGCCCTTTCTGTTGTTATATCAGAATCGGAAATATAAGAACGGATCATTCATTCCCTGATACATGCAGTAAACACAGGCAATAAATATTCCTCCATACCAGACGGCTGTGATCATCGGCTTGCTTTTCAGCTTCTGCGCCAGTTTCCCCGGCAATGGTGTACAGAAAATAACTGCCGCAAGAAAATATTTCCAATACACATCCCATGATTTTACATAATCGCCCGAAATCACACGAAATTCTTCATGAGGCAGAAACGGCAGAAGCTTCTGAAAATAAACGCCCAGCAAATGTATATCTGTAATTGCGAAGATTGTCCACGAAAGTGGGATCAATGCCAACATATAGTAATGCCCCACAACTCTATGCTGATTTAAATATTTTCCTGTCAAGAATTTTTCACTCAGCAAAATTAAAAACAGCACAAATCCCCATAAAATAAAATTCCAGCTTGCTCCATGCCAAAATCCTGTAAATAACCAGACAATCAGCATATTCCGGATCGTTTTCAATGTCCCCTGCCGATTACCACCAAGTGGAATATAAATATATGATTTGAACCATGAACCAAGAGTCATATGCCATCTTCTCCAGAATTCTGTCATCGTAACAGACAGATAGGGCTGATCAAAATTCTGCGGCAGATGAAAGCCCATCAAAAGCCCCATCCCGATCGCCATCAGAGAATAGCCATAAAAATCAAAATAAATCTGAAAAGAATAGGCAAATATTCCCATCCATGCCAGCGGCGTTGAAATACTCTTATAGCCAATTGTGCCAATATCACTCCATAATCCGCCGATTTGATTCGCAATCAGAATTTTATATCCAAGTCCGGCAGTAAAAATTCTTAATCCCTGATCAATCTGATGCAAAGAATGCTTTCGGCTTTGTAATTCTTCTGCAACTGTTGTATATGTCACAATAGGCCCTGCAATCAGCTGGGGAAACATGGAAATATATGCCCCGTAATGAATCAGATTTGTCGCCGCTTTTGTCTCTTTTCTGTAAACATCTGCCAGATAAGAAAGTGTCTGAAACGTATAGAAACTAATCCCAATCGGCAGTAGAATCGACCGCTCCGGAATTTTTGTATGCAGCAAAGCATTAATATTTGCGCTGAAAAATCCTGAATACTTGAAAAACAGAAGCCAGAAACTGTTATAGACTATCCCAATAATTAACAATAATTTTTTATGCTTCTCTGTATCTTCAATCATCCGTCCCAAGGCATAATTAATAACAATCGTTTGCAGGAACAGCAGAATATAAACAGGCGCATCCAAAACACCCCTACTATAAAAAATAATGCTTCCCAGAAAAAGCACTGCATTTTTCAACTGATTTCCCGGTACAAGTGCATATATCAGGAAAAACACCGGCATAAAAATAAAAATAAACTTTAAACTGCTAAATACCAAAAAAATCCTCCTCCTTTTTGCCATACTTTCCTATTATAGCACAACAAGATGAAAAAGTCAATCCAAATTGATTCATTTTTCGACAAATACTATCTTTATTCCTGTATTCAAAAAATTTGCTTGATTTCCTTGTAAATATATGCTATAATAAAAATAATCGATTTTCTGTTAAGACGAAAGGAGGGAGCGGCATTCCGCCGCCTTTTTATGAAAAATCAAGAACCATTGACTTTTGTCAACTTAGCACTTGCGCTTTCCAGAGATTACAGCCGCCTGTTTGTGATAGATTCTGAAAATGATAGCTATGTAGAATATGCAACAGATGGAGATGAAAAAAAACTGATCCCCGTTTCAGGTGGTCAGGATTTCTTTAAAGATGTCCGCCGTGATACATTGGAACAGGTCTGGAAAGATGACCAGGAATATTTTCTGAATGCATTTCAGAAAGAAAACATCATGCAGGCATTGGAAAACGGAAAATCTTTTTCTCTCACATACAGACTTTCCATTGAAGGAAAACCTCGTTATTTTTTCTTGAAAACAATCCGTGCCAATAATCAAAATATTATCATTGGTGTACAGGATATTGATGAGCAAAAACGAAAAGAACTTGAAGCAGAAGCCGAAAAAAGAACCTATTCAGAAATTGCAGAAACATTGGCAAGCCTTTTTGAAGTTATTTATTATATTGATATCAATAATGGTTCTTATACAGAATATAGTTCAAGCGCAAGCTATGCAAAGCTAGGATTTCATCAAAGTGGAGAAGATTTCTTTAAAAGAGCAAAAACAGATATGAAAAGGGTCATTCATCCTGATGATTGTGAAAGAATCATGCATGAACTCCAACGCAATGTTTTACTTGATAATCTTAAAAAATTAGGCTCTGTCTCCCTGACATATCGGCAAGTTCTAGATGACAGAACACAATATATGAATCTGCTCGCTTTTTATCAGCAAAATCATACAGGACATATTGTTGTTGGTGTGCGGAATGTTGATGAACATGTCCGACATGAACAATCTATTCTAGCTCAAAGCCAGACTTTTAGCGATATTTCTACTGCATTGGCACAACGATATGAAATCATCTATCACGTCAATATCATCACCAATGAATATTTTGAATATACTACTAATGATAAATATGCCAGATTAAAAAGCAGTACAAAAGGGAAAAACTTTTTTGCACAAACTCAAATCGATATACAACATGATATTTATCCTGATGATCTTCCTATGGTATCGATTTCTTTGCAGAAAGAAAATCTTCTGAAAAGCCTATCCGCTTTTGGCAAGACCATTCTGAACTATCGTCTCATAGTTGACGGCAGACCGCAATATGTCTCCCTGTATGCCGTCCGACCAAAAGAAGATTCAGAACATATTATCATCGCCCTTGCAAATGTAGATGCTGCGAAACGCATGGAACTTGCTTATCAAAATGCATTAGATCTTGCAAATCGTGATGCCTTGACTGGCGTGAAAAATAAACGTGCTTATGTGCAATTTGAAATCCAGCTCGATGAACAGATCAAGAAAAAAGAAAATCCTTCTTTTGCTGTTGTCATCTGTGATGTGAACGGCCTGAAACAAGTAAATGATACACAAGGCCATAAGGCAGGAGATGACTTCATTCGGAAAGCCTGTTCCGTTATCTGCAACACATTCAAGCATAGCCCAGTGTTCCGCATTGGCGGTGATGAATTTGCTGTTATCCTGAAAGGACAGGACTATCTCCAACGCAAAGAACTCATCAACCAGCTGCATATTATTCTGAATCAGCAAAAAAACAATGAGCTACTATTGCTGGCTTCCGGTATTTCTGAATTTGAACCTGAAAAAGATATTCGTGTGCAGGATGTTTTTGAACGAGCAGATGCTCTCATGTATCTTGATAAAAAACAGTGCAAAGCTTCCTTACTTCCCAGATAATGCTAAAATATCTATATAAACAAAAAATATCAAGAAAATTCAGGGAATATTGTTGACATTTTACTGGAAATATGATATAATATTCTCAAAAGATCATGTTCTGCTTGATTTGTTTGAGCTATCAGAAAGGGGAATGCATATGTCCTGGTTTAATCCTACACCAGAAGAAGCCGCAGAAGAATATTATTCCGCTAAAACGCATTATGCTCAGGCCGCAAAAGAACGGTTTGCGGCTAAAAATGCCGCTTTGCATTATCATGATGAACAAAATTATGTCAATCATCTGATGCAGGAAAGCTTTCATGATAAAATCAATTTTGAAAAACGTATAGAAGATATTCAAAATCTGATTCGCTTTTTGAGCGATGAAAATAAAATGCATTTGTTATCCGTTCCCCATGTTATAAATTATTATCAATCTTCTGCTGATCATGCCGGGACAAGCTACCGTGAAAGCATTCAATCTCCGGATCTTTCAGCGGCAGATCTCAGCACTGCACTGCGATGTGAATCTGTAGAGGAAAATATGCATTCTGCTCAGGCTCTCGCCTTGTTTCAGAAAGAACTTGCCAGACTGGAACAGGCTATTCAGGACATCAATGCCAGAATTTCTCAGCTCACACAGATGACACAGGAACTTTCCCGGAAAATTATGCTCTGCGAACTGGAACAGGATAAATGGCGGAAAATGATGCTTTCTAGTGCCTATGATATGCAGCATTTTTCAAAATACAGAATTTAAGGGGTGTGATCTGAAATATGAGAATTCAATTAAATGCTGGAGGTCTCGGAGGGATGGCAACTGTTTCTGATTTCCGTTCTGATCTCGCCAGCCTTGTGAAAGCATCTGATGCTGTTGTTTCTACTTTTCAGATGATCGAAAGACAAACACATTTTATTAATGGCGGAGTCGGAAATCTGCGCCCTGCTTTAGAAGAATTACAAATCAGAACAGATCAGGAAAAGGCTAAGAGAGATCATCTAAAAAATTTGCAGAAACAGGCAGATCAATTCGTGGAACATACGATTGCTACAGATAAGAAAGTCAAAGATCTGGTGACACAGAATCAGGAAGAATTTTATCATGTCAATCCATGGGCACGGCCTGCACCTCCTCAAAGAGAACGTGAACAAAATTGTGTGCAAAAAGCCTGGAACTGGATCACGACTCGTTTCTCTGATGCCACGAATGCAATAAAAAATACTGTTCAAAATATTGGCGATCGGGTGACAAATTTCAAAAACCGTCTGACAGATACAATCCACTTAGGAATTCATAATATTAAAAATTGGTGTCGTGCCAAATGCAATGCGATCACACAATTCTGTATAGATCATAAAGATGCTATTCGGAATACACTCGCTGGGGTAACAGTCGTTTCACTTCTGGCTTTGTCTTGCGTTGCCCCTGAAATTTTTCTTATGCCGTTTCTCATGTCTGTTACTAATTCTATTATAAATGTTGGCGGAAAAGTAGTGAAAAACGCCATGGAAGGAAAAACCGGAAAAAATCTTATGGATGATACTTCTTCTGAATTTTTATCAGGTTCACTTAGCGGCGCAATCTGCGGCTTTATCCCTGGTATTGATCAAATAGGAAAAGCCGCTTATCTCCTAAATTTTGCATTTTCTGCCGTATCTAATCATGTGACAGGAGTCATAAATGAATTTCTGAATGATGGCGATGTTTCCCAAGAAGACCGGAAAAAAATCAATATAGATTCTTTCTTTAGCGGCATTTCTGGAATATTCGGAACAAGTAAAACTTCTCACAATATTCCTAAAAATATCATGGAATTTTTCAAAAATAAAAAATTGATTTCTGATATTTCAAAAGACGCTATCAAAGATGGCATAAATGGAAAAATGACTGAGGAGCTTGTGAACAATGTCGGAAATAATAGCATTCAACTATGGAGAGAAAACCCCTCTGCACTTGCTAAAAAATTATTAGAATTTCATTTTAATCCGATGAAAGTTATTATCACAGATGAGCTTAGAATAATCCAAAACATGGTCATGCAATAAAAATTATATATGTCAGGAGTGAATACCCATGAATCAGGAACGTTATGCAGAAGCAACCGCTGTTGCTGAACATGCATTTGAAGAAAAAAATTATTCCGCTGCGCTGGAATGGTTTCAGAAAGCACTCGAAGAAAATCCGGAAGATCTCTATCTCTTATCCAGAATCGGAACAGTCTGCATTGCACTGGAACAGTTTCAAGATGCTTTTGGCTATTTTCAGAAAGCTCTTGCATTACAGCCCCAAAATGGCGATAATGCTTTTAATCTAGGAAATGCCTATTTCTTCCATGGCGATTATGGCAAAGCTTTGGATTATTATGCAGAGGCAGAAATGAAAGGCTGTTCCGAAGAAGTCCGCCCCAAACTCTATTATCAAAAAGCCCTGCTGTGCAGTCTGCGGCAGGATGTGAAATCTGCACTTCTCAATTTCCAAAAATATGAAGATGCTGACCCATCTCATATGGCCGCATTAAATCCTGACTTGATTTCTGAAAAATTAAAGCTTTACATATTTGCAAATGATTATGAAAATGCTGCAAAATGCGCTGTTCAGTGGATCAATCTCAGCCCTGGCAATTTACGGGGCTATCTGGTATATTTCAATCTCCTGCTGACAGAAGAAAAATTTGATGAGGCAGAAAAAATTCTTGGAGATGCCTTCCGATATGTCGAAAAAGATCAGGATACAGAATTCACTCTCAGAACAGAACAGGCCGTTTTATATACTTCCCGTGCGGAACATATGCCCGATCAGGCAGAAGCATATTACAGACAAGCCTACACTGTTCTTGATTATCTTTTCCAGAATGCTCCACCCGAAAAACAAAAAGATACTGGTATCTTACTGATGGAACTCTGCATGAAAATGCAAAATTATGATCAGGCTATTTCTGTTGGGGCAAAAATGCTTGCCAAACCTGCCCCGCAAAAATCTGTTTCCGGAAATATGAGTGTTCCCGATGATGCCGAAATTGATGCAATGCTGCAAAATGATCTTCTGATCAGCAGTCAGATCAGTGACGAAATGGGAGCTGCTGCTGAAATCCATTATGATGAAAATGGCCGCCCATTCCGTATTTATCCCGAAGGCGTATTTAAAAATAAATCAGAAGTTTCTGCTCCTGCAAATCCATCTGCACCCCATCCGGAAGCCGTTCTTGTGGAGAAAGAAACGCTTGATCGTATTTATTTCACCCTGCTTTCCTGCTATCTTGAAAAAGAAGATTATGAACATGCCGCCATTCTTGCCGAACAAACTGCCTATAGTAATAATATCTATTATGCCTACTTTGGCCGGTATGCCGCCGCTTTTTCTATGAAACAGCTTGCCGATGCAGATCGCATTTTCACCAGACAACAGGCAGAACAAAAATATGCTGATACTATCCAATTTTTCAGAAACAGAATGATCCAGAAAGCTGATAGCCATTTTGCTGTTGTCTTCCGTGCTCGTATGTATGCAGAATTAGGCCGCTTTGAAGAAGCTGAGGGAATGGCCGCTCTTATGCCTGACGCTCAAAAACTTCCCCTTCTGCAATATATCAATCAATGCAGACAGGAACTGACCAATGTTCAGATTGCAGGATGATTTTGGCAGTTTTCACAAAGCTAAAAGCCCTGTTTTGTGTAAAACAACGTTTTTTTAATTTTGTTGAACAAGACATTGCTTTTTCATAAATTCTGTGTTAAAATAAAAAAAAGATATTACGAAAGGAGAGTCAGCTGTGGATCAGAAAAAAGCAAGTGAAGGATATTATTCCTCAAAAAGTAAGTATCTGAATGCAGCCGCTGAAAAACGTCATTATCAGCAGGCGCAGGATAGTTACACAGCAGAAAGAAATCGCAATCTTTCAGCAGTCTCTGCCTGCCAGAGCAGTAAGCTCAATTTTGAACAGAGAATTGCTGATCTGACAGCGATTATCAATAAAATGGAGAATGAAGTCCCGGATACGGTTACTGGTGCAAATTCTGCTTCTTCTCAGGCAGATGCCAGCTATAAACAGGAAATTCAATGCCAGGATATTCCCGCTCCCGATCTCAGTACTGTTTTTCACTGCAAATCTGTAGAAGAAGATGCTTCTTCTGGGCAGGCTCTGCAATTATTCAAATCAGAAAAAATCCGTCTTGAAAATGCTTTGCAGGAGCTGGAACAGCGAATTCAACAGGCATTTGCTGCAATTGATGAACTGACCAGTCAGATTCAATCCTGTGCTGTACATCAGGCTGAGCTGAGGAATGTCATGCTTAGCAGTGCATATACAATGGAACATTGTCGGCGTTTCATGTAAGCCATAAATTAAAAGAGGTGCTTTATGCGAATTTCAATTATGACAGGGCAGTCACAATTCAGTGCAGATCTGGCTTCACTTCTCAAACATACAACTTCTGTTCTGGATAGTTTCACAGCCATAAAAAATGATGTTCATCAGATGAACGGCGGTGTCGGCATTTTGCAGGATGCGCTTGGTCTGGTGGAAACAAGAATTCAGAATGAAGAACAGCGTCTTGAAAATCTCAAACAGACGCAGAAAGCATATGATCAATTTCTTGAAAATACATTAAATACAGATCGTGAAGTTGCTCAGATGGTTGAGCAGAATCAGGAGGAATTCTATAAAGTCAATCCTTGGGCACGTCCCAGCATCATCATGAAGATCCGGGAGCTGGCTGAAAAGATTTTAAAGCTTCTGCGTGGCGATCGTGACCAGAAACAACCTAATTTCATTCTTCCCCATATTCTGCCTGATCCGTTCCATCTTACTCCTTTCATGTTTTTTGGCGGTGTGGTCGCCGCAAATGGCTTGGAAAATCTGGCACTTACCGGAACAGCTGGAGGTGCAGCAGCGGCAACTTCTGGAGAAAATCCCATCAACCGCTCTTATTCTAAATTTAGCACAGGAGATAAAACCAAAGAAGGCACAATTTTCGGTCTGGAATCTAAAGGCAAATTCTCGGCTGATGCATTGGGTTATTCCGTTTCACAAGAAAAAAGTGATTCCCATAAATACAGCGATGGCCGTTCTATTGAGGGACATGTTGGACAGGTTTCCGGAGAGGGCAGTGTTGGCTGGGCTTCAGGCAATTTCGGCATTTCTGCCATCAATGGTGATGCAATTGCAGAGTATGGCGTAGGAAAAGGCATTTATGGAAATATTGAGGCTAATGTCAGTGCAATCAAAGGCGAAATTGATGGTGGTATTGATACAAAATATTTAGGCACAAAAACCGGAGCATCTGGTGATCTTTTGGATGCAGGTGCAGGAGCTGGCTTAGGAATTGGGCAACAAAAAGATGGAAGTTATGGTATTTCTGCTCATGTCAAAGCAGCAGCTAATATTGCTAATGGTGAAGTACATCATGAAATTAATGTTCTTGGCCTAAAAGTCAGGGCATCTGTTTCCGGTTCTATTGGAAGTGCTGGCGTTGATGTTGGTGGTTACGTCACCAATCGTGGTATTGGCGTAAACGGCGCAATTGCTCTCGGTGCTGGTGCTGGTCTTGATCTTTCTATTGACTGGAACGGTGTTCCTGAAAAAGTCAATGAAATAGCGGAAGATGTCAAACAAGTTGCCAATAATGTCAAAAATGTTGCAAATCAGGGCTTGGATCTAGCAAGAGATGCGTGGCATTCATTTCAAAGCTTATTTTAAAAAATGATAAATCGGAGGTATTTCATCTATGTATAAAGATTTGCTCCCGGTCGGCTCTGTTGTTCTCCTAAAAGGCGGAGAAAAACGTGTCATGATCTGCGGAAGAATTCAGACCAGAGCCGGCTCAACGGATATTTATGATTATTCTGCCTGTCTCTATCCTGAAGGAATTGTAGATCCCAAATCTATGTTTTTCTTTAACAGAGATTCTATTGAAAAAGTGTTCTTTCTCGGCTTTCAGGATACAGAAGAGCTGGAATTTCAGGAAAAATTTCTCAGTCAGCTCGGTGAACTCGAAGTGAAAGACGGAAAAATTGTAAAGAAATCCTGAGGTGAGCCGCATGAATCAGGAAGTATATGCAAATGCAGTTGCAAATGCTGAAACTGCCCGTGCACTGGAAAATTATCCACTGGCATTGGAATGGATCAGGAAAGCTCTGGATGAAAATCCTGATGATATTTCGGCTCTCACCAAAGCCGGGGCAATCTGCATTCCTATGGATAAATTAGAAGAATCTCAGGAATATTTCCAAAAAGCCGCAGAGCTTGAACCTGCAAACGGAGATCATCTGTTTCAGCTGGGAAATCTCTGTTTTCTGAAAAATGATTTCAGTCAGGCCATGCAATATTATGCAGAGGCAGAAATCAAAGGCTGTAGCGAGGAAATTACGCCTAATCTATATTATCAGACTGCACTTGTTTGCAGTATCTGCCAGGATTTCAAAGCTGCACTTCTTAATTTTCAGAAATATGAAAATACAGAGAAAACAAAGCTTGCCGCACTTCATCCGGATGTGATCTCTGAAAAAATCAAATTATACATGATGTTAGAAGATTACAAAAATGCGGCAAAATATGCGGCGCAACTGGTGGCAATGTCTCCTTCTGAATTCCGAAATTATATGGTTTATTTCAATCTTCTTGTGATTCAGAAAGACTATCAGACAGCATTCCGTGTGCTGGAAGAGGCCACAGCTTATGCTGAAAAAAAAGCTTCTAATTATTTCGAAATCGAGACAGAAAAAATTAATCTGTATCTTGCGGCGGCGGATGATTATCCCCAGAACCGTGAACATTATTATCAGCAAGCATATGATCTGATCCGGACTTTGTTCCAGTATCCGGAAGCAGACAGGCAGGAGCTCACGCTTCAATATGCAGAAATCTGCCTGAAAATGCAGCGTTATCAAGAAGCTCTCCGTGCTGCATTGCCTTTGCTTTCTGATTCTGCCCCTGCTATTTCTCCTGTACCTGCACATAAGCCCCTTACACAGGAAGAAGCAGAAACTATGCTGGAACAAGATATGCAGCTAATGGAATCTAAAATCAACTCTCAGGAATTGCCGGATTCCCTTGGCGAATTGCATTATGATGCAGAAGGCAACGAAATCAGAATTTTCCCCGAAGGTGCATTTGATGCATTAAATACAGATTTGCAGAATCATCTTGAAAATCCGGGAATTCCGGCATCTGCGCCGAAAAAAGATCCTGCATTTTATGATCGTCTGCATTATCTGCTTTTATCATGTTATGCAGCAGGGCAGGCTTATGCAGAGTGCGCAACTCTTGCCACTCATCTGAAACATAGTCAGAATTCTGAATATGCAGATTTCGCCTGGTATCAGGAAGCCGTTTCTGCCGGGCATCTGCCGGAAAAATTCACTCCGGAACAGGCGGAAGAATGCAAGGCAAAGGCACTTTCTTATTTCAGAAACAGAATGATGCGTGGAGAAAACCGGTATCCGGCAATCCGTTACAGATCACGGCTGTATGCTGAAAGCGGAAAATTTGCAAAAGCGGAAGAAATGGCAGGTCTGCTCAATGCCCAGGATAAGCAGGAAGCATTGCAGTATATTGCAGAATGCAGAAAATCAGCAGAAAGTGAGGTACAGCCGTCATGAGTTTGCTGTCATCATCCAAAGAGAAAGATATTCTTCTTGATCAGGAAGCTTTCCAGCAGGCAATTACCAAATTTGGAGATCTAAGCATTCAGGTGCAGGATCTGCGAAAGGAAATTGAAGAAATGCTTTCCACATTGCAAAAGGGGTTTGATACCCCTGCTGGAAGAAAATTTATTCAATCTTGTCAGGGAAATCTGCTTGAGCCGCTTGACCGGCAGAAAGCAGTGATTGATCATATTTCTGAAACGCTTGGTCAGGCGAATACTGCATATGAATCCGTGTTTTCAGAATATGAACAGCTGAATGGAACGATTCAAAGCTTTGAATCTTAAAAACAAAGGAAATCAAAATCATCCGTTTATTTTCATCATCTCCGTTTGATGCGGAGGAAAAATTTAAGAAAGCAGGTATATTTTTATGGCTACTATTTTAAGCGGTGCGATTGTCACACAGGCAAAAGATGCGGTAGATGCATATGTTCAGACCGCAACCAGCCTCTATGGTGAGCTGGAAAGTGAGATCAATTCTCTGACATCTTCTAACTTCATCGGCGATGCTTCTGACGGCTACAAATCTTTCTTCGATACGAAAGTAAAGCCCGCACTGACGGAAAATCTGACCGATCCGGGTACATCTATGACCGCAAATCTCAAATCCATCCTTGACAGCATCCAGGAACAGCTGCTCAATACTGTAGATACACAGCTTGGCAACAGCAACCGGGGCGTATAATTCCATCCGCAATGATTGATTAAAAAGGAGAAAAAACCATGGCTGATATTACTTTTAAATATGAAGAAATGAGACAAAGTGCCGAGAAGATTCAGGATATTAAGGCACGTTATAAGGCAGCAGCAGCAAAATTCGAAGAGGATTTCATGAATGCTACTACCAGCTGGGAAGGCGCAAGCAAGGAAAAAATGAATGCTTATATCTCTGGCCCTATTAAAGATTATATGGATACACAGGTTGGCCAGATCCTTGACAGCCTTTCAGAAGTTCTGAAGGCAAATGCTGACCAGATGGAAAGCGCAGATCAGCAGATTGCAGACAATATTCCGCTTTCTTAAGCGGCCTCCTGCATATTCCGATGCATGTTAATCATGAAAGGCGAAATCATGGAACAAACACATGAAAAAAATCAGCCGCTGCTTTCTGATATCGACCGCAATAAAGAGTTATTTGAATATGAAATGACCGAAGTCCTGGCAAATCTGAAAGGCAGTTTTTCCAGAATGACGAATCAGAATATGCAGTGTCATATTACAGAACAGGAATTTCAGGCTCTGCCTGCTGTTCAGCTCCCACCGCCAAAAGATGTGGCTGTTACGCTGAATCAAGTGCCTGAATATAAGCCAATCAGTACATATGAGAAACCAGAATGCAAAGTTCAGGGATTTGAACAGCATGTCTCCATAGTCAAAATTCCTGAATGGTCAGCTCCGGAACTTCCTGAACTGAAAAAGCTGGATGCTGTGACATATCAGAAAATAGCCAATATTATGCTTCCAGATCCGTCACAGGTTCAAAATCCTCATGCACTGAAAGTTAAAAATCCGCCTGTCTGCAAAATCGATGATACTTCTGTACCTTGTGCAGATCCGATCCCCAGTTTTGTGATCCCGGTAGTTCCAAAAGCAACAATTGCACCTGTCAAACAGCAAACGATAGAAGTGGCATCTTTTGAGAATCAGCCGGAAAATATTACAATAAAACCGGTTCTGCATCAGTTCCCGGAAATTCATCTGTCAGACAAAAAACCATTACAGAACTATCATCCTGAAAAATTCACGGTCAAAGAATTTTCTGCTATTCCTGTTCCTGAGATGCCTGTGTTACCAGAAATTACATCTTCTCCTGAAATCACAGCATTTTCATCTCTGGAAGTGAAGCCAGTGGGAAAACCTATCGTTCTGCCGGTAAAATTCAAAACCGTTTCCGATTTGTCAGCAGAATGCAAAATGCCTTTGCCCGTTACCATTGAGAAACCAGATATTCCAGAATGGAATCTTGCTGTTTCGGTCAATCCGCCTCCGGCATTTGTGATACAGTCTCGTCCGGAATCCCGTCCGGAAATTCCCATGCCGGAAGTCAAGGCTGTTACTCTGGATTCACAGGATATTCTTTCTGCACTCTCTGCTGATATTGCAGAATGGTCATCTAAGAAAGCTGGATAATATCATGAAAAAATTTTGGATTTCTGTTCTGATGTCAGTAAGCATCATGTTCTCTCAAATCCAGTGGAATGTAAAGGCTGAGAATGATACTCAGCCTTTACAAGTTTATTTCACAGAAGATGGCAGAAACATGAAACTGTTTTTTTCAGAACATATTGATGGCGATGCATCCGTTGTGATTGCCAATGAAACATTTACCCCGGAAGTCAAAAATACAGGTGTCGAAATCCGCACAACATTTCTGATTGATAATTCTACTTCTATGCCCTCTTCCCTCCGTGGAAGCCTGAAAGATGCTATCATCAGCTATACAAAAAAAATGTCTTCTTCTGAAAGCGTCCAGATTGCAAAATTTGATGAAAAAACGGATTTTCTCACAGGCGGCTATATCAGAAACAGTGAAGCTGTGGCAAATTGTATTTCTACAATTGATTACAAAGGCGGCGCAAGTCTGGTTTATGATGCCGTCATGTCAACCATTAATGCAATTGACACTACAAAAGATGCCTATTACAGAACCATTCTGATCACTGACGGTGCGGATACGGTCGGAACAACTACATTTGATTTTCTCCGCAGTGAAATCAGCGGAAACAGCCGTTATCACATTGATGTTGTACAAGTAAATGGAAAAGATGATAAACAAGATGCAAATTTAACTTCGCTTGCAAGTCTTGGCTCTAATACATATATGCTATATAAAGACAAAAAAGATGATTTCTCTTCCCTGAAGCCCGGCACAATTTCAATGTTAAATACTAAGCTGAATAATGCTGTTACCACAGGAGAATTAAAAGGTGTCACTGTCAAGAATGGGGATATTAATATTAATATTGGCTCTCTGCTGTTTCCACAGGCAGAAATTGAAGAACCTACTACAGAGCCAGAAACAGAACCGGAGACAGAACCCCCAACAGAACCAGAGACAGAGCCGGAAACAGAACCTGAAACAGAAGCTCCGCCTGAGCCTGAACCTTCTCCCAATTCTGCGACAATCATCCTGATTATTATCCTTGTCCTGGCAGCTGCCGGCGGCACAGTTTTCTTGATTTTCTATCTCAAAAAGAAAAATACTTATCTATTCTGCATGATCGAGTCAGAAGTGCAGAAAGCTGATACCCAGGATCAAGAACAAGTTGGCCTGCAATATTGGGAATTTCGGACAGATAAAGAGTTCCGTGTTGGACGAATGCGGAAACCGCTGGATGATTCTAATCAGCCTTTGCCGGAAAATGATTTTGCTATTTGTGAAAATGCCACTCAGCAAGATCTAAACAGTATCGGCAGAAATGCTTTTTCTTTGTTTTATGACGAGCATCAAAAAAATCTGATGATTCGCAATATTGCAAAAGGAGCTGTTTTTGATATTGTCCATGATCAGAGACAGCAGACACTTTCCCCTAATCAATCTTCTGTACTCAAAGAAGGGGATGAGATTCTCATCGGCAATTATACCACAGTTGCAATTCATAAATATAGCATAGAAGAAAGAGTTGTCAAAAAATCTAAATCATAGAAACAGGTGATTGTTTGGAAAGCAATAAGCTTATGATCGGTGTACAGTTTACTAGTATTGTCGGAGATATATCAAATCAGAAAAAAGTATCTAAACATATTGAACTGATCGTTTTAAGAGATACCACACTGAAACAGCTTCTTGATGGCATTCGTTATGGACTGGAAAAAAAAGATACTGATCCCATCTATCATTATTGCAATGAAATCTTCAAACAATGTATGACACAGATGGATGGCAATCGTTTTCGATGTATGACCCTCACTTCCTACAATCAGGCTGTGAAGGTCAGGACAATTGAAAAAAACGGAATCATACAGGTTTCTCTCACAACGGATGATTTACAGAAATCTATTGAAGAAATCGGCTTTATTTCCTCTACTAGAATCGTTTTTGATACAGGTGGAAATTATGCCTCTGCTGAATTAACTACATCATCTTCTATCATTCCAGCATTTAATTCTGAATATCAGAAAGAAAAAATTTTCCCAGAATATAACATCAGCAGCCGTCAGCTGGATAAATTTGACGATACCCCTGTAGAAATCATTCCCCCCTCAGAGATGCCACAGGAACAGGAACAGAATTTATTTTTCACTATTCTGCCAACTCTCATGATGGTGGGTACAATGATTCTTGTTCGTGGTGTGATCATGAATAATGGCTCTGGTACGTCTATGATCATTCTCAGCGTTTCCATGTCTGTGATTACTCTGTTTACCTCTATTCTTACTTATTTCAGACAGAAAAAACAGTATAAAACCCGATTGAAAACATGGCGTGAACAATATGAAGCTTATATTAACAAAGTAATTGCAAATATCAAGATTCGGAAAAATGAAGATGTTTCAAAATTAAATGGATTATATCCTGATGTCAATCAGCGGCTGAATGATGAAAATCTGACACAAAATATCAAAAGCATCTGCAAAGATATTTTCAGCCGTTCCTGTGCAGACAGAGATTTTCTGACTGTCCGGCTTGGAAATTCCAATCAAGTCAAAAACATGTTTGAAATCAAGGGCGGAGAAAAAGATGCTGTATTTTCCCCTGCAAATTTTTTGCTGGAAGATGATCAAGTTACCATTTTACTCCCTGGCGATGATAATTATTTGCAGATAGATGACAAGCATTTTTATCTGAGCAATCTTCCTGGATATATTGCAAAAACTTATCAATATATGGAAAATGCGCCGCTTCTGTTTTCGCTCAAAAATTGTGGTGCGCTCGGAATTGTTGCGCCTGATCAAAATTTCTTATTCTATCTCACAGAGCGAATTATTTTTGATCTTTGTTTTCATCATGCTCCAGAAGATCTGCAATTCATCATCCTGTTTCCACCTTCTAAAAATTGGGATAAACAAGAATCTTATGTCAAAAATTATAAATTTCTGCCCCATTTCCATGGCTTTCTGTCCAACAGAGCTCAGTTTGTATTTGATTCTGAAAGCGCAAATGCTGTATTTGGCATTATGCTCAATATCATGGCAGAACGAAATGAAAGTAATTCCCGCAGTCTCCCTCATATTATCATGATTCTTTATGAAGAATATGGCATCAAAGAACATGCGCTTGCCCAATATCTGCCCCAAGTGCCGGAAGAAGATCAGCCTTTTGTAAATACAACCGGTGTCACATTCATTTTTCCAAAACAGTATACAGAACATCTCCCCAAATATTGCAATTACATCATCTCCAAAATGAATGACAGGCCTGCCAAACTGATCCCCCGTGAAAATGCCAGCGAAGAAAAAGAATTCCGTTTTCATATTATAGAACCTAAAAAATGGGGACAAGATCTTTATGATTCTTATAAAATCCTCTCCGCTCTTTGCTACTCACAAATCTCTCAGAATGGTAAAGTGCCCTCTAATGTCAGCTTGTTTGATTTATATCACCTCCAGAAAGATCATATCAATATCGCCTCTTTCTGGGATAATGAAGACGGCAAACGTCCCTATGATATTACAGAATCCCTAAGCGTTCCCATCGGATTCTCTGACAGCGGTGTGACTACCCTCGATCTTCATGAAAAATATGACGGCCCTCATATGCTAATCGCTGGAACAACTGGTTCAGGTAAGTCTGAAACTGTGATTTCTTATCTTCTCGGCCTTTGCCTTTGCTATCGTCCCGATGAAATCAATCTGATGCTTGTGGATATGAAAGGCGGCGGCTTTATCAAAAGAATCGGCACGCTTCCCCATGTTGTCGGCTCGGTTACTGATGTTGATGGCGATGAAAACGGAACAGGCGCAGTTTATATGCTCAAACGCTTCTTAGATGCTCTTAGCTCTGAAATCCGCAGACGAAAAATTTTATTCAATTCTATGCATGTTGACAGCATTACCGGCTATATTAAAGCCTGCCGTGATATTGATTCTCATATCAATGCCCTGAAACAACAGCTTAAAAAAGAAAAAACAGAGCTTACCCCTCAAGAAGAACAGGAAATCCGCAATCAAGCCCAAAAAGAACCGCTCTCTCATCTCATTCTTGTCGTAGATGAATTTACAGAACTGAAACGCTTTTCTACAGAAAATGATGATATTGATTTCATCGGCGAAATCACAACCATTGCCCGTGTCGGCAGAAGCTTGGGCTTTCATATCATCTTGATCTCCCAAAATATTGAAGGCGCAATTACAGATGATATCCGTGTTAATTCTAAATCTCGCCTTTGCCTGAAAGTAGCCACCCGACAAGCTTCTAAAGAAATGATTGGTAATGATCTGGCCGCAAGCCCTACTATGCCCGGTAATGGCAGAGCTTACCTGCTTGTCGGTACAGGTTCTAAATTTGAATACTTCCAGTCTGCCTATTCCGGCGCAGATGTGGAGGAAAATCTCGAAGCACCTGTTGAATTTGTAGAAGCCAGCAAAAGCGGCGCATATACGATTTTCTATCGCTCTGAAAAAGATAATCAGGAACTCCGCCAGCGAAAAAAAGAACTCGATGCAGCTGGTTTGCTTGAAACACAATTAAATGCTGTCGTGGGCGCAATCAAAACACATTATAAAGAAAACATCAGCCGCTACATTCAGCCGCATATTGTCTTTCAAAAACCGCTTCCAGATCAGATGTATCTGAAAGATGGCAAAATCTATGAATTCCATGACGGAGCATATCAATTTATGAAGGAGGCGGATATGCATGAATAATGCGCTCGCTATGGGCATTTATGATGATCTGGATCAGCAAACCCAGCCTTTGCTGACAATCAATCTCCTGAAAGATAATGTCATCATTTTCGGCAATCATATGAGCGGCAAAACAACATTCTTAAAAACGCTGCTCGTCAGACTGCATGAAACAGCCGTCCGCCCCTGTGAAATCTATGTTGCCGATTTCGGCGGAAATCTCGGCGATTACGCAGATATGAACATGATGGCTGCCTGCTTTAATAGTGCAAATGAGGAAAATATCCGGCGGATCTTCAAAACACTCGAAAGCAAAATTGAAAAAAATAGCAAAATTTTGAAATCTAGTCAATTCACAGAAGTTTATTTCTCTGATGCAGAAATTAAACCTATGCATTTGATATTAATTATAGATAATGTCAACTCTTTTCTTACTGACGAACGCTATGAATCCTATCAGGAAACATTGCTGAAACTATGCCGGGATGGATTATCAAAAGGCTTGACCGTGATCTTTTCCGCAACAGATACGGCCAATGGATTGAGCCGCTATCTTACAAATTTTGGCCAGAAAATTGCCTTTGATCTTTCCCCAGATAAATATATGGAAGTGTTTGGCTTTCGTATCATGAAACCTATGAAAAAACCCGGCCGAGGTGTTGCCAATGTCGCCGGAAAAGTCAGGGAATTTCAATGCTTTCTACCGTTCGGCAATGAAAAAAAAGATCTGCCAGAATTTCTGCATACACATCAGGATGAATCACTAAAAGCAGAAAAACTCTGCGGCTTTGATCAGGAATTAACACAGGAAAATCTTGTGGATTATATCGGCTGTCCGCTTCCTGAAGAATCCCATGATATTATTACTGTTGGTCTTGATTACTATCATCATTTTCCCGTTTCGATTCATCTCAAAGAAATACATTCCATTGCGATCTATGGCAAAAAGAAATTTGGAAAAACCAATCTTTTGAAACTCCTTGTTTCCGAAATCCATAAAAAACACCCGAATTATCGTTTTATTCTGTTTGATGATGGACGGAAACAGCTGGATGAAATCGAAATCACAGAAGATAATGATGAAAAATCAGAATCATCTGATTTTCATCAGGAAGAAATCAATCCGATTCCAACGCCTGCTTCTGACCCTGATCCCGTTCCACCATCTCCGGAAGTTGATGCACTTCCGCCACCCCTCGGATCTAATCCAATTCCGCCACCTCCGGAATCTGATCCCATTCCGCCACTTCTGGGATCTAATCCCATTCCATCCCTT
>DJXD01000122.1 GCA_002449585.1 Ruminococcus sp. UBA7013
TTTTCTTGCTAACCTTTGATAAAAAGGGTGTCAGTATGCATCTGATCGGATGCCCGATTGCTGATTTCGCCCGAACACATGGCTATCAAAATTTAATGCCTGTCTTCTGCGGATCAGATTATGAAGCAATCCGGACAAACTTCGGCAAAGAACTGTATAGAGAACATACCGTTGCAGAAGGCTATCCGGATTGTGATTACTGGATTTTGAATTCTCTTGATGACATGAAATCAGACAGCTGATTCTTGTTTTCTAAACATAGAGATCATCATAGGAATGCTGATGATCAGAGGACAAATCAACATGCCAAGCAATGCATATGTGAAAGTATGCTCTGTGAAAATATCTTCATTCTGATAGCCAACCATCAGCACAGACATGAACATCATTCCAGCATCAATTATAGTATGACAGATTGCGGCAGGCCAGACGGAATTTGTTTTTTTGGTAATATAAGTAAGTATCATACTCAGGAAAATGCAGGAAATACACATAGCGATAATGCCCAGATAGGGGAAAAATGGATAATCTGTTCCCCAATCATATCCCAATGTGATCAATGGCGCATGCCATAAACCCCAGATAATTCCTGTTATAGCAATCGCCACAGGAGAAGGAAGTAATTTCTCAAGCTCCGGCGTGAGATACGCCCGCCAGCCAAATTCTTCCCCAAATCCCATGAATAATTCAAAAACAACTGTCAGAATAATCATGATGATATTGGCAATAATGCTGATGATTCCATCAAGATTTTCAATATTGGCCGCAAGATCAAAATGATCTATATAGATTGCTGAAAAGATCGTCCCAGCCAGCAGTCCATTGATCACCGGAAATAAAATGCCGATCCCATAATATTTGATATGCCCTTTTAGATTGAATTTTAATAGATTATTCTGAAATCCCTGTTTCGTGATGAGCCTTGTCAATACATTCGCTAATGCAGGATATAACATCAATGTATTTCCGCCAAATGCTGAGGTGATATAAGATTCTGCATCTTTATCCACGGTAACGATCTCAAAAAAATAGGCCGGTGCAAATGTCAGAATCAGATAAATGATAATTCTCCGGATGGTCAGACTTTTTTCATTTTGCATAGCTGTCCACCCCTTTCAGATAGACTTTACAGGAAATCCGATAGGAAATATAATAACATAGCAGTGATCCCACGCCGGAAAGTGCCATTAATAGCCGCACTTCCGGACTTTTTTCAGAATCCAGAAAATCAAATAATCTTTCCCAGAAATTGTCCATCGAATCGCCGAAAATACTCAGATCCCCAAATAACAGATAAATCATTCCGGCCATCATCAAAATCAGAATCATCACAGCTTTCACATCGTTTCCCTTTTTAGAACTGAATGCCATGATGAATGGTATTTCAATTGATCTCAGGAAAATTTGCACATAGAACAGAATCAGGCAGATGATGACAGAACTTTCCGCATTTCCGCCGAAATCTATCGCAAGTGCATTCATCAGTGAAAACGCAATCACTCCTATAGTAGAAATCAGATAAGTAAACAGATATTTTTCCTGCACATGCGATTTGATGCCTGTTTCTGATGCTGTTATATAATATGCAAATTTCTTTTTTTCATCATTTTCATAAATATGATTCTGCAAATTGCCAATCATTAAGAAGCCAAGGCTTGTACTCATAAAATTCATCATTCTGCTAACGGCTTCTATGGCTTCTTCTTCAGGATCACCAAGCAAAGTGGAAAACTGTAATATCTGCATGAAGATTGCCGCACAGAACATAGGGATCAGCATTTTCTTATGGACAATAAAATCTTTATAGAGTAATCCATACATATCAATACGGCCTCCTTTTCAGAATTGAAACGCATGCGAAATAACTACAGATGATCATCACAATCACCCCAAGCAGTAGCATCCATACCCAGTGATTCAGGAAATTTGCGCTTTGTTGTTTGAGAGATTCATAAAAACCATCGTCTACATTTCCGGAGTGTGTCGCCGCATAATCTTTTGCCATTTTGGAAAAGATACCCGTAAGAGAAAAACTAAAAAGCATGGAAATTATCATAATGATGACACTGGCAATATTTTTATTTTTAAATCTATAAATCAGGGGCATCTGAATGCATTCTATCATTGTTGATATCGGGCAGATGAGCAATGTTGTATAAAAAGTAGCTTTTATGAGAAAGGCATCCTGCGGGGCGATTTCCATATGATTCAGAATCAGCAGTTTCAGCAGGGCATAGCTCAGCATAGAAAGGATCATGCTAATCATGCCCCCTGCAATCTGTAAGCCCATTTTCACGCCGACATATTGTTTTTCCGTAATGGGGAGGGTATAGCTATATAATTGCCATTTTGACTGGAAATCTGACGGCAATACATTATGATCAGAAGCAAATGTTGCAGTTAGCATCAATCCATTCAGGACATTGCCATAAAAATAGATAATCAGGCGTATATCATATTTATCTGTTTCGGGAACACGTGCCAGATTGCCATATTCAAAGCTAAGGCTGATAAGAATTTCAAATATCATAAAAATGATCATGGATGTACCTGAAATCAGAAAAGATTTCTTTTTCAGATATAATTCACGATAAAGCAAGCCTTTCATATCAATGCCACTCCTTTTTGATTCTGTTGACATAGAATAACATGATTTCCTCTAAACTTGTGGAATCAATCACTGCGCCGGAATATTTTTTCTTTGCTTCCTGTCTGTCAGATACTAACATTTCGGCATTATATTCTGAGAGCCGTGCGCTGATGAAATCTGTTTTAGCGATCTGATCAAAATCAGATCTGCCGACTTTCATGAGCCCATGTGTTTGCAGAATATCATCTTTATAGCCAGTCAGGAGAATTTTTCCTTTGTCGATAAATGTCACACTGTCAGCGATTTTTTCAAGATCAGTCGTGATATGGGAAGACATCAGAATTGAATGATTTTCATCCTGTAGATATTCAAGAAAAATATCAAGAATTTCATTTCTGACAACCGGGTCAAGACCAGTGGTTGCTTCATCCATAATGAGCAGATCTGCATTGTGAGATAATGCACAGGCGATCTGCAATTTCATTTTCATGCCTTTGGAGAACTGGCCGAAATTCTTTTTTCTAGGTAACTGGAATCTATCCAGAAAATCAAAATATGTCTGTGAATTCCATTCATGAAAGATTTCTTTCAGAATGATATTCATCTGATTGGCATTCAGGGCATCTTGAAAGGGGAGTTCATCGAAGACAGCAGAAATATGCTGTTTGATCTCGATTTCATCCTTCTGATGATCCAGACCGAAAATTTTGATATTTCCGGCATCGGGTTTGATGATATTCAGAATAGTATTGATCGTTGTGGATTTTCCTGCACCATTCTGGCCAATAAAGCCCATGATACTACCTTTTGCAAGATCAAAACTGATCTGATCCAGTGTGAAGCCGTCATATTTTTTGGTAATGCCATTCACACTGATGGCGTTTTCATAATCCTGCATTACTCTGCACCTCCATAAATAATATCCATCATTTCTTTCAATTCATCCAGAGAAATATCACATTGATGGGCTTTTTCACATGCCTGTGTAAGCAGTTCTTCAATCGCTTTGAGATTCTCTTCTTTGATGAATGCAAGATTCTGCCGTTTCACAAAACTGCCTTTTCCTGTATAGGATTCAATAAATCCGTCACGCTCTAATTCTTCATAGGCTCGTTTTGTCGTGATCAGGCTGATATGCAGATCTTTGGCTAATGCTCGCATAGATGGGAGGGCATCGCCTTCTTTCAGTGTTCCGTTTATGATCTGCTCTTTGATCTGTGAGACGATCTGCGCATAAATCGGCTCATCTTTTTGATTGGAAAAAATAATATTCATAGATAGTGATCACCATTTCTAATTTAATATTGTATATATACGTTAGATACATTATAGCATATATATACATGCTTGTCAAGTGTTTTTGCAAAAAAAATTCCCTGTTTTTATAAAAACAGGGAAATGGATTTTAGTTTTTAATGCTATGCATGGGCGCAGGAATATGCCCACCCCTTGCAATAAATTTTTCACAGGATCTCCTGTTAATACTCATCACAGGCCCTGAACCAAGCAAACCGCCAAATTCCAGCATATCGCCCTCTCTTTTGCCAATGGCCGGGATCAATCTGACAGCGGTTGTCTTATTATTGACCATACCAATTGCCGCCTCATCTGCAATAATACCGGAGATCGTAGAAGCTTCAATATCACCAGGAACAGCAATCATATCCAAACCAACAGAGCATACTGCTGTCATCGCTTCCAGCTTTTCAAGACAAAGTGTTCCATTCAGAGCGGCATCAATCATTCCGGCATCTTCGGAAACAGGGATAAATGCACCAGATAATCCACCAACATTGGAGGAAGCCATAACACCGCCTTTTTTAACAGCATCATTCAGCAAAGCCAATGCGGCAGTTGTGCCATGTGTTCCGCAGTATTCCAAGCCCATGCCTTCGAGAATATGAGCCACACTGTCACCAATCGCCGGCGTGGGGGCAAGTGAAAGATCTACAATTCCAAAAGGAACTTGTAACATTCCGGAAGCACGTGCCCCGACTAATTGTCCCATGCGTGTGATCTTGAATGCTGTTTTCTTAATCACATCTGCCAGCTCATTGATGCTTGCATCAGGATATTTTGAAATGGCGGCACGTACAACGCCAGGCCCTGAAACACCCACATGAATTTCACAATCCGGTTCACCGATGCCATGAAATGCGCCTGCCATAAAGGGATTATCTTCTACAGCATTACAGAAAACTACCAGCTTTGCAGCTCCGATGCAGTTCTGATCTGCTGTTTTTTCTGCTGTTTCCCGGACAATTTTCCCCATCAGTGCAACAGCATCCATATTAATCCCACTTCTAGTAGAGCCAACATTCACAGAGGAACAAACATTAGAAGTCACAGCCAATGCTTCCGGAATAGAATGGATCAATGCCAGATCCCCGGCACTGAATCCCTTATGCACTAAGGCAGAATATCCACCAAGGAAATTGACTCCACAAGTATCAGCGGCTTTCTGGAGTGCTTTGGCAAATTTGACCGGGTTTTGATCTGGGCAAGCTGCTGCCAGCATGGCGATTGGTGTTACAGAGATTCTTTTATTAACGATCGGAATGCCATATTCTTTTTCAATCTGTTCGCCTGTGCTGACTAAGTGTTCCGCTCTGGCTGTAATCTTGTCATAAACTTTCTGACAAGCTTTATCAATATCAGGATCAATGCAGTCCAGCAGGGAAATTCCCATAGTGATGGTACGAATATCAAGGCATTCTTCCTGAATCATGCGAATGGTTTCTAAAATATTAAATGTATTCAGCATTTGGACACCTCAGATTATATTTCATGCATAGAATTAAAAATATCTTCATGCATACAATGAATATCAAGTTTTTCTGTTTTTCCGAGTTCAGCGAGCTTGTCAGAAAGTGCTGAAAAATCAGAATTCAGCTGTGAAATATCCACCATCATGATCATTGCAAACATATCTTGCATAACGCTCTGTGTCACTTCGATTACATTGGCCTGATGAGCGGCGCAGATGCCGCTGACTTTATGAAGAATCCCAACAGTATCTTTTCCGATTACTGTGATAACTGCTCTCATAAAAAAAATCCTCCTTAAAAAAATCATAGTACTTATTCAGTATAACACAAATCTGGAAAAAAATCAAGGGTTATTTTGCGAAATGATTGTTTCAATCCACGCCAAAGCATAATTTTGTCATTCACGAGCTTCGGCGACTTCTGTCAAAAGTTCGCATTCCATGAACATTAAAAATTTTACATGCTGAATGATTCGTCAGCACAACCGGCTATTTTTACTATTATCAAGATGCGAACTATCTATAGTATACCATAACAATAACAGGATGTCAAGTGAATTGACTTCATGTCAGTGAGAGATACCAATTCTTTCCGATCCCACCGATTAAAGAAGCGGGGAATTCAACAGAAGTTAGCAAGAAATCCCCCACCTCTGTAGGTGGGGGATGAATTGCGTCCCACCCTCTTGACAAA
>DJXD01000094.1 GCA_002449585.1 Ruminococcus sp. UBA7013
GCAATCCAGAGGGCAGTTTTCGCAACCGTGACAGCAAAGTCATTGATTTCAATGCCGTAAAATTGACCGATTGACACCTGAATCATGCCGTCTATATGGAACATTCCCTGACCGCCCGATTCTGCAAACAATGCCTGATTTTCTAATCTTCTCAGATTGATGTATGTTTCAGTCAGGAAATTTCCAGAGCCGCAGGCAGGGTCTAAAAATGTCAGTGTACTAAGTTTCTGGCGGTATTCCTGCAATTTCTGCACTCTGATTTTTTCGGTTTTGATTGCTTTAATAGTTTCAAGTTCTGCCTTCAAATCGTCCAGAAACAGCGGGTTAATGACTTTGTGAATGTTGGATAAGCTGGTGTAGTGCATCCCACCTGAACGGCGAGTTTCTGGGTTTAATGTGCTTTCAAAAATCGCTCCGAAAATAGTCGGAGAGATATTCTGCCATTCAAAGGCACTTGCTTCATTGAGGATAATATCAGCGATTTCCTGCGTAAATCTGGGAATTTCGATATGTTCATCAGCAAACAGTCCGCCGTTGACATAGGGGAAAGCGTTCAAGTCGTCCTCATATTTATCACGATGCTCTTCATCTGTATCAAAGATTCTAAACAGGTCTTTCAGTTCCCTGTTCCATTTGCTGACAGGGATGTCATGCAGATAATTCCGGAACTGATTATGCTTGAAAATGTTTGCTTTATCTGCATAAAAGCAGAATACCAGACGGACACACAGCATATTCAGGCTTTTCAAACTGTCCGGAGAATCAGGGTTCTGATACTGCGAAAGTAAGGCTTTGTAGAGCTTTTCCGTGATTTTTCCGGCATCCACAGAAATTTGCATCTCTTTTTCAAAGTCAGCATTTCCAGTATCGGTCAGGAATTGCAGTCTGTAGTATTCTTTTTCCAAATCCTTCAATAAAATTTGTTCTGGTTCGCCGTTGGGCTTTTCCATGTCGTAGACAAGAAATTCAGCGAAATTACAGGTAATAATCCAGCGTGGTCTCTGCGAATATGGCAGTTCAGAAGCATATCTTTTCGCCTGCTGGAACGGATTTAATAATGTTCCGTCCGACTGCTTGATAGCTTTCCGCAAATCCTTGTCAATGGATTTCTGCTCAATCATGACATGAGTTGATGGAATATAGCCATCAATAAATGATGTGTGGTCTAAATGCACTTTATCTTCAAAGCTGATGAATCCGGCAATGTCCTCCACTCCGTAAACATTGACAAGCAGGTCAATCCAGAATTTCTGGGACTCGCCTTTTTCATAGCCCTTATCTTTCCATCTGGCTGCGAATTCTTTCGCAGCCTTTTTTTGTTCCTTTCCGTTCATGGATTCACGCTCCGTATGTAAATGTTACTCCTATTATACCACAGGGTCAGGGAAAAATCAAGGAAATTTTTCTGTCGTACCCCTATTGCGCTGTTGCGCCCTTGGCACTTTTATGGCTTGATTTCGATTATTTTTGAATTTAGCAAATTGCGCTCTTGCTTTTGCGCTCTTGCGTTCTTGCAAATATGAAATATCAGATTTATATAAAAATCAGCCTGTTTCTTTTTCAAAAGGAGCGAGCTTTTTATTGTTAAGGGGAGAGGGGATAGAATGCAAATCATCATGTCTTTACATGGTCAATCAGCCATTGTTCCAGTACACTGCAATCCGCCTCACCGGATGCGACACGCAAAATCATGTCAGCAATTTCGGACTGTGTGCAGATAATCTTAATGCCATTTAGTGCGAGAAACACAAGCATTGTATGCGCACCAATCCGCTTGTTTCCATCAACAAAGGCATGATTTTTCACAAGACTGTATCCAAGCCTTGCGGCTTTTTGCCAGATTATAGGGTAAACCTCCATTCCTTCAAAAGATTGGAACGGCGTTTCCAGTGCGGATTCCAGAAGCCCCTCATCTCGGATACCATCTGTTCCGCCGGTTTCGGCAATCATGCGTGAATGCATCCGCAGAACCTGTGCTTTGGTGATGGTTTTCATTTCGCCAGCACCTCATATGCCTCATGATTCTGATGAAGCAAACGCTCCGAAATTGCATCAATCTCGTCATCTGATGCAGGCAAATCCGTTCTGACCTCTTCATCAAGAATGGTAATAATAACCCGCTGTCCCTTTTTCATTGTCACATTCTCGCTCATGACGATTTTAGAGCCGTCATAATATCCATTTACTGCCGGAAACATTCAATCACTCCTTTCGTTTTTCAATATTCAAAATAGGCTTGCTATGGTTGTTTCAATCCACGCCAAAGCATAATTTTGTCATTCACGAGCTTCGGCGACTTCTGTCAAAAGTTCGCATTCCATGAACATTAAAAATTTTACATGCTGAATGATTCGTCAGCACAACCGGCTATTTTTACTATTATCAAGGTGCGAACTATCTATAGCATACCATAACAATAGCAGGATGTCAAATGGATTGACTTCATGTCAGTGGGAGATACCAATTCTTTCCGCTCCCACTGCCATTTGATCATGTCCACCGCTTAAAGAAGCGGGGGATTCAATGTTTTGTTGAAAATTTCCCTCCTCTGCATTAAGGAGAAGGGAAAATTCAGGATTGATTCAAAATTTCCATCATCTGCGCAGGGGTAACAATATAATTTCGTCTGGGAAAGTGTTTCATGTTTCCGGTAATCAAGTAAGCATCATCCTCTCGCTTTTCCATGACAACCTCATAAAATATAATATCATCCATATCAGGCAGAATTTCGCCAGTTGGGGATGGTTCAACAGTAATCCCATATCTAAGAATTGTTTCCACTAACTTACCGACTGATTCATTAGCAAAGTGAAATTTCGGACGGTGCAAAACTTCGTCATATTCTTTTAGAATTTCGCCACTGTACAAAGGAATGATTTTTCCACTCTGTACAGCACGCATCACCTGCACAACAGGAGAATTTTCATTTTTTGTGAGCAAGGTGGAAACAAGAACATTTGTATCAATCACCGCATAATATTTCATTGTCGCTTTTTCCTCTCTGCCCTTGCCGCTGCAATTTCAGCGTTAATTTCATCAAGAGTCATTTCGGGGAGGTCTTTTGCCTCTTCACGCAGTTCATCAAATACACTCCATGGATTTTCTGTTTTTTTCTTTGCAGATTGATTTTGACTTTTCAGCAATTTTGCGATATTCACCAGCAAAGCAATCTGCTCTTCTGTGAGTTCTTCTGCCTCTTTGATTAAATAATCAAGTGCCATCCATGCACAACTCCTTTCGTATCATAAACCGCATAAATTTTCATTGTCGCTTTTTCCTCTCTGCCCTTGCTGCTGCAATTTCAGCATTGATTTCATCAAGGGTCATTTCGGGGAGATTTTTTGCTTCTTCACGGAGGGCATCAATTGCCGCCTGCGCTTCCAAGCTGGTCATTTTGGGTTCAGGGAGTACAGCTGGAAACGGCAGACCTCCGACCATGCGAGAACGTTCCATAAACATTCTGAATGCTGTGTTCAAGTCCATGCCGAGTGCAGAATAGATTGCTACACAGTCCTCACGCAGTTCCTTATCACAGCGGAATTGATTCAATACCTGTTCACTCATAATATCACCTCTTAATATTCATATCTCATACAAAACAACTACTTTTGTATTTATATTATAGCACACAATACACAAAATGTCAAGAGAAATGCAAAATTAAAAACGCTCCCCCTCCTCTGCGTTGAGGGGAGGGGGAGGGATAGTTTTAGTTAGTTGTTAGGAGTAGTAAAGAACTATCAATTAGCAGGAATTTCAAGTCTGCTAAATCTCAAAGAGATTGCCCAATCCTGACCTGCGTTGTCATTCCAACATTGCTCATCTTCACCGTCGAGCCATACACGAATCCAAAGTTTTTTCATTTCGCCATAACCGTCACCAGACGTAGCAGCCTTTACAGTTGCAATAGCTTCTCCACTGTATGCAGTATAAGCAGTATACTCACCATAAGTGTCGCCTTTTGCAATGTGTCCTGTTAAATCTTTTTTTGCATCGTTTTCGCTATAGGTTTTAAGCTCATTTACCGCATAGAGTTTCTTAGCATCATCACCTGTTAAGCTTTTTCTTTCAACATAGATGCCAGAATCCAAAATACTTGTGTTATTTTCAGTTGCAGTAAATGGGGAAGTAATGCCAACAATAGTGGTGTATTTTGCGGGAGTTCCACTAGAAGTAGAAGCAGTTTTATCCCATGCATCAACAAGAGGAAGAACATTACTTGTTGTGCAGACAGAACCATCAGTAACCGCACTTGGACTAGCAGTGGTCTTCTTATCCTTAATACCTGCTGTATCACCATTCAGAATAGCTACACGAACAGACTTGTAAAGTTCCAATTCCGTCTCTGTACTTCCGCCCTCTTTGGTAGAGTTGGGAAGAACATATCCGCTAACAGAGATATTAATGTCCTCTGTTGCAGAACTTCTGAGCCAAATCGGAATATCTACATAATAACCGTCATCATTGGTGTCACTCCAACTCGTTAATTTGCTATAGGCATTAGATGTCTTCCAAACAGTTGATGCAGAACCATCAGTTCCTCTTGCAGCAACAGCAAAAAGAGTAGCTTTGGCTGTATCATCATCAATAGTCGCTTTAGTAGCCGCACCAACTTTATTCGCATCAACTCCCTGATTAGCTGCAAAATATTTCGCTACTGCATTAACTGTTCTACCAACACCAGTTGCATCAGCGGTATAGAAAATAGTTGCACCATCTCTTGAAGAAGCAGGCATCAAATTACCAAATTCATAGTATTTTGAAATATCCGCAGAAGTAGACCAGTCCCAAGAACTTTCAGGGGCAGCTGCTTTTCCATCACCTGCAGTAACAGAAGCAGCATACAGAACACCTTTACTATTAGCAAGAGACATTGCCTTATTTGCTTCTGTAACCGCTATTGTCGGGTCACTATCAATCGCAAGTTTACCAAGCGAAATCTGCAAGTCTTCAGGAACAGTTGCTGTCATCTGAATGTTCTTAACTTCCACCTCTCTACTCATGGTAAACCAAGCATATATATGATTTACCAATCTACTGATAGTGCCTGTTTTATGCGATAAATAGCGGATAAACGCCTTGAAAACTGTTAAAAATGAAATCAGGTTAAAATACTGAATATGGTATGATGATTAAGCTATAAACACAATATGTAGTATATTCACAGTATATCAGAAGTCTGAAATTTTGTCAAGTGCTTCTGAAAAATGTAGGCTCTTTTCCCAGCACCCTTGTAAGACAGTTTACATGGATGCTCAGAAAAGGGCTTACAAGGCTCTGTACGGGCTTGCAAATTTCGGAGGGTAAATTTTACGAGTGAATGTCATGGAAGCCCACAGAGGGCATTCTGAGCCAAATGAGAGGGGTATTGGGTTGACGATAATTTTAGCATCTCCATAGAAGCCCCTGAGAGCCGTTTTAAGAGGGTTTCTGCAAAGGGGTATAAGTTTGTGTTTGAGTATCATCAAAGCCCACAGAAAGCATTCTGGTGCAAATGAGAGGACATCAAGCTGATGATAATTTTTAGCATCGCCATAGAAGTCTCTGAGAGCCGTTTTAAGAGGGGGTTCTGCAAAGGGGTATAAGTGCTTGGATGCCGTTAAAGCCCACAGAGGCTTTCTGATGCAAATGAGAGGGGTATCAGACTGATGATAATTTCAGCATCGCTGTAGAATCCCCTGAGAGGCGTTTTAAGAGGGGGTTTTGCAAAGGGGTATAAGTAGAGTAGTAGCGTCAAAGCCCACAGAGGGCTTTCTGGGGCAAATGAGAGTGGCATCAATGAATAAAAGAAAAAGCACCTGCCGGAGCAAGTGCTTTCTGATGAAACAGTTTATTCTTTCACTTTCCAGTCAGCCAGTTCCCGATTTTCAGAGCTGAATGATACACCAATCTTGTAAAGTTTTCTGTGGTCTGCCGCAAACGGAAATGCATAGTTTTTGTCTTCTATCTGCTGCAAAGCCTTGTCAGCAGATTCATCACGCTTGAACTCAAACAAATAAATAAACTTTGCTGTTTCCACCTTGCAGTCAATGCGCCCCTCAGCCGTGTGCATTTCGCAGAGCGCAAATTTTCCGAGCAGTGTGAACACCAGATAGATGACCGTCTGAAAGTAATGTTCAAAAACTGCTCCGGACGGAGAATAGGAAATGCCCGCAAATAACGCTGTCAGAACTTTTCTTATATTTTCAAGTTCGCCATGTTCAACATATCTGCGAAGTGTGAAAATATCTGTTCCAAAACCAGCATTGCAGTC
The DNA here is from genome assembly GCA_002449585.1 of Ruminococcus sp. UBA7013. Lineage (GTDB taxonomy): Bacteria > Bacillota > Clostridia > Oscillospirales > Ruminococcaceae > UBA3855. Next base: position 6,254 of record DJXD01000094.1, read on the forward strand.
CGGAATATATTCAGTCATCAGGCTTTCAAGAAAGCCATATTCTACTTCCTTGTTTGGAAATGCCAGTGTGTATTCCTGACTGACAGAATCATATTCTTTGATTGTCAGATAGCCGGTCTGGTATAAAAGCGGAATCGGATTCGGATTTTCGGCACTGTAATCTTTCAGCATACTTGCGTTTGCATACAGCGTTCCATCTGAGAATTTAGACACTTCAAATGCCATTGTTTTCAACTGCTTTACAAGAAATGTCGGAGTGCCTGTTTCAAACCAGTATGCACCAAATTCCTTGTCACAAAAAGCATTCAGCAAACTGTATGGATTATAAATTTCCACACCATCCTGATGAAAACGATATCCATCATATTGTTTTTTTAACATTTGCAGGCATTTATTTTCATCAAGTTTACGTTTCTCAGACATCGCCTTAATTTCAGGTATAAAATATTTTCGCAGCTCCTGTTCAGTAATTCCACAAATTCCAGAAAAATCTTCATTCAGTGAAATATCTTTAAGCTGATTCAGGTCACTGAAAATACTGACTTTATGAAATTTTGTCACACCTGTGATGAACACAAAACGAATATAGTCATCACAACTTTTCAGATTACTGAAAAATCCCTTGAATACTGCCTTGTTATGTTCCTGTAATTCCGGATTGTCAATCAGGTCAAGCAGTGGCTTGTCATATTCATCCACCAGAA
>DJXD01000095.1 GCA_002449585.1 Ruminococcus sp. UBA7013
AGGAGGGAGCGGCATTCCTCCTCGATCTAAAGAAGTCGGGGTATCCTGCCGCCTATTGATGAATAAAAAAGATCTGACTGAGCTGAAAAAGCATTTTATCCCTTATGATGATTTGCTTGTCATTCAAAAAGTGCTGACATGCTTTATTGATGCAGAAAAAACTAGAAAATGTCAGAGCATCCGGGGATTTGCAGAAATCCCAGAGGAAGAAATGAGTGCCCTGTATCCCATATTTACCAAAATCCTGAAAGGAACACTTGGCAAAGGTCTGGTTGAATATGAATTTCCGAATGAAGTTTATGAAGAAGGTAAGAGCCAGCATATTTTTTGGTCATTGCTTCAAAAAAATCTGGATGATCCAGAAGCATTTATTTCCCATATCACAAAAAATATGACCTGTTCTATGCCTTATGTGATTTTTACAGCAAAATGCTGTTATACGGTTTTTGAAAAAGATAGGCTTGATCATAAAAATAAATATGACAGCCGGGAATTTCATTTTCTCATCACCGCAATCTGTCCTGTAGAAGCAAGAATTGACGGATTCATCTATGATGAAACAGAAAATAATATCATCCGGCGGCTGACATTTGACAGAATCGTTTCAGATTCTCCTATCAATGGCTTTCTGTTTCCGACATTCACAGGCCGGACAGCAGATGTCAATCATGTTATGTATTATGCCCGGAAGTTCCGAGAGCCAGATACTTCTTTTATTGAATCTGTACTCGGCTGCCATTTTATATTATCTGCACAGGAAGAAAAAGAAACGTTCCGTGCCGTACTGGATCAGGCAGTGGGAGAAGAATTAAATCTGAATGTGATTGCTTCTGTCAATGAAAAAATTCAGAATTATGCCAAAACATTTGCCAACGAACCAGAACCCCCGGTGATCAGTGATATTATGGTCAGAGATCTTCTTCTTGATTCTGGTGTCAGCCTGGAAAAAGCCCAAGCCGCACAGCAATTATATCGGGAAACCGCAGAAGATCATTATTTCATGGCTTCTAATCTCGCCGAAACCAAAACAATATTAAATTCTTCCGGCGTTACTGTCAGTATCAGTGGAAATGCTACAGATAAGATCACTACACGCATGATTGATGGCAAAAAATTTTTAATGATTTCTTTGGATGATCCTGAAATCACAGTGAATGGCTTTCAAATGGAAATTCAGTAAATGACTTCATCATGAATTGTTTCAATCCACGCCAAAGCATAATTTTGTCATTCACGAGCTTCGGCGACTTCTGTCAAAAGTTCGCATGTAATGTATACTAAAAATTTTACGTGCTGAATGATTTGTCAGCACAACCTGCTATTTTTACTATTATCAAGATGCGAACTATCTATTGAAACAGAAATATCAAAAAAACACTAGACAAATCTTTGCAGATGTGCTATAATAAATTAGATAATGGCACAGATTGCAAAGAATGAAACAACAGGAAACGCCCTTCTGTCGCCGATGGAGGAGCGTTTTTAATGGATTGATTTCAGAAAGGAGCTGAATTGATGCGTATTTTAATTAAGAACGTCCATGCCGTGGATACTAGACTGGATACTGTAACAGATCTTTTGATTGATAACGGTGAAATCATCCGGATGGCATCAGATATTCAGATCAGTGCGGAACGTGTGATCAATGGTTCAGGGTTAACCGCTTTGCCGGGCTTGTTTGATATGCATGTACATTTCCGTGATCCTGGTCAGACACATAAAGAAGATATTATAACAGGATGCCGGGCGGCATTGGCTGGCGGTGTGACAGGTGTTCTCTGTATGCCAAATACAAGCCCTCCTGTAGATTCGCCCGAAATTTTGCATTATATTCTGGAAAAGGCAAAAAATACCGGTGTGCAGGTCTGCCCTGTGGCTTGTATCACAAAGGGCATGAATGGCACAGAATTGACAGATTTCGCAGAACTCAAAGCCAATGGTGCAGCCTGTCTTTCTGATGATGGAAAACCTGTTCAAAATGCAGAATTAATGCGCCTTGCGCTGGAAAAAGCCCGTGATGAAAAAATGCTTGTGGCCTCGCATTGCGAAGATCTGGCGATTATCAACGGCGGTATCATGCATAAAGGCAGTATTTCGGAAGAATTAGGAATCAAGGGCATGGATCGGGCTTCAGAAGATTATATTACTGCCAGAGAAATCATTCTAGCCAGCTCTGTCAAAGGCAGAATTCATATTTGTCATGTCAGCACAAAAGGCAGTGTTGCTATTATTCGGGAAGCCAAACGGCTTGGCGTAGCTGTTACCTGTGAAACAGCACCACATTATTTTATGCTGACACATGAAAAGCTTCGGTCTAAAAATGCAAATGATCGCATGAATCCGCCTTTGAGAGAAGAAGAAGACAGACAGGCTATTGAGCAGGCTGTGCTGGATGGGACAATTGATTGCATTGTCACAGATCATGCGCCCCATACACAGGAAGAAAAATCAGATTTTGAACATGCGCCTAATGGGATTGTAGGGCTGGAAACTTCTTTTGCCGCAACATTGACAGCTTTATATCATACAGGAAAATGCAGTCTGATGCAAATTGTTCGTCTGATGTCTGAAACCCCTCGTGAATTGCTGGGGCTTGCGCCTGTCAGAATTCAAGAAGGTCAGCCAGCTAATTTGATACTTGCGGATCTGAATCGAAAATGGATTGTTGATCCTGCCCGGCTACATGGCAAATCTTGCAATACAGCGTTCAGAAATATGGAACTGACAGGAAAAGTAATCATGACTATCACAGATGGCCTGATCAGATATGAAATAAAAGATTAGGCGTTCCGAAACAAGAAGTGAAAATATAACTAAAATTTATTTTATTACGAAAGGAGAGCTATTGGAGAAAAATTTACAGTATGCATAGAAACGCATTTGTAAATATATATCTGAGTAGCAGAGGAAACTATGGGATTTGATAGATTAATCAAGAAAATCAGAGAAACAGGGAATCCGTCAGTGGTCGGACTTGATCCGAAGCTGGATTATATTCCCGAATATCTGATTCAGGAACAGACCGGTACAGGGCTGGAAAAAGCAGCAAATGTCCTTTTGGCATTTAATAAAGCCATTATTGATGAAATTTATGATATTGTCCCGGCAATCAAGCCACAAGCCGCTTATTATGAAATGTATGGCTGGCAGGGTGTCAGAACACTTGCCGAAACTATCAGCTATGCAAAATCAAAAGGCATGTTTGTGATCACAGACGGCAAAAGGAATGATATTGGCGCAACAATGCAGGCCTATACAGCCGCACATCTGGGATCTGTCACGATTGATGGCGAAACACTGACACCATTCGGCGCAGATGCGCTCACAGTCAATGGCTATCTTGGAACAGATGGCATCAAGCCGCTGCTGGAAACCTGTCGGGCAGAAGATAAGGGAATTTTTGTTCTTGTCAAAACATCCAATCCCTCCAGCGGAGAAATTCAGGATAAAATGCTGGAAGATGCGCCATTATATGCCAAAATGGGTGATCTGTGTGAAACATGGGGCGCAGATACAATAGGTGAATATGGATATTCTGCTGTTGGTGCTGTTGTAGGAGCAACTTATCCGGAACAGCTGAAAGAATTAAGAATCCGCCTGCCGCATATCTTCTTTTTAGTGCCGGGCTATGGCGCACAGGGCGGCGGTGCGCAGGGTGTCGCAGGTGCTTTTGATAAAAATGGTCTTGGCGGTATTGTCAATTCTTCCAGGGCTGTCATGTGTGCCTATCAGAAAGAAAAATGTGATCCCAAAGAATTCGCAAAGGCCGCACGGCGTGAAGCAATCCGGATGAAAGAAGATATTAGAAATTATATTTCTATTAAGTAATTCTAAAAACTGCCGTCCGGGAAATCCGGACAGGCAGTTTCATAAGAAAGGGTGCAATATATGGCATTAATCAAAAACGCCTCTCCAGCATGGCTTGTGCTGGCAGATGGCCAGATTTTCAAAGGCAATAGCTTCGGCGATACAGGAACAGTGATTGGTGAAGTGGTATTTACCACCAGCATGACCGGCTATCAGGAAACTTTGACAGATCCCAGCTATTATGGCCAGATCGTGACGCAGACATTTCCCCTGATCGGAAACTATGGCATAAATTCTCAAGATTATGAATCTGCAAAATCCTATGTCAGCGGCTATATTGTCCGGGAATGGTGCAATACACCGTCAAATTTTCGCAGTGAAGATCAAATTGATGATTTTCTGAAAGCACAGCATATTATTGGCTTATATCATATCGACACACGCCGCCTGACAAGAACAATCCGGGAATCCGGTGTCATGAATGGCGCAATTACAACCGAAGATCCGGCACAGCATCTTGATCTGCTTCTGCAACAGATCCAGGCATATACAGTAAAAGATGCTGTTAAGGCTGTTACTAATGCGAATACAAAGACGTATTCCCCAGAAGAATCAAAATACAGAGTTGTATTATTTGATTTTGGCTATAAAAGAAATATCCGTCAGGAGCTTATGAAAAGGGGCTGTGAAGTGATTGTTGTCCCTGCTTTTACCACTGCCGATGAAGTCAGTGCATTGCATCCTGACGGTATTATGCTGTCCAATGGCCCAGGCGATCCGGCGGAAAATACAGAAATTATCTGTCATCTGAAAGAAATCATCAAGCTGAATCTACCTGTATTCGGGATCTGTCTGGGACATCAGCTCATGGCACTGGCACAGGGCGCAAAGACAGAAAAGCTGAGATATGGCCACAGAGGCGCAAATCAGCCTGTGATTGATCTGAGATCAGGCCGGACATATGTCACTAGTCAGAATCATGGCTATGCTGTTGTCAATGACAGTATTTCTCCGGAAGTGGGGGAAGTATCGCATATCAATGCCAATGACAAAACCTGTGAAGGCGTAAGATATACAAATTGTAATGCATTTACAGTGCAGTTTCATCCGGAAGCGCATGGAGGGCCTTTAGATACTTCGTATCTGTTTGATGAATTTATTGCCGCAATGCAGAAAGGTTGATTTTTATGTCATTAAGAAAAGATATTAAAAAAGTACTTGTAATAGGATCAGGGCCTATTATCATCGGTCAGGCAGCAGAATTTGACTATGCCGGGGCACAGGCCTGCCGGGCACTGAAGCAGGAAGGGCTTGAAGTGGTTTTAATTAATTCTAATCCGGCTACAATTATGACAGATAAAGCGATGGCGGATAAAATCTATATTGAACCGCTGACGTTGGATGTTGTCAAGAGAGTAATCGAGATCGAAAAGCCTGACAGTGTATTATCCACGCTGGGAGGACAAACAGGCCTGACGCTTTCTATGCAGCTGGCAGAAGAAGGATTTTTAAAATCCCATCATGTAAAATTATTAGGAGCGAATCCTGAGACGATTCATAAGGCAGAAGATCGGCAGGCATTTAAAGACACTATGGAAAAAATCGGTGAACCGTGCATTCCGTCCAAAGTGGTTGAAACTGTAGAAGATGCTGTTGACTTTGCCAAACAAATCAGCTATCCTGTCATCGTGCGCCCTGCCTTTACTTTGGGAGGAACAGGCGGCGGCATTGCCTATGATGAGGATCAGCTTCGGGATATTGCTACCAATGGGCTTCGATTATCCCCTATTACACAAGTTTTGATTGAAAAATGCATCAGCGGCTGGAAAGAAATTGAATTTGAAGTGATTCGAGATAGAAAAGGGAATGTGATCACAGTATGTTCTATGGAAAATTTCGATCCTGTAGGTGTTCACACAGGTGACAGCATTGTCATCGCTCCAGCGGTTACGCTGTCAGACAGAGAATATCAAATGCTGCGCACGGCATCGCTGAATATTATTTCTGAACTGAAAGTAGAAGGCGGCTGTAACTGTCAGTTTGCTTTGCATCCGGAAAGCATGGAATATGCAGTGATTGAAGTGAATCCACGTGTTTCAAGATCTTCTGCATTGGCATCCAAAGCAACAGGCTATCCGATCGCAAAAGTAGCAACTAAAATTGCCGTTGGTTATACGCTGGATGAAATTATTAATCAGGTCACAGGAAAAACATATGCCTGCTTTGAACCGGCTCTTGATTATGTCGTGATCAAGTTTCCTAAATGGGCATTTGATAAATTTGTCTATGCTAAGCGCACGCTTGGCACACAGATGAAAGCAACAGGCGAAGTCATGGCCATTGGCACAAGCTTTGAACAAGCTATGATGAAAGCTGTCCGCTCTACAGAACTGGGCGTTGATTCTATGAATATGAAAAAATATGAAGATATGCCGCTTCCAGAAATCATGCATCTGCTGAAATCCGGCGTAGAAGATGAACGCTCTTTTCAAGTATTTGCCGCATTGAAAAAAGGCGTATCTGTTGCGGAAATTCATGAAATCACCCTGATTGATGAATGGTTTTTGGAAAAATTGCAAAATCTCGTAGAACTGGAGGAATGGCTTGCGGATGGTCAGCTGACAGAAGAAAAATATCATCTGGCAAAACAATATGGTTATCTTGATAAGACCATTGAAAGAATCTCTGGTCAGAAATGCCCCCTGCATCAGCATTCTGTTTTCAAAATGGTAGATACCTGCGCAGGAGAATTCAAAGCCGAAACGCCTTATTTTTATTCTACTTATGATGAAGAAAATGAAGCAGAGCAATTTATAGAAAGAACCAATTCCGGAAAGAAAAAAGTAATTGTTTTCGGGTCAGGGCCTATCCGGATCGGTCAGGGAATTGAATTTGATTACTGCTCTGTTCACTGCGTCTGGACATTGAAAGAATTAGGCTATGAAGCAATTATTTGTAATAATAATCCGGAAACGGTCTCTACTGATTTTGATACTGGCGATAGATTATATTTTGATCCCCTTACCCCTGAGGATGTTGATAATATTATCGAAACAGAAAAACCTTATGGCGTTGTGGTTCAGTTCGGCGGTCAGACTGCAATTAAATTAACCCGTCATCTTGCTGACAAAGGTGTCCCTATTTTAGGAACATCTGCTGATGATATTGATGCGGCCGAAGATCGGGAACGGTTTGATGCACTTTTGGAAACATGCGGCATCCCTCGCCCGGAAGGCTTTACTGTCATGACAACAAAAGAAGCTGTCAAAGCTGCGGATCAACTCGGCTATCCTGTATTGCTCCGCCCTTCTTATGTGCTCGGCGGACAAAATATGATCATTGCGCATTCTGAGCAGGATGTTATAGAATATATGGGAATCATCACTTCTCATATGATCGAAAACCCTGTCTTGATTGATAAATATATGATGGGTACGGAAGTCGAAGTAGATGCCATTTGTGACGGAAAAGATTTCCTCATTCCCGGTATTATGGAACATATAGAACGTGCCGGGGTGCATTCCGGTGATTCGATTTCTATCTATCCTGCACAGAATCTATCAAAACGCATTACCGAAACGATTATTGAATATACAAAACGCCTTGCGCTTGCCCTGCATGTCTCCGGTCTGGTCAATATTCAATATGTTGTCTATCGTGGAGAAGTCTATGTAATCGAGGTAAATCCCAGATCTTCCAGAACAGTTCCCTATATCAGCAAAGTGACCGGTATTCCTATGGTGGATATCGCAACTAAAATTATGTTTGGCGCAACATTGAAAGAATTAGGCTATGAAACCGGCCTGCACCCTGCCGGAAACTATGTAGCTGTGAAAGTGCCTGTCTTCAGCTTCGAAAAGCTTCAGGATGTGGATACTATGCTTGGGCCTGAAATGAAATCTACAGGCGAATGCCTTGGCATCGGCAGAAGCTTCGAGGATGCTCTATTAAAAGGCCTTGTTGCCGCAGGGTATGACCTCAAAAAAGAGGGCGGTGTTCTGATTTCTGTCCGTGATTCTGAGAAAAAAGAAATGATTCGCATCGCAGAAAAATTTTCACGCATGGGCTTTGAACTTTATGCTACCAGCGGCACAGCAAGTTATCTGAACCGCAATATGATCGCAACGAATACCATTCGTAAAATTTCAGATGGCTCTCCTAATACGCTGGATTTGCTCGAAAGCGGAAAAATTCACTATATGATTTCTACATCTGCAAAAGGACGTATGCCAGCCCGTGATAGTGTCAGAATGCGCCGGAAAGCAATAGAACGCTCTATCTGTTCCCTAACCGCTGTAGATACTGCTAATGCGCTCGCTAATGTGCTGTTGTCAGGGCGTGGAATTGATGATGTAGAATTGATTGATATTACAAAAATATGAGCCATTTTGTAATTAAAAATCAGATTTTAGAAAAATATCAGGGGGATGATGAAATTATGATCATTCCGGAACATGTGACCATAATCAGAAAATATGCCTTTTGTGGCTGCATCTCCCTGAAATCTGTGCAAATTCCGGATTGTGTCACAGAGATTGAAGAATATGCATTTGCATTCTGTGCAAATTTACAGTCTGTAAAACTTCCGGATCATCTTGCAAAAATCAGAAATCATGTGTTTACTGGCTGTGTCAGTCTGGATTCTATTGTCATTTCAGATACTATAACAGAAATCGAAGATTCTGCCTTTGCTTTCTGCACAAATTTGAAAAAAGTTTCTCTTCCGGAAAAAATTCCCCTCGGAAGAAATGCTTTTCCAGCAAAAACAGAAATCATCTATGAAAAAAAGCAGATAAATCTTGATGCCGAAATCATCATTGATGAAAATCAGACAGAATCTGTTATGAATCCTGAGGACAAAATCATCATCACTGATGAAAATCAGGCAGAACCTGTTATGAATCCTGAGGAAAAAATCATCATTACTGAGGAAAATCAGACAGAATCTGTTATGAATCCTGAGGAAAAAATCATGATGAATGATTTTATCATTGAAAATGGCGTTCTGATAAAATATCAGGGAATCGGCGGATTTGTCTGCATTCCTGATGGTGTCACAAAAATTGGAGCAGGCGCATTTTCAGGCTGTCATACATTGGCATCTGTACAAATTCCGAAGGGTGTCACAGCGATCGGAGAATATGCTTTTTCTGATTGTAGTTTCCTGACTTCTGTGCAGATCCCTGATAGTGTTATAATCATAAGTCAAAATGCATTTGCAAACTGTAGCATTTTGACATCTGCACAACTGCCGAATCATCTTGCAAAAATTGATGTTTTTGCCTTTTCTTACTGTACCGCATTGACATTCATGCAGTTCCCCGATAGCATGGAAATCATTAAAGAAGGGGCATTTATGAATTGCACCAGTCTCAAAGAGATCATTCTCCCTAAAAGTGTAAAAATTAGTAAATCTGCATTTTATCACTGCCGTAATCTGACAACCATAAAAATCAAATTCTTGGGCGGAAAGATCGGGACTTTTGGAAAAGATGCGCTTGAAAGCATGTTTTAGCCATCGCTTGCATAATATGCAATATCTTGACAGGAGTGATATATATGCATAGACAGAGAACAGCTGAAATTCCAGAACAGCTGAAACAGTTTGCCGAAACTTATCCCGAAACAGCAGAATTTGTAAGAAATTATCCGGAAGAATATGACAAGATCCATGTCATTGATCTGACAGATGAAGTGAAACCGGGTAAAATTCCAATATTGATCCAATGGGATCAGCGTTGGGGATATGAACCCTATGGAGATGGCTGGATTGGTGATAGTGGCTGTGCGCCAACAAGTATGGCTATGATTCTAATCGGCCTGACTGGAAATCTGGATTGGAATCCAAAAACAGTGGCTGAATTTTCAGAAAGTCAAGGCTGGTATCTTCCCGGAATCGGAACATCATGGGAATTGATGACGACCGGAGCGGAAATGCTGGGGCTGAATGTGGAAGAAGGGGAAATTTCAGAGAATTATATCCGGGAAAATCTTTCATCTGAAACACCAATGATTGCATCTATGTATCCTGGAGATTTCACAACAGGCGGACATATTCTCGTATTGACCGGCTTTGATGCTGATGATCAACTGCTTTTACATGATCCCAACAGCCCCCGGCATAGCATACAGCCATGGAATTTGAAAATGGTACTTCCACAGATCAAACATATCTGGAAATATTCAGCTAAAAAAGACACAGCATAAAGCTGTGTTTTTTTGCAAATCAGTATAATATCCAAAATCAGAAAGTTTTATACAAGAAAATTTGTTTATCATGCAAGGCAAATTTCTCTTGACATTGACGCAACGTCAAGAGATATAATAATATTGGTGATGTACATGAATGAAATCAAAACAATAACCGAAGTATGCAAAATACTAAATATGACCTCTCGCACAATACGCTATTATGAACAATGCGGACTGATCCAAACAATCCGCAGTAGCAAAACAACGCCTCGCCAACTTGACAGCGAAAATATCAAGCGTCTGCGAAAGATACAATTTCTTAGAAAATTAGGGCTGTCACTTGATGAGATTTCAAGTATCATCAATAGTGATGCAAAAACAGCAGAAATGATTTACTGCAAAAATCAAGAATGTGACATCCTCCCCCACCTATAGAGGTGGGGGAGGAATTGCTAACTTTTGTTGAAAAAGATGGCTTTGTCAATCTTGTCTCCGCAGGAGATTATAACATGAATATTAATATCTATGGTGATGGCAAATATAAAATTATTGCAATGCCGGGGAGCGGTGATGCAGAATTTACTTTGGATATGAAAATGTTATCAGGACATTTGCGTGATGATATTAGTCTTGTTGTGGTTTCTCGTCCGGGATATGGCCTTTTTGAAAGCACACGCATCGCCCTGAAAAATGCAGGGATCGAAACGCCATATATCCTGATGCCGCATTCTCTCAGCGGTATTTATGGGACTTATTGGGAAAGCACTTATCCTGATGAAATATCAGGCGTGATCTTTCTGGATTCTATCAATGAAGCAGAACCAGAATTAACTGAGGAAGATTGGAAAGAACCGCCTGCATTTATGAAATTTCTCTGCAAAGCTGGCGTTTTCAGAGCATTATCAGATATGATGGATTCAAGTATGGATGATTCATATGGGATATATATGGAAGATGCCGCTGCACTCTATGGCATTAATCCCACTGCTTTTTCAGAATCATGCAGTAATGAATTGAAGAATTTTAATGCAAATATGCAAACAGCCTGGTCATCTATCCAGTCAAATGACATTCCTAAAATATATATTTCTACGAATTATCAAACTTTGGAGGATGCAAAAGAATATTTAATGTTTGTCAATGACAAAGTAGATGAAGAGAGAGCGCAGGAATTATTTGAAGAGAGTCAATCCGAGGAACAGGCGGAATATCGCAAAAATAGAACAGAATATATCAAGAAGCTTGGCAATTGTGAAGAAATCAATATTCCTGGAAGTCATTTTATTTATTATCAGAAGCCTGAGGCATGTGCAAAGGTCATTAAAGATATGATTGATATGATAGATTAATTTTCAGGAATGATCAAATCATAACGATCTATGTCTGAATAATGCCACCATTCTCCCCAATAGCCTTTAAATCCGTACTGATTCATAATTTGCTCTAATATACGAGAATTTTCAGCAGCTGCATCAGAAACATCACTATAATCTCTATCTGCTAAAAGGGAAAACTCATCAAAACCAGAAGGAAGTTCCACCTGTGAACCATCTTCATATACAATGCCTAAATCAATTGTATTTCCCCGGCTATGGCTTGTGATACCATTTCTGGGATCAGCAACATAAGTAGGATCAGGCCAGACATTCCATAATTTATATTGTGCTTCTTCTGATCTGTAAGCATCCCATATGATGATGCAGAATCCTTTTTCTTTGAGTTTATCCTGTACTTTGGAAAGTTTTTTCACTGTTCCATAACAGAGATAAGCTTCTGCATCGTCATATATCACAGTTCCGGTAAAATTATTAGTAGTAGCATATCGCAGATCAATAACGGCATCGGGGATATAATCCAGTATTCGCACAAGTTCCCCATCAGAAGGAATTCTTTCAGGGGTTGTTGTAAAGATAGTTTCTGTTATGGTTGTGGTATGCTCATCTAAGAATGAGCTGATTTCTGTTGTTGTTGCAGAAGATGCAATAGTTGTTTCATCAGAAGAATAGATTATTGTTGTGCTGTCATCACTAGAAGTGGTGACAGCTGTTGTCATTTCTGATATTTCTGTATGAATAGGAGAAACTTTAATTGTCATTGCAGAAGATGCAGTTGAAACAGCTTCCTCTGTAGCAGATTGCATAGTTGTTTCAGAAAGCTCTGCTGCTGTTTCATGATGACAGGCAGTCAGCAAAGGACAGATGAAAATTAATAGAAACCATAATTTTTTATTCATTCTCTTCCTACCTCATTATTTTATCAAGAATTATTTTTCACTTTGATTTCTGATACACAGGTATCACTATACTTATTTCCGGAATAAGTACTCAAGATAGTAATCTTGATATATTCTGTATCGACAGTATCCGTTAATTTTACTTTAGAAGGCTGTTCTGAATATTCACCGCTAAGAATGGCATTTGTAGAAGTACCATCTGAAAATTCAATTTTGCATTCTTTGATGCGGCAGTTTTTATAGAATAATTCTTCATCTGTGCAGAGTCCGTTATAGATAATAATTTCATCAAGCCGCTGTTTTCGTTCGGCATGGAGTGTAATATATTCACCCACACCGCTATCTTTAGCACCTTCACACCAGCATGTAGAATGATCATCATCCAAAGTTTTAAAAGCTTCATAAGTATATTTTTTATTTCCGGAATAAACAGGTTTTAAAACACTGCTGGAAGAAGCTGTTGAAAAAGAAGGGATGAGATCGACGGGATCATAAGCTTCTGTCATGGGGGGAGGAGCAGTGGCTGGAGGATTTGTAGTAGCAGGGGGAACGGTTACTCTAGTAGCGGCGGTTGTTTGTGGTGGATCTGTGGGACGAGTAGGGGGTTCAGTTGCTGGCGGAGAGGTGAAATCATCTGTAACAACAGCGGGTTGTGATACAATCATTTCTGTATGATAATCATTAATGATTTCTTCTGTTTGGGGGAGGTTTTGGGGAATTTCTGTGATTGTCTGTTCTGCATCATTAGAAAACAACAGTTCCTGACCGCAGTTCGGGCAAAACATTTTACCAGTTTTCAGCATTTGTTCAGTGACAAGAAGCGTATTGTTGCATGCAGGGCAAACTGCTGTATAATTAATATTCTCATTATTTTGCAAAATAACATCTGTTTGACTTGTATTTTGTGATTCTACAACAGTAGGCTGTTCCTGCTTTTGCGCCTGAGTATTATTATTATTTCTTATGATAACGATAAATAATAATACTGCAACGAAAAGAAATATGACTAAAGCCGTCATGATAAGAAAGCCTAATAATTTCCCTGTATTTTTTTCTAAATAATCTTTCAATCCGTTTTTGTCCATAATATGCCTTTCTTATTGATAAATATACAGAGCCAGAAAAATGCTCCGGCTCTGTAACTGGAATTTTCAGACCAGATTAATCAAATGTATCAATCAGACCGAGAAGATATTTCTGTAACAGGATAATATCAGAAAGATTGATTACGCCGTCATGATTGACATCACTTTCCCGGTTTTCATAATAGAGAATAGCAGTATCACCTGCGAGAATTTTCTTTTTCAGCAGAATCAGATCATAGATATTGACTTTCTTATCAAGATTGACATCCCCAGGAATATAACTGCCGGGAGGAAGAATAATCTCCTCTGTTGTAGGCTCTGTTTCCGTGGGCTGTGTTTCGTCTGCCTTGCCCCATTCTTCCTGAGGGATCAGGCTTTCCACCTGTGTATAGCTATCTTTCAGGGAATAATCAGAATTAAGCAGCAGCGGAAGGCCATCTTTGCGCCAGCTTGTGCCATCGGTGATGCCCCAGAATACCAGAGCAGTAATATTTGCCCCGGCTTTTTTCTGATCTATAATTGTCTTGACAATATCATGATAAGCCTGTGTCTGTTTTGATAAATCACCATTACTCTTATATTGTGTAATATCCAGCTCTGTGATCTGAATTTCAAGCCCTAATTGACTATATTTTTCAATACACTGCTGATACAGATTTGCATCAGGATAGCCAACATCAAGATGTGATTGCATTCCTACGCCATCAATCAGATTTTTAGATTTCAGATCTGAAATCATATTATAAATAGCATCACGTTTGGCTGGAATATATTCATTGAAGTCATTATAGAACAGTTTTGTACCTTGGGGGGCATATTTTCTGGCATAGGTAAATGCCTGTTCAATATAAGAATTATCGCCATAGATCAGCGTCCAATAGGATTCTTCTTTGCTTGGATCTGTACCGCCTTTCCGGAGTGAGCCATCATCCAGATAGCACTCATTCACAACATCCCAGCAATATACATTAAGATCCGGGAATTCAACAGCAATCTGATTCATCAGAAGACGGATATAATTTTCAAGTCGCTGATTCATGATTTCTTTGGAAACATATGCGCCATCGCTTCTGAAACCTTCTTTGAAAAACCAGTCCGGTGTCTGGCTATACCAGCAAAGCACATGACCTCTGACAGGAATCTGATTTTCTTCACAGAATTTGAGTGTATATCTGGCATTATCCAGAGAAATAGCAGGGGTCACATTATCCCCGATCGCTTGGGAAGCGGCCTGATTCAGGACAGCATCCGGTTTTAATTCATTGCCGGGTGTCAGACTATTGAAATGATGTTTGACAATTTCCTGTGAAATCGTTGTATTCAATTCAGCAGGAGTGGCTGCACAGCCGATCTTGAAATAATTTGCATAAACATCTTTCAGCGGTGTTTTGTCAAGTGCTTCTGTGCTCCAGCTTGCCTCGCCTTTAATAGTCACATCATCAACCATAAAATCATTTGTTCCGGCGGCTGTCTGGAAATAAATCAGAATATCAGAAGCATCTGACGGAATTTCATAGCTTGCGTTGATTTGTGCCCATGTGCCGGAAGATTCTGCACTGCTGATGCCTTTATACTGTGCATTGCCGGAACTATCTGTATATTTCAGCGTGAGCTGAATCGTATCTGATCCGGATGCAAGAACCCATGCACTGAATTGATATGTTTTCCCAGGCAAAAGAATGCTTTCCCCTGAGAGGGAAGCCCCCTGCCAGCTATCGCTTCTATTGCCTACATACAAACAGCAGTTCCCCTCATGATGACTATTATTTGTAGTAGAGACAGCTGTTCCTCCAAAAGATGCCCAGCCATCTGTGCCAGCTTCAAAATCTGCGCTATGTAAAACCGTATCTTCTGCGGATACCGGCATAATAGCGGCTGTGCCGAGAATCATCATAGCAGCAGTCATAATTCCGGCAATTTTTTTGAATTTCATGTCAATTTCCTCCTCTTCATGAATATCTGATAATTCAAGTATAACACATTTCTTTCAAAATTGCAAGAGCTTTCTGTTGATTTTTTCTATTTTTGCTATGAAAGCGGCATACAAAAAGGCCGCTGACGGATCAGCGGCCTGTTATTCAAGACTTTTTATTTTTCTTTTTTGCAATATCAGCAAGTGCTTCTTTTCTGGAAAGATTGATTCTGCCCTGTCTGTCGATCTCAATGACTTTTACAACGATTTCATCACCAATCTGAACAACATCCTCTACATTCTCAACACGATGATCTTCCAGCTGGGAAATATGCACAAGTCCATCTTTTCCCGGCGCAATTTCAACAAATGCACCAAAAGGCATGATTCTGACAACTTTTCCTTTGTAGATAGCACCAACTTCCGGATCATTGGCAATGGTTTCAACGATCTGGATGGCTTTTTTGGCATTTTCCATATCAAGGCCGCTTACAAATACATTTCCATCTTCACTGATGTCAATTTTCACATCACATTCCGCACAGATTTTCTGAATCACTTTGCCGCCCTGTCCGATTACTTCACGGATTTTATCAACTGCGACTTTTGTCTGGAGCATTTTAGGTGCATATTTGCCGACTTCCGGGCGAGGTTCAGGAATGGCTTTCAGCATGATTTCATCCAGAATATAAAGCCGGGCTTTTCTGGTTTTTTCAAATGCCTGTTTAATAATCGCAGGTGTTAAGCCATCCACTTTAATATCTACCTGAATGGCAGTGATTCCTTTGTGAGTACCCCCAACTTTGAAATCCATATCACCAAAGAAATCTTCCAGACCCTGAATATCAACCATAGTCATGAAATCATCACTATCAGGGAGTGTAATCAGACCGCAGGAAATACCTGCTACAGGGGCTTTGATGGGGACACCAGCATCCATGAGGGCAAGTGTAGAGCCGCAGATAGATCCTTGAGAGGTTGAGCCGTTAGAGCTCAAAACTTCTGAAACCAATCTCATAGAATATGGGAAATCTTCCACAGATGGCAGAACAGGGACAAGGGCTTTTTCAGCCAGTGCGCCATGACCAATTTCACGTCTTCCAGGGCCTCTGGAAGGCTTTGTTTCTCCTACGGAATAAGACGGGAAATTATACTGATGCATATATCTCTTAGAAGTTTCATCATCCAGACCATCTATTTTTTGTGCTTCGCTCACAGGGCCAAGCGTTGCGACTGTCATAACCTGTGTCTGTCCTCTGGTGAACAGACCAGAACCATGTACTCTGGGCAGGAGGCCAACTTCCGCCGCCAGCGGACGAATTTCATCAATTCCACGGCCATCAACACGCTTTCCATTATAAAGCCAATTCCGGACAATCTTTTTCTGCAATTTATAAATACATTCATCCATTTTAGAAACTACAGCATCTCCGAACTGTTCCGCATAGGCTTCATCAAATGTTTCATGCACTTCATCAATAATGGGCTTCATACGTTCATCACGTACATTCTTATCATTCGTATCCAATGCTTGCTTGACTTTTTCGCCCACGAGATTTTCCACAGCTTCAAAAACATCATGCGGAATTTCCTGAGATTCAAATTCAAATTTAGGCTTGCCGATTTCTTTCTGAATTTCGGAAATAAAAGCAACCATTTTCTTGATTTCTTCATGACCTGTCATGATGGCTTTCAGCATGGTTTCCTCATCTACTTCATTTGCACCGGCTTCGATCATAACAATTTTATCGGCACTGCCGGCAACAGTCAAATTCAGATCATTATTTTCTTTCTGATCTTTATCCGGATTCAGAACAATTTTTCCATCCACAAGGCCAACGCTGATGCCTGCAATAGGCCCATTCCAAGGAATATCTGAAATTGCAATTGCAATAGAGGTTGCAATCATACCTGTAATTTCAGGAGAACAATCCGGATCAACAGAAAGCACCGTCATGACTACAGAAACATCATTTCTCATATCTTTTGGGAAAAGCGGACGGATTGGGCGGTCAACCATGCGAGAAGTCAGGATAGCTTTTTCAGAAGGCTTTCCTTCACGCTTAGTGAAAGAGCCGGGAATTTTGCCGACAGCATAAAGCCGTTCTTCATAATCCACAGACAGTGGGAAGAAGTCAATACCTTCTCTTGGTTTTGCGCTGGCGGTGACATTGGCCATCACGACAGTATCACCATAGCGAACCCAGCAAGAACCATTAGACAAGCCGCATGTTTTTCCGGTTTCTACAGATAAAGGTCTTCCGGCATAAGTCGTTTCAAACGTTCTGTAATTTTCAAACATAAAAAATCCTCGTTTCAGATAATTTTTTGTGTCAGGCAGCGTTTAGCAAAAAACTCTGCCCCTGTAGGAAATGACAGGACCACAGTTAGATGCTAATAATGCGCCTGACGCAAATGCACAGAAAGGCAGACGGCTCAGCCGCTGCCTTCTGTATGCGTTTCTTACTTACGAATGCCCAGTTTTGCGATGATAGCACGATATCTTTCAATATCTTTCTTCTTGAGATAAGACAGAAGATTTCTTCTGCGGCCGATCATCTTGAGCATACCTCTCCGGGAATGATGGTCATTTTTATGAACTTTCAGATGTTCTGTCAGGTCATTGATACGACGTGTCAGAATGGCAATCTGAACTTCCGGAGAACCCGTATCTGTTTCATGATTTCTGTTCTGTTCAATAACAGCAGTCTTTTCTTCTTTACGCAGCATAATATTTCACCCCTTTATAATTAAATTTCCATCAACGCAGAAAAGGGAAGGTGAATCTCCCATCTGGGCAAAATCCCTGATCCGGGTATGTGGAGCAATCAACTTGGATCATCTCTGCACAGGCAGGGAAAAGATGATTCCAGCAATTATTATAGCATACTTTTCTGGATTTGTAAAGTCTTTTTTTAAAATTTTTTATATTTTTTATGATATAAAAATATGTGATATTGATAAAAATCTATTCAACCAAACTTTGAATTCCCCGCTTCTTTAAGCGGTGGACATCATCAAACGGCAGTGGGAGCGGAAAAAATTGGTATCTCCCACTGACATGAAGGCAATCCACTTGCCATTTTTTCATTGTTATGCTATACTATAGATCGTTCGCATCTTGATAATAGTAAAAATAGCCGGTTGTGCTGACGAATCATTCAGCATGTAAAATTTTTAATGTTCATGGAATGCGAACTTTTGACAGAAGTCGCCGAAGCTCGTGAATGACAAAATTATGCTTTGGCGTGGATTGAAACAAGTGAAGGCTTCGCTATAATTTGTTTGTGCATTATTCGCTTGATAGTTGCATCCCCCTCTTGACAAAATGTAAAAAATATGAGATAATAGGATATAGCATTTTAAATCATAATAAAAATTGGAGAAGCTTTTTTATGGGAATTTATCAATTATTAAAAACAGAAAACAAAGCAAGAAGAGGACAGATTACAACCATTCACGGCATATTGCAAACGCCATGCTTTATGAATGTAGGAACATCTGCTGCTATCAAAGGAGGCGTATCTTCTCCAGAACTGGCAGATTTGAAATGTCAGGTAGAATTATGCAATACATACCATTTGCATCTGAGACCAGGAGACACCGTGATCAAGACAATGGGCGGACTGCATAAATTTATGAACTGGAATCGTCCCATTCTGACAGATAGCGGCGGCTTTCAGGTCTTTTCTTTGGCAAAGCTGCGTAAGATTAAAGAAGAAGGGGTTTATTTTCAATCTCATCTGGATGGCTCACGGCTGTTTATCTCCCCTGAGGTCAGTATTCAGATTCAGTCTAATCTTGCTTCAACGATTGCAATGGCTTTTGATGAATGTGTGGAAAATCCTGCGCCTTATGATTATTCTGCCCGATCCTGTGAACGAACCACTCGTTGGCTGATTCGATGCAAAGAAGAAATGCAAAGGCTTTCCCAGCTTCCGGATACGATCAATCAAAAGCAATTATTATTTGGAATCAATCAGGGATGTACTTTTGAGAATCTTAGAATCGAACATATGCAGGCAATCAGAGAGCTGGATCTGGATGGCTATGCCGTCGGCGGTTTGGCGGTCGGTGAGCCTACAGAAGAGATGTATAGAATTCTGGATGCTGTTGTTCCCCATATGCCCGCTGATAAGCCCCGGTATCTGATGGGAGTGGGAACACCTTCTAATATTATCGAAGCTGTTGCAAGGGGCATTGATATGTTTGACTGTGTAATGCCTACTAGAAATGCCCGGCATGGAACTATTTTTACATGGTCTGGTATACGGCATATGAAAAACAGGACTTATCAAACCGATCCCCGTCCAATGGATGAAGCCTGTCAATGTCCTGCCTGTCAAAATTTTTCAAGAGCGTATGTCCGGCATTTATTTAAAGCTAATGAAATGTTGGCCGGCCGTCTGACAGTGATTCATAATTTGTATTTTTATAATACCCTGACCGAAAAAATCCGGGAAGCCATTGATCATGCCGAGTTTCAAGCTTTCCGTGCAGAATATTCAGAAAAATTATCTAAAAAAGCACCGGATGATTAAATCATTCTGAAATTCGGAGATGAAGAAATGAATTTTTTGGAATTATTATTAACAGCAATCGGCTTGTCGATGGATGCCTTTGCCGTATCGGTTACAAATGGATTATGCTGTACTAATCTGAAAAAAAAGCAATCTCTTCTGATCGGCCTTTGTTTCGGCGCATTTCAGGGATTAATGCCAACAATCGGCTTTTTTCTGGGAAAAGCTTTTGCAGATTATATCACTGCAATAGATCATTATATTGCTTTGATTTTGCTGGGATATATCGGCGGAAAAATGATTTATGATGCAGTGCAGGATGCAAAACAGGAAGAACAGCAGCCCTATGCACTGACACCGGGTTTACTTCTGATGCAGGGCATTGCCACCAGTATTGATGCTATGGCGGCAGGTGTCAGCTTTGCGGCACTGTCAAATATTAATATTCTCTATGCTGGGGTTGAAATTGCTGTGATTACCTGCATGTTATCTATCATCGGTGTGAGATGCGGGAAAAAATTCGGGAGTAAATTGGGTAGCCGTGCGCTTCTGACAGGCGGTGTGATTCTGGTCTGTCTGGGACTGAAAATTTTTATTGAGCATATGTTTTTTTCATAATCAGAAAGGGGCGTTTTTATGATCCGGATGGCAGAAATGCAGGATCTGAAAGAAATTTCAGCATTGGAAAGCCTTTGTTTTCCAGCGGTGGAAGCCGCACCAGAACAAGTGATCCGGGAACGGATTGCAGCATTTCATAATCATTTTTTTGTCATGACCGAAGAAAATCATATCATTGGCTTTATCAATGGCCTTGTTTCAGAATCGGCTATCTTATATGACGAGATGTATGAAAATGCAGATCTGCATGATGAAAACGGCAGTTATCAAATGATCCTGAGCCTTGCGGTCAGTCCGGATGCTCGTCATAAAGGATATGGAAAAGCCTTGCTTCGTCATATGCTGGAAACTGCCCGTCATCAACACCGAAAAGGCGTAACATTAACCTGTAAAGAGCATCTTGTTTCTTTTTATGAAGAATCCGGATTTGTCAGTCAGGGGCGTTCTGCATCCACACACGGCGGTTTTACATGGTATGAAATGCGGATGATGTTCTAATCATGTCGGGGGGAATCCAAAAATGTCATCAAGTCAATGGGAACAGATCAAGCTTTCCGATCTATTTATTTTGCAAATGGGAAAAACGCCTTTTCGGGATAATCCTGCTTATTGGAACGGGCAATATAACTGGCTTTCTATTTCAGATCTGGGAAAATCAGGAAAATATATCACGGAAACAAAAGAACATATCACAGAAACGGCAGTATCTGAAACTGGGATTAAACTGACTCCGAAACATACGATTGTGATGAGCTTTAAATTATCCATAGGAAAAACAGCAATCACCTCTGAGGATATTTATACAAACGAGGCCATTATGTCATTTATTGATAGCGGAAAATATCCATTTGAGATAGATTATATTTATCATTTATTCAGCGGAAAGAATTGGGATGAATTGACAAATAAAGCAGTCAAGGGAAAAACGCTTAATAAAGCCACACTTTCTGAAATAAAAATTCCTCTGCCGCCGCTTGCCATTCAGCAGGAAATTGCGACGGTACTTAATAAAGTAACCTCTGCAATTGCTACTTGCCACATGATTCTTGAAAAGCTGGATCTGCTTGTCAAATCACGGTTT
>DJXD01000068.1 GCA_002449585.1 Ruminococcus sp. UBA7013
ATTATCCATAGCAGGCAGATCATCAAAAATCAAAGAAGATGTATGTGTCATTTCCATGGCACAGGCCGCCGTATCTGCTTGTTCAGGCGTACCGCCGCAGACTTCACAGAAAGCATAGATCAGTGCAGGACGGATTCGTTTTCCCCCTGCCGTCAGGGAGTGCCGCATAGCATTAAACAGGTTTGCGATCTGCATGTGATTCTGTTTTGCTTTTGTTTCTAATTCTTCTGTTTTTTCAAGCAGGACTGTTTCAGTCCGTTCTGCATAAGAATGCAGTTTTGCATTGTGTTCATTCATGATGCAATCCTCACTTTCTGTTCTGACCGTGACACAGCCGTCCGGCAGACAAATTTTCAGAATATCACCGGCATGAATCTGCCGGATAGATGAAATTTCTGTATGATCCTGTGATAAGATCATGATTTTCTGCGGTGATGCCAATTCTGCCGCCGCAGAAGGTGTAGGCGCACGGAGATCTGCTGCTTCATCTGTCAGCGTAAAATCTGTTTCATGGCCGATTGCAGAAATAATAGGGGTCTGACAGCTATGCACAGCCCTTGCGATTTTTTCAGAATCAAAGATCTGCAAATGTTCTGCACTGCCGCCGCCTCGTCCCAGAATCAGGACATCACAGCCGGAACGATCAGCTTTTTCCAAAGCTTGACAAATTTCCGCTTCGGCAAATTTTCCCTGTACTCGGACGGGAAATAATACTGCTTGTGCATTTGGCGCACGTCTGTTTAAAATTTGCAGAATATCCTGCAACGCCGCACCGTCTGGCGATGTGATCACGCCGATTTTTTCAGGATGCGGCGGAATTTTTTTCCTGGTAGTTGGGTCAAGAATGCCTTCTTTTTGAAGCATTGTCCGGCGTTCTTTCAAGCCATGCTGTATGCCGCCCACGCCCTGTGACAACATGTCTGTCACATACAGCTGAAATCTGCCGCTGACTTCATAAATACCTGCATAGGCCGCTGCTAATACCTGCATTCCATTTTCGGGCATAAAATGCAGTTGTTCCGCAAATTTTCGGAACATGATAGCATTGACACAAGAATCTGCATCCCGGAGAGAGAAATACAAATGTTCCTGCAATTTCAGATCTATAATTTCACCTGTGATTAACAGAAGATGCAGGGCGGCATGATTCCGGATCAGATCCGCCGCACGGCGGTTCAATTCAGAAACGCTCAGAACAGCCATGTAATGCGGCGTAAATAGCAGTACCGGCGGCATTGTCACAGGAAAATTCCGGTTCTGCGAATGCAATTTCTGAATAGATCTGTTGTTTTAGCCTGTTTTGGATATACTGATCAGCCATCACACCACCGGCATATAATACCGGAATTTCCGGGAAATGCTTCAAAGCCTGTTGTGTCATAGCAATTAAAACTTCTGAAACTGCTGTCAGGCAAAACAGCGCAATATCACAGGCCGGAATGCCGTCTTTCTGCATCCGGGCGCATTGATTTTCAAGACCGGACAAACAACAGTCAGCCTGTTTCATAACAGGCTTATATCTGAATTTCTGACGGCTCTGCATGGCAAGTTGTTCCAATGCCATTCCGCATGGGAAATGCAGTCCCAACATGAGACCTACACGATCAATCAGCTGACCAGCTTTCAGATCCAGAGAAGAGGAAACGGGGGTGATAGAAAATAAATCTTCATCCGGTTTGCATAGAATACAGTCCGTAGTGCCGCCGCTGACATGAAAAGCCAGAAAAGGCTTATCTATCCAGGAAAGTTTTCCAGAGGAATACAAGGCGGCCAGAATATGACCAATCTGATGGCTTGTTTTGAAAACCGGGATCTGCAATATCTGGCCGAATGCCTGTGCCAAACCTTCTCCGCAGAGAAAACAGGGCATATAAGAATTTTTTATATTTCTCGGCCTGACAGATACACCGATTCCATTCAGGGCATGTCCTGGAATCTGTAATTCTGCCAGCACTTCCGGAAGCTGGACAGTATGATGAAAAACAGCATCACTCTGCCGGAGTCCTTTTTCTCCGTGCTTGACCGGAAGTAGTTTTTTAGACTGCTGAATTTCCTGTGTATCTGTATCATAGATCGCTGCTGATGTTGTGTAATTACTGGTATCCAGTCCAAGATACAGCCCCATCAGGACTGACCTCCTCTGTTGCGGACATATTGCCCTAAAATGCCATTGATAAAAGCGGTGTCTTCTGGTGCAGCATAGATTTCTGAAAGCCGGACAGCTTCACTGACAACAACATTGACCGGAACATCCGGATCATTCCGAATTTCATAAATTGCCATTCTCAGTAAAATCAAATTTGTTCTTGCAATACGATTCAGCGCACGTTTAGGACTATATGAGCTGATCAGCGTATCCAGAAAAGAAGCATCTTGAATCACACCACGGACAAATCTGCGTAATTTATCATTTAATTCCATTTCTCCGATTTCTTCGGCAAGTGCAAAGAGTTCGTCCGGGGTATCTTCCCGGAACGAAGCTTCAAATAAAAGCAGAAATGCGTTTTCCCTGTATTTTTGTCTTGTCATAGTATCACCTGTTTTCAGTCTTCCATCATTCCGCTGATTTCGACATGCACATGTACAGCGGTGACACCGGTCATGTCCTGAATACTCTGTTTCACTTTTCTCTGCACTCGCTGTGCAGCCGCTGCGGCACGGCTTCCGCTTTTGACAAGAATCCGGATTTCTACGCTGATTGCGCCGCCAAGATTGATAATTCTAACAGGGGTTTCTTCCGCCAGACCAGCCACATCAATCACATCTTTGGCGGAAATGGCGGCTACCTGCCGCAGCACATCATCGGATATCTGGATTGTCCGTTCTGCGCTTTTGATATTATCCATACTCATGATAAAGACATCCTTTCACTGAAACTGATTTTGAATATATATTCTATTTTAGCACAAATCTCTGGTCTTGTCAATCGAAATCAAAGGAAAATTATCTAACCTCGAAAATTCTGATATTTTCGGGAGCAATCGAAACTTCTCCCAGAATCGTTTGCTTGATCAAAGCTGCACCAGCCGCATCAAGGCCATCTGTTCTGACCACAACTTTTGCGGTTTCTCCATCCAGATAGACAACACAATCTGAAAAGCCCTGTGATTTGATCAGTGATTCAATCGTGCCTTCATGTTCGATCAGACTGGCGACTTCTGCCGCATCTAAAGCCGTTGTTACAGCTTCCTCCTGTGTGAGATCACCGCCGCCCATGATCATTTGAAGCGTCTGAACGGCTTCATCCCGGCTGGTAGTTTTTTGCAGTCTGGCCTGTGCAAAATAATCTGCTGAAGGATCAGGCTCTGCATTGACAAATTCTGTATCGCCATAATGTGGAATCTGTGCCGCATCATCTGTTTGATTCAGTTCAGTGACAGGGGTTGTCACAGCGGTCAGATCCCGGCTATAGCTGTAATTGATGTAAACGGCGGCGGCAAGCAGTACGGTTAGACAAGATAAAATTAGCTGTCTTTTGCCAATAATCAAAGATGGTTTCTGCATGATTCAAGAACTCCTTTCAGTCTGATGCCAGCTGTGTGACATAAATTTGTGCTGTGCGGAGGCCGCAGGCAACAGAAACAGCCTGATAAACGGTTTCCTGTACAGTACTTTTTCCGCCTCCCTCGCAGGCGACAACAACGCCTGTCACAGCGGGAAGGGATACGGATTCAATCAAGGCTTCTTTCTGAGAGCCGCCAACTGTGACATAACGGCTGTCAGCTTCCTGTGCATAATGATAGGCTTCACTGCCTTCCAGAGTCACAAGTACTTGTGCTCTGCCGACTCCTGAAATTTCTTCCAGCATTTCACATAATTGATTCTGTAATTGCAATCTATAAGCTTCTTCTGCGGCTGTTTCTTCTGTTTCTTCGGCTGGAGGGGGGGCTTTCTGCTCCAGACAGGAAGATAATAAAATGCAAGCCATGCCGAACAGTCCCAGCAGAATCAGGATATGTATGAAAATATCTTTTTTCAGGCTGTTTCTGTATTTATCCAATAATTTCCGTAACACAGATTTCCGCCTCCTCTCCCAGAGCTTCATGCAGAACACGACAGGCGTTCTGAAAGTCATCACACACTGCACTGACTTTATTAATAATTATGCGCTGATTTTCATCAATATGCACGGTTACGCATAAATCTGTACAATGAATCTGTGAGTCTTCCAAAAGTTGATAGAGTGCTTGTTCTGCACATTGCTTTGTGACAGCAATGGCACTTTCCTGTGCCTGCTGATTCTGGATCTGTGTAAGATCTTCCGGCGGTGTCAGATCCGTAAGCGGTACAGCCAGACTGATCAGAAATAATAATGAAATTAGAAAGCGGACTTGCTTCATTAATCCGGCATTCGGACAGAGCAGTGTGCATAAAGCTACGCTGATGCTCAGAAGACAGACGGATAACACAGAGCTTTTCAGCGTTTCTATCATGAAAATACTCCTTTCAGGCAGTGCCCAGCGTTGTCATGATTCCCGTGCTGATTACGAACATGATGGAAAAGCTGACAGAGACGGAAAAGCCAGCAGATAAGACAGATTCCAGATTCCGGAATAATCGCAAAAGTCCGGAAGCATCCAGAAGTTCAGCAGCGGCGGCAGCGATGCCAATCAGCATTTTATAGAGAAATAATTCAGCCAATACCGGAAGTAGTAAAGCCAATACCGCAAGAACGCCGATCATACCGGAAGCTGATTTCAGCATATTCATGCTCCCCAGTACAGCAGAATAAGCATCAGAAACAGCCCCTCCTATAAAAGGCACAAATCCAGCAATTGCATATTTGGCCGCTTTTGTGCCCACTTTGTCCGCAGCGGTTGCCACTACACTCTGCACGGATAGAAATCCCAGAAATAAAGACATGAAAAAGCCCAGAATCCAAACCGTCATTTTCTGGATCATCTGAATCAGCCCTGCCAGTGAAACAGCAGGATTTACAGCATCTGTCAGGCTCATGGCAAGGCTCATGGTCAAAAATGGAAATAAGATTTTAACAGCAATCTCCAGTGCAGTATTGCATAATACAATCATGGCGGCCTGATAGCCTGCTGATGCGGTCAGATTGCCCGATGCTGTCAGAATACCGCCGAATACAGCAGAAAAACTCAGCATAAAATCCGCAGCTTTTCTCAGAATCTCGGCTGAATGCAGAAAAATATCTGTCAATGGCTTGACGGCTGTCCCGGCCGCACATAGTACAGTAATCACATCAAAAATCTGAGAAGCTGGTTTCTGATTGCGTAAACTTCCGGCCAATGCAGATAAAATCAACACGCCTGTGAGCAATCCCATCATTTCAAGAGGGGCATGTATCTGTGATTTCACAGTAGAAATAATAGTTTCAAGAAAATCAGAAATTTGCATTCCTGTCAGTGCAGAGGGATCAGCAAGATCCGAAGAAAATCCATTTTCTTGTAAAATCGCATCTGTGCCGCTTGCCTGAAGCAGATCCGCAAGCACATGATCAAAATCATAATTCACTGCATCATCTCCAATACAGTTTCTGCCAATGTGAGAAATAACGGCAGAGCCAATAGTACTAACATCACTCTACCGCATAGTTCAACTGCTGTTCCAATGGCATTTTCACCGCAATCCCTGCAAATATCTGTTCCAATCTGCGAAAGGCAGGCAATTCCTACTGCTTTGCATAGCATACCAAAATAAGAAATATCCAGATTGCTCCGGGCATAAATATTCTGTGCTGTATCAAAAATACGCCGGATTTCCGGCATGACTGTCAGAAACACAATGATGCAGACAGCAATGCTTAGCATAACACCCTGTATTTTTTGATATTGCTTTAATAATAAAATCAATATACAGCCGATAATACAGAAAATCAGCACAGTTTCCAGTGTCACAGCCCAAACACCGCCTTGACAGTATCAAATAATTCACTGATCTGATCAATAATCAGCATCAGCACGACAATCAACCCGGCCAATGTTGTCATCATGGCTTGTTCTTCCCGTTCGGCCTTTTTCAGCACCAGACTCAGCACGGAAACAATAATGCCTGTACCAGCAATTTTAAAAATCAGATCAATATCCACATCATTCCGCCCCCTATATCACAGAAATAAAACTGCCAGCATTGCACCGCCCAGCCATCCGAGTGATTGATATAATTTTCTTTTTTTTTCGCTCGCTGTCCGGCAGTTCTCATAAGCTGACTGCATTTGAATCTGTGACAGCTCCAGCACGGCAATTTGTCCCTGTAAATCTGTCTGGCCGATTGCATGGCCAAGATTCTGAAAAATCGTTCTTGCCTCTCCGGACAGATGCTGAACAGCCTTTTGCCATCGCATATGAGGAGAGCCTTCTCCTGTCCGGATTTCATTCAAAAATGCAAGCTGTCTGTAATCTGGATTTTCTGCCAGAAGAGAAAACAGCTCCTGCAATGGGAGATTCTGATAACGAATGTAAATTTCACAATCATTCAGAAATGATAATAATAATTGATATTGCCTGACCTGTTTTTTCACCTGTATTCCTGCATACATTCCTGTCCCTGCGCATGTCAGCAGAAGACAAAGCACACCTGAAAGCCGAATCATGTTGCCAGTCTCCTGATGATTTTAACAGATCTATCTTTCAGAAAAATGCCATATTGAAATACACCTGCATCCAGCAAAGGCCGAAGCATGATCCGGCGGCGGAGTTCTTCAAAGCTTCCTCCATGACAGGAAGCGGCAAATTTGATTCCACAGCCATCCGCCTGTAAAATGGCTTTTACATCATCCTCTGTACTGATCTCATCACAGATAATATATTCAGGCGACATGACACGCAAAGCAGTTAGAATTCCAGCCGCTCTGGGGTAGCCATCAAAAATATCTGTCATGCGACCTATATCATGCATCGGCATTCCTCGCCGGACAGCGGCCAATTCTCCTCGTTCATCAATCAAGGCTGTTTTATGCTGATCACCGATGAATCTGCAAAGATCTCGGAGATACGTTGTTTTTCCACTTCCAGCTGTGCCGATCAGAAGAAGGCTTCCGGATGTCTGCCGGAAAATCTGTTCTGCGATGCCAGTATATTCCCCGGCGATTCTGAAATTTAAACTGCTGATGCATTTCAATGTCTGAATGCTTTGGCCTTTTCTCACGGCACTCCCACAGATCCCTACTCGACATCCCCCCGGCAAAGTAATATATCCTTCTGAAAGTTCTTGTTCATAGCTATATACAGAATAAGAACAAACGGCCTGAAATGTTCGTGTCAGCTCTTCTATGCTGATTTCTGCTGTAAGAGAATGTTCTTTTCCGTTGATCACTACCCCGGCAGATCTTCCGCACCTGAGACGAATTTCTTGTATATGCGTGATCTGTTCCGCCGGCATGTCCTGCAATGCCAGGCGGATACTTTCCGGCAGATAGTTTATGATAGATTTCAAATTTTCTAATGCATTCATGCAAACACATCCTTTCATAATTTCTTATCAGATATTATGCCGGACTTGTCCTTGATATGCAAAAATGCCCCGGAAAATCCGGAGCATTTTTTTTGCAGATCAGTCCATGACCCACCGCCAATATTTATTTTTCCATTCATCGCCAGCGTAATCAATGCCAACACGTTTTTCTGTATGCCAATTACAGACAATGCCATCATCTTCGATCCAGAGATCTGGATTTTGTAAAATATTCTGACCGTTGTATGTTTTATCAATTTGAAGATATTTGGTCAATCTGGCTGGGCTGGGATGTATTTCCCCTGCACGGATCAATACACCCTGAGGCTGTTCAGGTTCTCCGGTGATGATATTCATCATCCAATGTATGCCATAGCATAGATAAACATAGATCGTTCCGGATTCATGATACAGCATTTCAGAGCGTTTTGTTCTTCCTCTGGAAGCATGACAAGCTTTATCTTCTTCACCACGATAGGCTTCTGTTTGTGTGATGCGTTCACGGAGTTCTGTTCCATCCGGCAGACGATGAACTAGAATTTTTCCGATCAGTTCAGGTGCAACAATCAGACAATCTCTATGATAGAAATCGGCATCAGGTCTTTGCAGGTTCAAAATCAATCATCCTTTCTGACAGATTTCAGCATCAGGTTTGACATATAATGTCTGCTGATTAGTATAAATCACCATACCAGGCTTTGCGCCGTTGGGCTTTTTGACAAATTTCACATTTGTGAAATCAACAGGGACTTGTGCGGAATCTCTGGCCTTGCTGTGATAGGCAGCAAGCACGGCGGCCTCCCGGATAGCTGTTTCAGAAGGCTTTTTCCCATCTGTGATGAGAATCACATGAGAGCCAGGTGTTTTTTGTGTATGAAACCAGAGATCATTTTTAGAGGCCTGTTTCAATGTCAGCTGATCATTTTGATGGTTATTTCTGCCGACCAAAATCAGAAGGCCATCAGATGAATAATATTTGATAGGCGGTGTTTGTTTAGGAATTTTTTGTTTCTGATTTCGATTTCTGATATATCCCTGCTGGGCAAGTTCCTCCCGGAGCAAAAGCAAATCTGTTTCAGATTCTGCCCGGCTTAGAGCATCAAAAACGCTTTCCAGATAAGCAAGTTCCTGCTGTCCCTGCTTGATTTGCTCAGATAGTTTTTGTCGAGCAGTGCTGGCTTTTCGATAGAGAGTATAATATTTCTGTGCATTCTGGGAGGGGGTCAGCTGAATCTGCAAAGGGATCTTGATTTCCGGGCAGGATGCTTCATAGAAATTTTCAAGCCGGACAAAGCTGTCCCCTTTTTGGATTCGATAAAGATTAGCAGAAAGCAGATCACCATATAATTTATTCTGCTGCATTTTATCCGTTTCAGCAAGTTCAGCCTGCTGATTGCTGATTTTCTTTGTGATTCGCTCCATCCGGGACATGATTAATTTAAATAAATCATTTGCTCGCTGTTTCATACGGGCATGAAGATCACGCTCTGAATAAAATGCATCCAATGTGGCACTTGCTGACAGCATGGGCTTGACAATCATCAGATTTCCATATTGTTCCGGACGGAAAAAACAGAAATCTTTTAGAACGCCTTCCCGTGTTGTGAGAATCTGAAATTGATAAGTCTGATTCTGGAGCATATCCGCAGTTCGATGAATGATATAAAATAATCGTTCAGATTGTGCTGTTGTAAGTTCATGGCTTCTGATGCCTTCTTTGCAGGTATAATAAGCCCATTCTCTGGCAAGCAGAGGAGAAATGCCTTCAAAAAGATTTAATAATGCTTTATCTAGCATTTGATCAGGGGCTAATAATAATGCATTGCTGATGGTGATAGAATCTGTGTTCAGAAAATTCAATCTTTGAGATCTGTGCGGCATTTCATAGGGAAAGCCTGTCAGAAGCACACGCTCTCTTGTAATATCTGCATTGCGTTTCAGAGAGTCAATAATATTGCCCTCCTGATTGATTAAAATCAGATTAGAATATCTGCCCATTACTTCACATGCAAGCGTCAGCCGGACAATATCGCCAAGTTCATTCATGCAGTCAAAATCAAGAAACAGGATTCTTTCAAGTCCATCCTGCCGGACAGCAGCCAGTTTTCCGCCGCCGAGATGTTTTCTTAGCAACATGCAGAACATAGGAGGGGCGGCAGGGTTTTCAATATTGATTTCTGTCAGGTGTACTCTTGCGCTTCCGCCTGAAATATTGATTAATAATTTTTTCATGCCCTGAAAGCCTCGCAGATGAATTAAGATTTCATCTTTGGAAGGCTGATGTATTTTATCTGCTCTTGCGCTGATCAAAGGTATTATTTCCTGCATAACGGCATGAAGATAAGCACCATCAAAGGCCATAATATCACCTTTCTTTCTGGTAAATCAGAATTTCAAAAGATGTCTGAACTTCCAGATTTTGCAGAGATTGCAGACGTTCACGCTCCTTTGTACCTGTTCGATAGGCGTAGGGAGTCATCTGGAAAAGATTTTGTATATCCTGCGAATGGGAGAGAAGAATTCTTTTTTCACAAGAAATTTTTTCCTGAAAAATAAAGCCCTCAAGCGGATAATCTTTGACCTGATTTTCATAGGGATGATCATAAACAGCGGCTTTCAGTTCCCATAGATGCCGGGTAGAAGGAATAACCATGATGAAATAGGCATGAGATTTCAGCACACGGATAAATTCTGTTTCACAATAAGGGGCAAATATATTAATCAGGAGATCACAGCTTTGATCAGAAACAGGCAGATGAAATATACTTCCAACAGCATAATGACTGATTTTATCTGTTCTTGCGGCGAAATCAGCCGCTGTCTTAGAAATATCCACCCCATAGCATTCGCCTGATATCGTCTCACAGATCTGTTTTGTATAATAACCTTCTCCGCAGCCAGCATCCAGCAAAATACCGTTTTCGGGCATATATGTTTTGATAGCTTTACAAATTGCCGTCTGTAAATGCTGATAATAATTCTGATGCAGGAAATCCCGCCGAGCACGGATCATTTCAGCATTATCCCCTGGAAGCTTTGCATGTTTCCGGCTGACCGGAAGAAGATTGACATAACCACTCTTTGCTTTGTCAAAACAATGCCGTTTTTCACAGATAAAAGATTTCTGTGTTTCCGTAAGAAGATTTCCGCAGACAGGACATGTCCAGATAGATGCATTAGCCATAGCAAACCGGATTCCCTTCTGCATATTTGATTAATTTCAGATCTGGAAATGCTTGTCTTAATTGCTCATAAACATAGTCAATCATGATGATTTCTGTACAGTAATGACCGCAGTCAAGCAGCGCAAAAGAAAGTTCCTGTGCTTTATACCATCTGTCATGCTTAATATCTCCTGTCAATAAACAATCACAGCGGCCTTTCAGTTCTTCGATCAGAGAAGCACCAGACCCCGAACAGATCGCAATTTTCTGAACCATTTCAGTATAATTGGCCGAATAGCGAATGACTTCACAGGATAATGCTGTTTTCGCTTTCATGGCAAATTCGGGAAACAAAAGCGGATGTTTCAGCTTGATGATTCTGCCCATGCCATTTTCTTCAATCGGCACAAAATCTGATTCTAATTCTGTCTGAGATTTTAATTTTTCAATAATCAGATCATTAATACCACCCTCGGCAATATCCAGAGGAGTATGACAACAGATTGCAGATATATCATGTCTGGCCAATTGATAAGGAATACTTTCAGAAGGCAAACACTGCAAAGGATAAAAAATCACAGGATGATGCGAAAAAATCAGATTACAGTTTTGTTTCTGAGCCTCCAGAACGGCATTTTTTGAAATATCCAGCGTGATCAGTACGCCTGTCACTTCATTCTGCATATTTCCGACCAGCAGCCCGGAATGATCCCATTTTTCCTGAGTGCAGAATGGTGCAAACTGATCAATTTCCTGATAAATTTCCTGAACTGTCATAATAAAGCACCTTCTAATAAATCAATTGTTTTGGATAATGCCATATCTTGCCGACCATCACGGATTTTCCGGAGCTGTGTCAGTATATGTTCTGCATAGGCACGTCCATCCGGATCAGTCAGAGACATTTTTCCAAAATAGATTTGCAGATCATCCGGCTTTACAGGCTGGCCTGTATAGATTACCTGCATGATGGCATATAAAAAATGACCATCCGGAACACATGTTTCCTGTAAAATAGCATAGCCATTTTCATAAAGCCATTTTCTCAAAATTTCATGTTTGGTCATTGGCTGAAGAATCAGGGTTTTCTGTTCCAAACTCCATGGACATGTTTCCAGAATATGAATCATAGTTTCTCCGCCCATTCCTGCAATGACAATATCTGTCAGGCATGCATCAGGAATCATTTGCAGGCCATCAGATAAGATTGTCTGGATCTGTTCTGTCAGTCCTGTTTTTGTGATATTCTGCCGTGCCGCTTCCAATGGTTTGGGACGAATATCACAGGCAATGACTTTTTGACATAATTTATTCCGGATCAGATAAACAGGTAGCTGGCCGTGATCTGTTCCAACATCGCAGACAGCAGAGCCTTGAATATATTCTGCACATTTTAATAGTCTTGCATCTAACATGAAACTACCTCGATAGACAGCAGGGGCTGCGGCAGATACCGCAGTCCCCCTCTGGCATAATTACTTATTCGCAAAATGTTCATTCAGCTGAGCAACGAGTTCATCCGGATCAGTCCCATGGACAGCGCAGGCTTCTTCAATCGTCTCGCCTCTGGAGGCCGGACAGCCAAGACAATGCATTCCCATTTCAAGAAAATAGGGAGCAACTTCGAAATCTTCGTCAAGAATATCGCCGATTACAGTATTTTTCGTAACAGTCATAATCATGCTCCTTATGCGCCTTTTCTTTCGGCAAAGCAGGCACTGCACAGAACGGGTCTATCTTCACGGGGCTGGAATGGCACACGAGCCTCACCGCCGCATACAGCGCAAGTAGTGGTAAACATTTCTCTCTGACCTCTGGCAGCATTTTTTCTTGCCTGACGGCAGTCTTTACATCTTGTCGGTTCGTTTTCAAATCCTTTTTCGGCATAGAATGCCTGTTCACCAGCAGAGAAAATAAATTCATTGCCGCAATCTTTGCAGATCAGTGTCTTATCTTCGTACATAAATAAATACCTCACTATTTTAATTTATTTTTTATCCCAGCAGGAAAAAACCGGGAGAAAAATCAACAATCAGGAAAGATCCTGTGCACGGATTTTCCGGCGGATTCTTTGCATCGCATTGTCTACAGATTTGACAGTAATAGAAAGCAATTCCGCAGTATGTGCATAAGAATGCCCGTTGAGAATACATTGCAGGATTTCCCATTCTTTTTTAGAAAGCAATGTCATAATCTTTGTGCGAAAATCGGCAAAGCTTTCTTTGGCCATGAGAATACTTTCAGGAGTATCAGGATCTGTCAGTTCTCCCATGGCTTCCAGTTTATCAATCAAGTCTTCCGTTGGTTCTGCGATGTGCCGCTCCTGCCGCATCAGACTGCGCATTCTATTGATAATGCAGATCTGTGCAAAAGAAGAAAAGCGGCTGCCAAGAGATGCATCAAATTTTTTAGTGACATACAGAAGGGTAATTAGACCTTCCTGTGTAAGATCTTCAATATCAGCAGGAGTTGTTGCATATCTTCCAGCATGAAACCGCACCAGACGGAAATATCTTTTAAGCAGTTCCGCCTGTGCTTCTGCGGAATCCAGATTTATCAGCTCTTCATCTGTCAGATTTTGAAAAGAATTATCTGGCATAGGCAGAACGTCCTTCTGAAAACAGATCTCCGCCATGTGCATCATTGGCAACGACCAGAGGGAATTTTTCAAAATAAAGCTGTTTGACAGATTCACAGCCAAGATCATCAAAAGCGATGACTTGTAATTTTTTAATACATCTTGCGGCAAGTGCGCCAGCACCGCCAACAGCGCAGAGATAGACGGCTTTATTTCGGATGATTGCCTCTCTGACAGCGGCAGAGCGTTCCCCTTTTCCGATCATAGCAGTTAAACCAAGATCAAGCATTCGAGGGGCATAAGAATCCATGCGGCTGGAAGTGGTAGGGCCACATGCGCCGACAGGCTTCCCAGGGGGTGCAGGAGTAGGGCCTGCATAATAGATAATAGCATGTTCCAGTGCAAATGGCAATGCACCTCCGGAATCCAGCAGAGCGGCAATGCGCTTATGTGCGGCATCTCTGGCAGTATAGACATAGCCGGAAAGCAGAATTTTGTCACCGACATGAAACTGATCTGTGTATTGATATAATTCTTGAGCCGACAGATGTTCCGGCATGACTTCTCACCTCTGATTAATTGGGCTTACGTTTTTTCTTTTTAGCGGCAGTATTTTCAGCAATCAGTTCATCCCAGTCGAAATCATCGCCGCCCTTACGTTTTTTATTAGGCGCATTATTGGCTCTTGCACGGATATTAGTATTAAATACCATGCCAGATTGTGCGAAGCTATCAATATCAAGAGTTTGTTCTTCTTCTGGCTGGAAAGTATCGGCTTCAGCGGGGCTTTCTTCCTGGAGCTTGAAAATATCATCTTCTTGGGGTTGTTTAGCAGGTTTTGGAGCTTCTAAGAAAGCTTCTGCATCTTCGAGCAGGGAAGAAAGGGAAGGTGCAGGGGCTGATTGAACGGGTTTTGGTGCAGGAGCTTCGGCTGCTGCGGCTGATTTCTCTGCTTCTGCCAGCAATGCTGAGAGATCAGGAGCCATAGAAGCAATTGGCTTTGCTTTTGGCGGCTCTTGTTTGGGAGCTGGTTCAGGAGCAGGCTTTTTCTGAACAGGTGTTTCTGCTTCTTCCAGCAATGCGGATAGATCCGGTGTCATAGCTGCAATAGGCTTTGCTTTGGGAATTTCCGGTTTTGGAGCTGGCTGTTCTGTTCTAGGAGCAGGCCGTTCTGTTCTGGGGGGAGGAGTGGGGCGTTCTGTTCTAGGAGTAGGAGCAGACTGTTCCGGTTTCGGAGCAGGTTTATTCTGCTGAGGTGCGGAAGCGGTTTGTTCTGCTGTCAGATTTTTTTCGATATTTTCCTTAGCCTGATCGATTAAAGTATTTGTTTCATCCAGCTTGTCGGACATTCCTTCCATGGCCTGTGCGACAGATTCCTGAATGCTTTCGAGATCTTTAGCAACGCTTGCGATCTGAGAAAGAAGCATTTCACGAATATCAGAAGCTGTTTTCTGTGCTTGCTGTTCCATTGCAGTAGCACGTTCCATTTTATCAGCACATTCTTGTTGTGCCTGTTTTCTGGCATCATTGAGGATTTTATCAGCTTCGGCATTGGCTTTTGCAGCTCTTTCCTCTGCTTCTTCCATAAGAGCCTCAGCGTTTGCGCTGGCTTCATTTTCGATTTCTTCGGCTTCTTTCTGAGCAGCAGCAATTTGTTCTTCTGCTCTCTGCTGTGCTTCCATAGCGACCTGTGTCATCCATCCGCCGAAATCTTCTGCTTTGGCTCGCTGAACAGGTCTATTTTTCAATTCTGTTATCTGTGCTTCCAGTTCAGAGACACGGGCAACGAGTTTTTTTTCAGCCTGTCTTGCATCCTGAAGATCTGCTTTCAGAGAACGGATCTCATCATTTTTGGAAGAGATTTCATCATCTTTGGCATCCAGATTCTGATTCAGTTCTTCCAGTTCAATGCTGGCATCTTCGACTTTAGATTTTTGATCAGCAAGTTCACTTTCCTGTAATTCCATACGGGTCTGGAGTTCATTGGCTTCCATGCTCATGGAACTGATTTCGCTTTTCAGTTCAATGATTTCTTGCTGATATTCTCTTATTTTTTCTTCATCTGCGCCGCTGGTTTTGATTTCTTCCAGCTGTCTGCGCACTTTTTCAATATCAGATTTCCGGCCTTCTTGTTCTGCTTTGAGGGCTTCAGCGAGCTTGACAGCTTTATCTGTTGCCTCTTTGAACTTTTTTTCAGCTTCTGCTGCTTTTTTTTCAGCGGCGGCGGCTTTTTTCTTTGCTTCCTCTTCACCGTGCTTATAATCCTGTACAAGCTGGTTTTCTTCTGCACTGTGTTGATTTTGCAATTCTTGTTTTTCATCCTCTAGCTGATTAACTTTCTGTTGCAGATCGTCAATATAAGCAAGGACAGATTCTTTTTCAAAGCCGTTGCCAAACTTGGTGGGCTTTAATACGCCTTGTGGATAACCCATAATAACAACTCACTTTCCATACAGGGATAAAAATATACCCAGTATCACATTACTGTTTTTATTATAGCATATTTTTTCCGATGTTGCAATAGAATTTATGTAAAAATCACGGCTGGAAATTCGTGCAATTTTAACAAAAAGAGAAAACTCCGGCGATTCAGCCGGAGCTTGAAATCTGAAAAATGTTTAATTATCTCCGAGAATATCAAAAATTTCTTTCATATCCAGATCATTCACAGATGGGGAGCGACGTGGCTGGGGAGGGGGTGGGAAGTCTTCTTTGAGTGCAGGATTATCAATTGGAATGGGTTCTTCTTCGGGTTCTTCCTGTGGTGGACGCAGTTCGGTTCGTTTCACAGGAGGAGGGGCGGCAGATCTTACAGGAGGTCTTTGAGGAATGATCTCTGGTTCTGGGGTAGTTTCTCTAGGGGGTTCATTTCCGGAGAAATCAGCCGCAATGACAGTGATCGTCATTTCATCCTGCATGCCTTCTTTAAAGGCTGCGCCAAATATGAATTGCACATCTGGAGCGGCAGCTTCTGTGATTTTCTTAGATGCGGTATCAACATCAGAAGCAAGAGTATCTTCTGACATTGCAATATTGATTAATAATCTTCTTGCGCCCTTGATGGAAGTTTCAAGCAGAGGACTGCTGACAACTGCGGCAGCGGCTTCCTGCGCCTTGTCCTTGCCTGATCCATGTCCAATTGCCATATGTGCATAGCCTGCGCCACGCATTGTGCTGGAAACATCAGCAAAATCAAGATTGATATAGCCATCTTCTACAATCAGATCTGAAATACTTTTGACACCTGTTTTCAATACTTCATCTGAAAGGGCAAAGGCTTCTTTCATAGTAGGGGCTTTATCACGTCCCTCAAGCAATTTTTCATTCGGGATAACGACAAGAGAATCCACATATTTGCGAAGTTCTTCAATGCCGGCTTCTGCCTGACGCATTTTTTGTTCACGTTCGAATTTAAAAGGCTTTGTTACGACAGCGACAGTTAAAATCCCCATTTGCTGGGCTGCTTTTGCCACAATAGGGGCTGCGCCTGTACCTGTGCCGCCGCCCATGCCAGCGGTGATGAAAACCATGTCTGCGCCTTTAAGAGCGGCTTCAATTTCTTCAAGATTTTCTTCGGCACTGCGCTGACCAATTTCGGGCTGATTTCCTGCGCCTCTTCCTTTGGTAAGCTTTGCGCCGATTTGAATGCGAGTAGCCGCTTTTGAATTTTTTAATGCCTTTGCATCTGTATTGATCGTTACATATTCAATATCACTTACATCAGAATCTACCATGCAATTAAGAGCGTTTCCGCCGCCGCCACCAACACCGACCACTTTAATATTGACATCAGGTTCAAAAGCTTCTTCATAGATGAAGTCAGTCATAGTCTTTAATCCGTTATTGAAAATTGAATCAATTATTTTTATGTTTTATTTCTTGTTTTACATGTCCATTCTATATGCAGCATTATAAACCGGGGGGATACTCCGGAAATACTGTTTTTCGGCTGTGCCAAAAGTAAAAAGTGCCTGGTGATCACACAAATGCTCCAGTCTGTCACCCTGCCTGACAAGAATAGTATAACATAAAAAAATTTTTTTGTCAAGTATCAGTAACGGATTTCACCTCTCTTTCTTATAAAAATATAATCATTACTTTAATTTTTTATAGGAATGCTTCAACTGTTAAAAGCTTCCTAGCGAATTTCAATCACATTACAGGGTTTACAACACACTTAGCTATTCTTATTCTAACACATCTGCTCTGATTTTGCAATAGTTTTTTGACAAAATTTCATTTTTTCCTAAACCATACAACTTATCCTGCTGTTTTTTGCGTGAAATTCACAAAAATGTACATCAGTAATTATTCAGAAATGGCAGTTTCTTCTGTTGCTTCGGGAATCGCTTCCGAATTTTGAAGCTGTGCGGCACGCTTTTCTGCATTAAGCACATCTGCTTTATTCCGGAAAGAGCATTGATTATTGCCGATCATGGTCAAACAGCCCTCTTTTCCTTCGGGCTGACGGGAGATCACTTGCTCCGCAAAATTGATTTTATAAGAAATTTCGCTCCAGTTTCCCATGGAAAAATCAATTCTGTGATCAAAATTGATTTTAATATCATTCAGATCTGTCATATTGATCTCTGAA
Organism: Ruminococcus sp. UBA7013; assembly: GCA_002449585.1. Lineage (GTDB taxonomy): Bacteria > Bacillota > Clostridia > Oscillospirales > Ruminococcaceae > UBA3855. The sequence goes on from DJXD01000068.1 coordinate 17,756, forward strand.
ACAGGTGTTTCCAATGTCCCAGACCGAATGAGATCTTGAAAAGTGCTGAATATTTTATCACAGCGTTCTTCTTCAGAAGAAAGCCGCTTGCCCGGAGCAGTTTCTGCTGGAGAATAGCCGGAAACACTGATCAGACCCGCCCCCGGATTCATACTGTCATCCAGAATTTTCCCCCCTTGACTGACTATCAATGTTCCATAGTCATATTTGACATTAAAAGCTGGAATGCTTTTTTGTACATCAATCACCAGCGTATCGGGGAACTGACGCTGAATTTTGACTTGTTCAACATCAATCAAAGTTTCCTCTGCCTTTTCTTCCAGTTCATGAATATGCAGACGCATCATGTTATCACCACGTTCAATGCCAATAGCCTTCACAATTTCATATTTATCATGATTCATGGCGTTTCCTGTAATGCGTACTTTCTGGATATTAAAAAAAACATTTGTTGACAGAAATACAACAATAGCAAATGTCAAGGCAATCACCAGCAGTGCATAGAGAGAGCTTCCTCTCCTGCGCCGCCGGATTCTTCGCTGGTTTCCGCCATGGGACATATTCATTTTTTCAATATCTCTCAAAACTAACACTTCCTTTATTTCGGATTGATCAGGAAGAAACCCTCCTGATGTCTGCACCTACAGCAGACAGTACTTTTTCAGGATTATCATATCCACGATCAATATGAGAAATTTCCGTCAGCACAGTTTCACCCTGCGCCCCTAGAGCCGCCACTAGCAGAGCCGCACCCCCACGGAGATCTGTCGCACTGACAGGCGCACCATGAAGCTGTTTCACGCCGTGTACCACTGCCGCCCGCCCTGCAATCTGGATATCCGCACCCATGCGGATAAGCGCATCTACATGACGGTAACGGTTTTCAAAAATCGTTTCTTCAAATACAGAAGTTCCTTCTGCCCGACAAAGTGCGGCCATGAAAATGGCTTGTGCATCTGTTGGAAAGCCCGGATATGGCATTGTTTTCAGACTCCGTACAGCATGAACCGGAGACCGGGCAGAAATGAAAATACTTGTGTCATCGCAATAATAAGAACAGTGCATCTGTTCCAATACGTCAAGAATGCCCTCCAGACTTCCGGCATCTGTATGCAAAAGCCGGAGCGTCCCTCCTGTCATAGCCGCAGCAGCGAGCCATGTGGCTGTTACAATCCGGTCGGGCATGATCCGGTATGTACAGCCGTACAGTTTTTTTACACCCTGAATTCTAATTGTACTGCATCCAATACCTGTGATCTTTGCACCGCAGGAAATCAGATAATGAATCAAATCTGTGATTTCGGGTTCTCTTGCCGCATTGACGATAATAGTCTCACCTTCGGCAAGTACTGCCGCAAGGAGAATATTTTCTGTTGCGCCAACAGAAGGAAATTGCAGATGAATTTTTGTGCCATGCAGACCTTTGGGAGCAGAGCAATGCAGAATTCCATTTTCTTCCCGGATTCTGACACCCATTTTTTCCAAAGCCTGCAAATGCAGATCAATCGGCCTCGGCCCTAGTTCACAGCCTCCCGGATAACCAAGCGTGCAGACACCTGTTTTTCCCAGCATTGCGCCTAAGAAAATAATAGAAGAGCGCATTTCCTGCATCAGCTGTTCAGGAATTTCAGAATTTGTGAGAGATTCTGCATTTACCCGAACAACATGCTGTTTCATCTGACACTGACAGCCGGCACTTGTGAGGATTCGACATGCGGCATAGACATCTGAAAGCTCTGGACAATTTTCCAAAATGCTTTCACCATCACAAAGCAGAGCGGCCGCCAGAATGGGGAGGGCACTATTTTTTGCGCCTTGTATGATAATCTCACCTTCCAGCCGTTGGCCGCCCTGAATGATTAATTTTTGCATACGTTCGCCACTCCTTTCTTTTGCATAGTATGTAGAAAAGAGTGATTTGGTGCGGATTACTTCCGGAGGGAAGCAATGACATTCCAGATTCTATCCTCTGTATCTCGCACCGCCAGAGCTGCGGCATTCTGTGCCATGCTTTGCAGTTTGGCTTTGTCCTGATATAAATTCTTGATTTTAGCAATCATATCTTCACTGGTAACATTTTTCTGTTCGATTACAATCGCCGCACCGGCTTTCCCCAGTACCATAGCATTATGATACTGATGATTGCCTGCTACAATCGGCGAAGGAATTAAAATAGAAGGCTTGCCAAGTGCTTCCAGCTCTGCCAGAGCATTCGCACCTGATCGGCAAATGACCAGATCAGCCGCCGCCATACAGGTATCCATATTATTGATATATTCTGTAATACGGGTATGTTTGCATTTCATAGGAACTTTATATTCTTTCATTTTCAGGGGGAAAGTTTCTTTTCCCATGCCCCCATAGCCATGAATATGATTGATTTTCAAACGATTGGAGACATGCCATTTCAAAACTTCCGCCATTGTATCATTAATGCATCCTGCGCCCAGACTGCCGCCAAAGGAGAGAATACAGAAATGTTCATCAAAGCCAAGTTCTGCCCTTGCCTGTGCTTTGGTTTTTTTAAGAAGCTCTGCACGGACAGGCAGACCAGTTACAGTATATGCAATATCTTTGTCAAAATACTGGAGTGCATCTTCTACTGTCAGCATAACATGATCGACTTCTTTCGCAAGCAATTTATTCGTAACACCTGGATAAGCATTCTGTTCATGAATGGCTGATGGAATGCCCATTTTAGCCGCCATCCGGATCACAGGGCCAGCTACATAGCCGCCCGTGCCAATGGCAATATCAGGCTGAAATTCTTCAATAATCTGCTTCGCTCGCTTGCCTGATCCAGCCAGATACCAAAGTGCTTTTGCATTTCTGCCAATATTTTCAAGACTGATTTTTCTTTGAAATCCAGCAACTTTGATAAATGCGATCTGATAGCCAGCCTGCGGAATTAAAGTAGCTTCCATTCCGTTGGGTGTTCCAGCAAATAGAAATTCTGCATCCGGAACATGTTTTTTAATAATGCCTGCAATGGCAAGCGCAGGGTTGATATGTCCGCCTGTGCCGCCTCCTGCCAGTAATACTTTCATAAATGCTTAATCCTCTCTTGCTGTGATTTTTCCCGTGGATTTTCGCTCATTGACAATATAGCGACCACGTGAAACATTCAGCACAATTCCCATCTGCACCAACTGCATGACCAATGCAGTGCCGCCATAACTGAAAAACGGCAGACTGATACCGGTATTGGGCAGCAATGCACTAACAACGCCGATATTAATAAATGCCTGTAAGCCGATCTGAATGGTAAAGCCGATTGTAATCAGCATACCAAACCGATCTTTGCAGTGTGTTGCAATATGAAAGCCACGGATGACTAACACGACAAATAATAATATTACTGTCACTGCTCCCACAAGCCCTAATTCTTCGCAGACAATCGAAAAGACAAAGTCATTTTCTGATTCTGGAAGATATAAATATTTCTGCCGGGATTCTCCCAGTCCCAAACCAAACAGGCCGCCTGATCCGATTGCAATCAAAGATTGTTGTGTCTGATAAGCATCCGGAGAAGCAAAAGGATCTTTCCATGTCCGGAGACGGGTTTCAAAATAGCCTGCTTCTTTTGTCTGGACTTTGATCATGATAACAGCCGCCACAGCTGCCAGACCTGCCAGTGCTGAAAGTGCCAGATGCCAGAACTTTGCGCCGCCGATAAAAATCAGCGAAAAGCCTATGGCACAGATCAGAATCGTACAGGACAAATGAGGCTGTTTCAGCAGCAGTCCGGCGATGATTACCAGAAATCCAAGAAAAGGCATTGTTCCATAACGAAATGTTTTCATATATTTAAAATTCCGGTCGATCATATAAGAAAATAATATGATCACTGCGAATTTCGCAAGCTCTGACGGCTGGAACGTCATGCCCCCCGGCAGTTTGATCCATCTTTTGCATCCTGTGCCAAGATCTGTACCAATGAACATGACTAAGATCAGAAGAAAAACACTGCCAATATAAGACCCGGCCGCAATCCATAATTTCTGATAAACATGATAATCTACAAACGAAATGGCAATCATGGCAATCAAGCCAATACCTCCAAAAATCCCCTGACGCAGTGCATAATAATAACCAGGTTTGCCTTCATGAATGGCGATTGCATAGCTTGCCGAGAACATCATAACAATGCCAATTCCCAGCAGAATCAGTACAACAATTGCAAAAGTCATATCTGCACCAGCCATTTTTACTTTTCGCTTTTCCAGAGCTTTTCCTGAAATAACTGCTTCCATGTGATTCCCTCCTGTCTGATAAATTCAGTATTCCGGCAGAATCGCCGGAAGACAGCAAAATAATGTAAATCCTGCCAGCAGTGCAATTCTTTGCAAAGGGGGTGTATCTGCTTCCTGCATGAGATGCAGAAGTGTTTTCTTTTCTTTTGGCCATGGCAGAAGATTCAGAAGATAGACAGCCATGCAAAGAAAGAGAATTTGCAGATTTCCGCATAGCAGACACAACATAGGGAGTATGCTGCCCAGCCAGCTGCTTCCGATATGGCCAAGCCTACATTTCGCCGGCGGAAGATTCCAGATAAAACAGCCCAGACATGCCCCAGCCGCAGAAAGACTGCTCAGTGCATATAGATTTTGATTTGCAGAAATCAACAGCGTTGTGAGAAATAATAATTCTATACTGCTCAGTGTGATGCTGATGCCGTCTGTTGTTTGTTCCGGTTTCTGCATGATCTTCCAGCTAACGGCCAGCATCAGGGCACGAATCGGAACTGACAAAGCTCCAGCATTAAATTTAAAATATTTGAAATCCAGAATGCTTTCCTCCGGGAGCAGTCTCAGCAATGCACAGCTGATCAGAAAAATCGCCAGCAGCTGACCAGCTTCCGGAACATGCAATAAAAATTTTTTGCGGATAATAGAATAATCTGCGATCCCTCCAGCAATGCCAAGCAATAAAGAATAAATTATCATCAGCCATAGAGTACGGCCATTCGTCTGAAATGCAAGACTGGTGCGATCTGTGCCCGAAAATTGCAAATATAATGCATAGCTTAGCATCAGACCAGCCAGACAGCCAAAGATCAGAAGAATGCCGCACATGGCAGGCTTTTGCCGGATTTCACTCTGCTGTGATGCAAGATCAGGTGTATGCAGATGATATTTTTCCAGAAATGGAATCAAAGCGATTCCCATCAGGCCGCTGATCAGTGCAGAACTGACAGCCGCTGTCAGCTGAAGCCAGACAGGCATTATAATTCACCATAAAGCTGTGCAATCACAGATTCCAGATGCATACCATGACTTGCTTTGAAAAATAACAGATCACCCTCCTGAATCGTTTCACGAAGTTTTTCGATAAGAATCTGAGGATCTTCTGTGCAGAAGATAGGGAACTGACTGCCGGCATGTTCGGCGATATGATGAGCGGCTTTTCCATAGCAGAAAAGCATGTCAAGACCTGCATTTTTTGCCATCTCGCCAACTTCTGCATGTAATTGATCACTCATGTTCCCCAGTTCGAGCATATCACCCAGAACAGCGATCTTGCGGCCGTCACAGAGGTAATTTTTTACAACATTCAAGCCAGCCTGCATAGAAGCCGGACTTGCATTATAACAATCTGCAATAATAGTTTGGCCGTTTTTTTCCAAAATATTCTGTCTCATGCCTGTTGGCTGATATTTTGCCAGACCGCACAGAATTTCCTGTGTTTCCATGCCTGTGAGAATGCCCACAAGATAGGCCGCCAATGCATTCTTGACATTATGTTCCCCAACAGCAGGAAGGACAGCTAATAATTTCTGATCACCATGACAAATGCTGAACGTTGTGACTCCGTTTTCTTCTTTAATATCTTCTGCTGATACATCAGCAGGATTGCCCTGTGTAGAGAAAGTATAAACAGGCCTGTCAAGATCCAATTTCAGAGAACATAACAGCGGATCATCTGCATTTGTGATCAAAGGCGCATCAGGGGACATGCCCTCAAGCATTTCTAATTTTGCTTTTTTAATGCCTTCCTGTGATCCCAGATTTTCGATATGAGAAAAGCCAATATTAGTAATCACTGCAATGGTAGGTTTGGCACTGCGGCTCATCCGGGAGATCTCACCAAAATGATTCATACCCATTTCAAGAACAGCTGCGCCATGTTCGGGAGTGAGACCGAAAAGGGTTTTTGGCATTCCGATTTCATTATTTAAATTTGCCTGTGTTTTGAGCGTTTCAAATTTTTCAGATAATACGCAGGCAGTCAATTCTTTTGTTGTTGTTTTTCCGACGCTTCCGGTGATGGCGATTACAGGAATATGAAAATTTTCTCTGTAAAGGCTGGCAATATCCAGAAGAGCCTGACCGGTATCGGAGACAACCATGCAGGGAAGATCTTCGATCTGTGTATCTGTCACAGCGGCAACCGCTCCTGCCTGAATGGCCTGTTTTACATAATCATGGCCATCAAATTTTTTCCCTCTGAGGGCGATAAATAAACAGCCTTCGGGGAGTGTTCTGGTATCTGTGCTGATCTCTGTAATATCAGCATTGACAGGTGAAGCAATATTTAATCTTTCAGCGATTTTTTTCAGATTCATCATTTTCATAAAATTAATCCTCCTGATTAGTCAAGTTCTTTTAATGCCTGTGCCACAACTTCACGTTCATCGAAATGGGTGTGATAGTTATTTGCAAAGATCTGATAATCTTCATGGCCTTTTCCAGCTAAGACAATCACATCACCTGGCTGGGCTGTTTTCAATGCATAAGCAATTGCCTGCCTTCTGTCTGTCACAATTTCATAGGGCGTATCTGTATTTTCAAGTCCAGTGAGAATATCTGAAATAATAGCTTCCGGATCTTCATCTCTGGGATTATCAGATGTGATAATTAATTTATCAGCGAATTTAGCGGCGGCCTGAGCCATCAGCGGCCTTTTGGTTTTATCACGATTTCCGCCGCATCCAAACAGGCAGATCAATTCATGTTCTGTATAGAGCTTGACATTTTCAAGAATATTTTCCAAAGCGTCAGGTGTGTGTGCATAATCGCAGATCACAGAAAATTCTTTTCCAGTGGGAATGACTTCACATCTGCCCCGCACGCCCGGACAGGCCTGCAATGCAGGAAGAATCTGGGAATTATTCAGCCCATACAGATCACATACAGCATAAGCGGCCGAAGCGTTAGCAATATTGAAATAACCCGTCATGCGCATGGAAATGTTTTGCTGATTCAGGAAAAATGCTGTACCATTGGCTTTGACAGAAATAGGCTGATAGGCATAATCGCCTTCACTGCCGTAAGCATATTTTTCACAGCGGATTTCCTGATATAATCTTTTGCCATAATCATCATCTGTATTGATGACAGCTTTATCACAAACAGAAAACAGCATTTTTTTAGCTTGATAATAATTTTCCATTGTTTTATGATAATCAAGATGATCCTGTGTCAGATTAGTGAAAACAGCAATATCAAAATGCGTCAGGCCGATTCTTTTCTGAATCAGACCAAAAGAGGAAACTTCCATCACAACAGTATCACACCCGGCCTGATACATCTGATCATATAAACGCATGAGATCGAATGTCATAGGCGTGGTATTATCTGTATGAAGAATTTCATTGCCAATTTCGTTCTGAATCGTTCCGATCAGACCGACTTTATGACCGTTAGCCGTCAGGATATACTTGATTACAGTTGTGATTGTGGTTTTGCCATTTGTACCAGTCACGCCGATAAATTTCATTTTTCTTTCAGGATGCCCGAACCATGCCGCACAAAGCTGGCCATAACAATCACGGGTATCTTTTACAATGATTTGCTTTTCAAGATTTAGATCATGATCTGTTACCACAGCCGCCGCACCAGATTGCAATGCCTGTGCAGCTGCGGTATGACCGTCAAATTTTTCGCCTTTGATACAGATATATAAACAGCCTTCTGTGATCTTTCTGCTATCATCTGTAATGGCTGTGATTTCCGTATCTGCGAGAAATGCCGGAATAGAATCATTATTTTCAAATAAATCTGAAAGTTTCATAAATCTACATCTCCTTATATTCATCAGTCTCCCTGACCGTTGACATAATAATTTAACTGGATTACTGTGCCGACATCTGCCATCATACCTGGTTCAATAGATTGTGTCTGCACTAAGACATCGCTTCTGTCTGTGGATGCGCCGACAGCGACATAATTTAATCCGATATTGGTAAGTGTTTCAGCGGCATCTGAGGCAGTATAATTTGTAACATCAGGAACTTGCACTTGTTCGGGCTGATAATCTTCCTGTGTGTAGAGAATCACACGTCCGCCAGAGGATACCGTGCTTCCCGTCATGGGACACTGACCAGTAATAATATCACCTGCGCCCTTGATTTCATATTGCAATCCCAATGCTTCTAATGTTGCTTTGGCATCGGAAACACTGGCATCTCTCAGAAGGGGAACAGTAATATCCAATTTTGCATATTCTTCCGTCGTATATTCTGGGTAATAGCCCAGATAGGGGAGAGCTTCCTCCATTACAGCCCTTGCATAAGGGGCAACGACAGAAGAACCATAATAGCCTTTGGATTTATCCGGCTCGTCAGCCATCATCAGCAGAACAATTTCCGGATCATTTGCAGGTGCAAAGCAGGAATAAGATGCAACATATTGTTCATCATTTTCATCATAAGAGCCTTCCAGCTTTTCAGATGTACCGGATTTCCCTCCGATTGCATAGCCTTTGATATATGCATTTGATCCGCCGTTATCATCTACAACAGCTTGTAATAATTTGCGTACTGTGGCAGAAGTTTCTTCAGAAATCACCTGTCTTTTGATATTCGTCCCGAAATTTTTGATCACATTGCCATCACAGGAAACAATCTTGCTGACAACATGAGGTTCTACGAGATAACCGCCATTGACGGCCGCAGAAATGCCAGTGATCATTTCAATAGGCGTTAAAGAATTTGACTGTCCGAATGCACTAGATGCAAGGTCAACATTGCTCATATTTTCCTCTGGTCTGTAAATACTGGTAACTTCACCCGGAAGATCAATGCCGGATTTCTCTGTCAGGCCGAATGCGCTGAAATATTGTGAAAATTTATGAATCCCGACCCGGAGACCGACTTCAATAAAGGCCGGGTTGCAAGAATGTGTTAGAGCCTGTGAAAAAGTCTGTGCTCCGTGGCCAGATTGTAAATGACAATGAATCGGTTTCGGTACGCCCGGAATGGAATATGCACCTGTACAAAAGAAAGTATCTGTATTGACATTGACAGCATTCTCTTCAATGGCCATGGCGGAAGTAAAGATTTTAAATACTGATCCAGGAATATATAATTCTGTAATAGCTTTATTTTTCCATTGTTTTTCACGGGCGGCAATATAAGCTTCCTGATATTCTTCCTCCGGCAACTGATGCAATTCATCATTTGTGGTTTTATCATAGATCACGGACGGATTATTTAAATCAAAGCTCGGATAAGTACCCATTGCATAAATCGCTCCCGTTTTGGCATTCATGATAATACCGCAGGCTCGATTATGAACGTTATATTTTTCACACATTGCCTGTAAATTTTTTTCAAGATAATACTGCAATGTCATATCAAGCGTGAGATATAGGGAACTTCCATCTTCCGCCGGATAAGTCACAGAATAGCGATAAGGCATTTCTTTCCCGACAGCATCCGTTGCAGAAATGACACGGCCATTTGTACCGGAAAGATATTTATTATAATAAAATTCTAATCCATATTGTCCATTGCCATCGCTATTGGTAAAGCCGATCACCTGAGCGGCTAGTTCATTCTGAGGATAATAACGTTTGGTATCCGCTTCTGTTTTGATAGAAGTCAGGCCATAGCTATTTAGATAAGACATTAAATCATCTGCAATATTTTTTTCTACCTGTGTTTGTAAGATATAATATTTTGTATTTTTCTCTGTCGCATTTCGGACATCTTCGGGATCAAGATTTAATTTTTCAGCAAGTGTCTGAATGATTTCCTCCTGAAGCTGTGCAATTGGCATGACAAGCGTATTTGCCGGAAGTGTGCCGCCGTCATCAAGTATTTTCTGCCGTCTGGTCATGGTCTTGCCGATCTCTTCCATATCGCTTTGAAATTGGGACGGATCAATATAGATTTTATAGACAGTCGCACTCCATGCCAGCGGTTCATTATTGGCATCATAAATGCTGCCACGGTTGGCGGTGATAGAAATTTTACTGAAATGAATATTATTTGCTTTTTCAGCAAAGAATTCATGTTTTGTAATACAGAGATTTCCTAGTTTCCATGTAACAAGAATAGCTAATACCAGCATCAGCCCCATGACAACAAAAATAGCTTTCATGCGCATATCACGAGTAGGTTCATAGCCAGATGCTTTTTTCTCCAAACTGCCAACTCCTTTCTGATTAAAAAACAGGCAGTTTGTCTGAACTGGCCTGTTTTCAGTTTCTTTTTTTGCCGGATGCCGCCGCCCGCTTCTCTCTGTATCAGGCGGCTACATCCTGAGTTATCTCTTTTCATTCTGCCTTATTAAAAAATTTATGCATTCTAACCTCTTAAGTATTCCATCAGATGTGTAAACCATGTTTGAATTTTAACAAAAAGATTTTGATCTTCTTCTGGAATTTCTACTACATCATCCGTCTGGATCTGGACATATTCGATCTGAGAAGGATCTATTAAATGCATTCCAAGAATATTTTCTGCATATTCCTGTACATTTTTGCTAGAAGTCTGGCCGGCGATCTGTGACTGCATCCGGACATTTTCGCTTTGCAGATCCTGTAGCTGCTGCTGTTTTTCCGTGATTTCATTGGAAAGCTGGAGCTGCTGAACATTGCTCAGAATGACAGCTGCCAGCAGAGTAAAACAGGCAAGCGCACCTAAAATAATCTTGACAACAGAAACTTTTTTTTCTTCCTGTTCCATGCTGTCAACTCCTTTTTTCGATTACACGCAGCTTTGCGCTGTGACTTCTGTGATTCTGTTCCAATTCAGAAGCAGAAGCAGTAACGGGTTTTCTTGTGACAAGAAAGCCTTTCGGCATGCGTCCGCATACACATTGCGGAAAATCCGGCGGACAGATACAGCCTTTACACCATTCGGAAAATTGCTGTTTTACAATTCTGTCTTCCAGAGAATGAAATGTAATTACGGCGAGTCTTCCGCCAGGTTTGAGACAATCAAAAGCGGCAGAAAGTCCAGCTTTCAGATGATTAAATTCATCATTGACAGTAATCCGAATCGCCTGAAATGTTTTTTTACAGGGATTTTTTTCTCTTCTGTATTTCTGTGGGACGGATTGCCGGATGATTTCAGCCAGCTCGCCAGTCGTGCGGATGGGAGCAGTTTCTCTTGCATGAATGATTCCGGCCGCAATACTTCCGGCAAATTTTTCTTCACCATATTGATATAAGATTGTTTTGAGATCCTGTTCATTCCAGGTATTCACAATATCAAAGGCACTTTTCCCTTCCTGACTCATGCGCATATCAAGCGGCGCATCTGCCTGGTAAGAAAATCCACGTTCGGCCTGATCAAGCTGATGAGAGGAAACACCCAGATCTAATAAAATACCGTCAGCTTCCGGAATGGATAGCGTATTCAGAACCTGACGCATCTGTGAATAATTGGCGTGAATGACTTTTGCCGGAAGAGAATTCAGCCGTTCTGTAGCAGCAGCCACAGCATCGGGGTCACGGTCGAGACCTATTAAAAGTCCCTTTTTCCCTAACAGGGAAGCGATCACACGGGAATGTCCTGCACCGCCGACAGTGCCATCAATATAGATACCATCCGGCTGAATATGCAATGCTTCCACAGTTTCATGCAGGAGCACCGGAACATGTGCGAATTCCATGAAGATCAGCCTCCTTTTGTTCAGGGTTCTTTTGTTCTGAGATGCAATTTTCTGTTTCTGTTTTTTTCTGCATCTTAATTTCATTATAGCACATTCAGGTAATTCAGGCAATTGGATGATGCGACAAATTTTATTATAGATTAGTTCTTGATTTTGTGGATATTAGATAGCAGGCGGGAAATGTTGAAATCTGCGCTATTCTATGCAGTGATAATGTCTTAAACGATTTCGGAAAACAAATGTTTCCGGCGAAATTTGACATGATGTTTCAGAAATCGATTTTCGGCGAAATAACCAAAGATTATGATAAAATTTTATTTAGATTCATGATTATGCTGAAATTGATATAATCAGAAATAATATATCAAAAAGCTATTGACAAATCAGAATTGATATGCTAAAATCAAAATAACATCAATCATAGACAGGAGGGATTCTGATATGAATCTGACCCCAACAGACAGCAGAATATTGCTTGATGGAAAGACGGCTCTTGTAATCGTGGATATGATTAACGGATTTCTGACCGAAGGTGTATTAGCAAGTCCCCGATCTGCCTCTGTACTTCCAGAGACGGAAACACTTCTGCATTTTTTTAAAATGCATCATTTGCCATGTGTAGCCTTTGCAGATTGTCATGAACCTGATTGCATCGAGTTTCAGACATTTCCGCCCCACTGCATCAGAGGAAGTTCAGAAAGCAGAATTGCACCATCTTTGGAAGCAATCGGCGGATTTGTCCGGATTGAAAAGAATTCTACAAATGGATTCTTGACACCTGAATTTCAGGCATTTTTTACCCAGCATCAGGAACTGGAAAGAATCGTTGTGTGTGGCGTGTGTACAGATATTTGTGTGATGCAGTTCTGTCTCACACTGAAAACATATTGTAATCAGCAGAATAGAAAATTAGAAATCCTGCTACCCGTGAATGCAGTGGAAACATATGATGCTCCCGGCCATGATGCTGAACAGATGCAGGCCGCCGCTTTGCAGATCATGGCTCAGGCAGGTATTCATTTAACTTCGGAGATGATATATCATGACTAATCTGGATAATAGAAATCTTAGTATGCTTGTGGATTTTTATGAATTAACAATGGGCAATGGATTTCTTGAAAATGGCCGTGGAGAAGAAATTGCTTATTTTGATATGTTTTATAGAAAAGCTCCAGATAATGCAGCTTATGCAATCTGTGCCGGGCTGGATCAGGTGATCCGCTATCTGAAAAATCTGAGTTTTTCTGAACAGGATATTGCTTATCTGAGAGGAAAAAAATTATTCTGTGAGGAATTTTTGAGCTGGCTGAAAAATTTCAAATTTTCCTGTGATGTGTGGGCTGTGCCAGAAGGAACACCAATATTCCCCTGTGAACCGATTTTGACAGTGAGAGGTTCTGCTATGCAGGCGCAATTGATTGAAACGATGATTCTGTTAAGTATGAATCATCAGAGTTTGATTGCAACGAAAGCAAATCGGATAGTAACAGCGGCACAAGGAAGGCCTGTCATGGAATTCGGCTCTCGTCGGGCACAGGGCTATGATGGCGCAGTTTTAGGGGCAAGAGCTTCTTATATTGGCGGAGTGGCCGGAACAGCCTGCACCATAGCTGACAGAGCTTTTGGAATCCCTGCGCTTGGAACAATGGCACATAGCTTTGTTCAGCTGTTTGATACTGAACTTGATGCTTTCCGGGCATATGCAAAAGTATATCCAGAAGATTGTACTTTGCTGGTAGATACTTACAATGTATTGCATTCCGGCGTTCCCAATGCAATCACTGTTTTCAAAGAACTGGAAGCAAATGGGCATCAGGGCAAGGGCATCCGCATCGACAGCGGAGACATGGCCTATTTATCTAAAAAAGCCAGAAAAATGCTTGATGCTGCCGGACTAGAGTATATTAAAATTATTGCCTCTAATTCGCTGGATGAATATATTATCCGTGATCTGATCATGCAGGGCGCACAGATTGATAGTTTTGGGGTTGGTGAGAGATTAGTCACATCAAAATCAGAACCCGTATTTGGAGGGGTATATAAATTAGCGGCTGTCGAAAAAAATGGCCAGATGATCCCTAAAATCAAGATTTCAGAAAATATTGTCAAAATTACAAATCCGGGATTTAAAACGCTCTGGAGATTATTTGATAAAGAATCTGGGAAAGCAATTGCGGATGTTTTGACACTTCATGATGAAATCATTGATGATACACAGCCTTATGAAATTTTTGATCCTGTGCATACATACAAAAGAAAAACATTGACGGATTTCACAGCGAAAAAATTACAAGTACCGATTTTCATCAATGGCGAATGCGTTTATGAATCCCCTTCCTTGCCGGATATTCAGGCGTATTGCAGAGAACAGCTTAATACATTATGGGAAGAAACAAAGCGGTTTGAAAATCCGCAAATATATTTTGTAGATCTGTCTCAGAAATTATGGGATCTGAAACAGGATATGCTGAAAAAATATCATTGAAAAAAGCACCTGCCTGTGAGCTTTCACATGCAGGTATTTTTAATATGCTTGACAATTTTGAAAAGATATGTTATACTGTTGATATAAGTTTTTGCTTTAATCATGATCCCAGAATAAAAGTAATGTTCAATTGAAAAGGAGGCTATTTATGGAAAAAGTATTTTTTGTAAAAAATGGTGAGCTTAGTGCCGTCAATGCGGAACTACATAAGGGAGGGAAAATCAAATATATATGCCCAGTTGCCAAATCTGTATCAATGGCTGGAGCTGGAGGTGGAGAAGCTAGTAGTACAAGCTTCGATGATGTTGTTGGAGATGTCTTTGCCTATATTGTTATTGAATATAAATAGGAGGGGATTACTTATGAAGAAAGTAACGGCGTTGCTTCTTGCAATTTCTATGATGATAATAAGCGCAAGCTGTGGTAATGAATCGCTTGATGAACTGGATAGCTTAATGGATTCTCAGCCGCCGGCCGCTGACAGCAATCAGCCAGCAGAAGAATCTTCACAGGGAGATGCGGAAACCGTTCCGGAGATCACAACTAATAATATCGTTTATATGGAAAGGCCGGTTCTTCTTGGTAGTAATTATGTACCTGAAGCGATATCACTGACAAATACCTCGATTTCTTATCAGACAGCAGATTCCAGTTTGGCCAATGTATATGAAGGCAGTTTTTACCCTTCTGAACAGGAAAAGCAATTATTGAGTCAGAACGGCTTTGTGCTGATGGAATCTTATAATAGTGAATTCTTCCAGACTTATGAAATGAATCGCTATATGGTACGGGCGAATTATATCACAGTGGATTCTATGATGCATACATATCATCTTTATTTTGCACATCTTCTCAAAAAGATTGAACAGGATCATCTTAGAAATGATATGCTGAATATTTCAAATCTGATGCTGCAAAAAGCACAGGAGCATTATTCCGTGCTTCAGGGAACAGAATGGGAAGATGCCGCTAAAACAGAACTTGCATTTTTTGCTGTAGGGGCTTCTTTGCTTGATTCTGGAACAAGCATTCCGGATGCAGTCGCCGCAGAAGTGAATGCAGAATTATCAGCAATTTCAAGTGCAGAGAATATCATGTATTCAGCCGTTTTCAACAATGTGAAAGAAGATTATACCCAGTACATTCCACGGGGCTATTATGACACTTCCGAAGATCTGAAACAGTATTTCAGGGCAATGATGTGGTACGGAAGAATGGGCTTTCGTCAGGATAATGATACCCTCAATCGGGCATCTGTTCTTGTTACCCTCGGAATGCAAGGAGAAGTTTTTGAAGCTTGGGCAAAAGTCTATGCAATTACTTCATTCTTTGCTGGTGCAGCGGATGATTTCGGATACTGCGAAATGAAACCTTTGATTGATGCTGTCTATGGAAGTGATTGCACTGTCGAAACTCTGATTGGTAATGATGCACTTTGGCAGACGTTCCAATCTGTATGCAAACAGCTTCCTGCTCCGGCAATCAATTCTGTACCTGTATATGCTGATGATTCTGATGAAGAAAAAGAAGCCGCTCAAAAAGGATTCCGCTTTATGGGACAGCGATTTTCTATTGATGAATCTTGTTTCACACAGCTGACAGCACGTTCTGTTACGGATAGAATCCTTCCAGATGCACTTGATTTCCCAGCAGCATTGGGATCAGATACAGCATATTCTATTCTTCAGCAGCAAGGTGCAACCAATTATCCAAATTATGATACCCAAATGACAAAGCTGAGGGATACAATTCAGAATGCTCCGGAATCTTCCTGGACAGCAAGTTTATATTCTGCATGGATTTATACACTCAAGCCCATGATTGAAGAAAAAAATGATTCTTATCCGCCTTTTATGCGGTCGGATGCATGGAAAAGAAAAGAGTTGCTTTCTTTTGAAGGAAGCTATGCAGAGCTGAAACATGATACCATTCTTTATTCTAAGCAAATGATGGGAGAAATGGGCGGCGGAGAAATTCCCGAATTTGATGACAGAGGTTATGTCGAAGCCGAGCCGGTGGTTTTCTCTCGTCTGAAAGCACTTGTCAGTTCGACAGCAACCGGGCTTGCTGGATATGGCATGATCAGTGATCAAAATATGCAGAATATGAATCTTCTTGCTGATATTTCTGGAAAACTGGAAGTCATTGCACAGAAAGAACTGAATGGAGAACTTCCTTCAGATGAAGAATTTGACTTGATCCGCACATTCGGAGGACAGCTGGAACATTTCTGGGAGGAAGTCATGGATGCAGAATATCCGGAAGAATCATTCCATTCTCCGCAGGAGCATCCTGCTCCGATCATTGCAGATATTGCAACTGATCCGAATGGAATATGCCTCGAAGTCGGAACAGGAAAGCCATTTGAAATGGAAGTGATTGTAGAAGTAGATGGCGTTTTGAAAATTGCCTCAGGGCCTGTATTTTCTTTTTATCAATTTGGCTATCCGATGAATGATCGTCTGACAGATTCCAAATGGCGGCAGATGATAGGAGCGGAAGTAAATAGTATTACCAACAGTTATGAAAAAGATCCAAATATTCAATATCCAAGTTGGTATATTGATCTGATCGGTTCTCCTGATTATTATTAATACATGACAAAGAAACGTGGGATACGTGCCGGATGTATGGTTTTGGCATTATTATTATGCTTTATTTCCTGCGGAGGGGTTCTGCCGTATCGAGCTACATTGATACGGCAGCTTCCTTCATGGGTGATTCTTTCAGAAAAACAAGAGACTATTATGATTCATGCTGAAAAGGGAGAAGAAACCATTAACATCAATCTCAAAAACGGGGAGCTTTCTTTGAATGCAGATCAGCCGCTTTATAAATCTAATCATGAATGGCTTGTAATCGATTGCATGATATTTGATATTGATCATGATCAGAATGATGAAATTCTTTTGCATGTCTGGAAAAAAGGAAGTTTTGGAGAATATCAGCCTTTCTGGAGGGAAAAAGATAATAAGACAATTTATTCTGAACATTTATTTATTTATGAATGGGATATCAGCCGGGCAGATCGTCTTGATCCAAAATGGATGTCATCTGCGATGCCTGTTACAGGAGAACAGGTGATTGCAGAAGAAAACGGAGATATTCTGATTCTTTCTCATGATGGCAATAAAACGCTATGGCGTTGGGAAGAATGGGGTCTTATTTTGGTAACAGATGAAAAATGATAAAGTAATATCTCCCCCATCTATAGAGATGGGGGAGAATATATTTATTCTTCTGTTTCCGTAGAAAATTGGCTTTCATGTCTGGTGAAGAAATCCGTTCTTGGCGGGAGGAATTTCAGCGGATGCTTTTCCCCGGTGAAATATGTCAGCGGTTCAAAGATATGTTCCCATGACCAGATTGTTTCATCTGTTTGTAAATATTCTCTCAATTTTTCCGTACCGAACGGCGCAAACGGATGTAATAAAATTCCAGCAATCCGGATGATATAAAACAGATTAGCCAATGTCTGTGAAAGTTCTTCTGTATTCTGTTCTTCCGGTTTGAGTGCTTTGGACATGTATTTGCTTCCGTTTCGGATATAACTATCAAGTACATAAGTACATTGATGAAATGCAAATCTTGACATATGCCGTTCATATTCAAGAACGGCTTTTTTCCCATCATTCAGGAAGCTTTCTTCCGGAACAGAATCCGGCAGGATGCCATTGAGATATTTCTGTGTTGTATAGAAAGCTGTCCGGATGATGCGATTATAGACATTGGATAATAATAAGCCGTCTTTAACTACGGGATCTGTTTCAGCAGGATCAGCAGAAGGATTGAATGGCTTCGGCATGAAGCTGACAGATCTTTGTCCCAATCCCAAGCCAAGCCAATGCATACGGAGCTGTTCAGGGGTATAATAATTTAGAAGATCATCAGCCATGGGCGGCTTGATTTCTCCGGAGCTGGAAGCTTTTTTATCTAAGAATAAAATATGATGATTAGCAACGATCAGCGGCAGCTGTAATTCACCCTCTGGCGGATCAGCTGTTTTTGTTTCAGAATTCTGCTGTGCCATCCACATAGCAGGTTCAGCGATGCCATAGAAATAGATATTATCCTGTCCGATGAACTGATAAACATTTGCTTTTTTACTGCACCAATATTCCCGCCATTCTTCTCGATTATGGCCGATGCTTTCAAGATAAGTTTGTGTGAAAGAGATCGGAGCCCATAAAGATTCCGGCCACACCCAGACAGTTAAAGGATCTTCACCATTCAGAACAGGTGCAGGAACGCCCCATTCTACATTTCCAGTCAGGCGGAAGGGAACTAAAGTTTTCCCAGTTCTATAGCGGATCTGATGTTCTGTCAGAATTCTACATGCTGTATCACAATCGGAAAGTGTCTGGAATTTGATTGTAAATGAAGGCTTTTTTGCTTCTTCGAGATATTCATGTGCAGGCATGGTATCTTTCAAGGAGAAATAAGTTTCTTCGAATTCACGTTTGACATAGATCACAGGAGGTTTCAGAAATTCATCAATCGTTTTCCAGACAACAGGGCGGATGTCTTTTCGTTTGCGGAGCATTTCAACCCAATTCTGCATTAATGTTTCATAATCACGAAGTTTAAAATACCAGTTTGTGACAGGCTTCATGACAGGCGTTTCTCCTGTCAGAGTGCTGACGGGATGGATCAGATTTTCCGGCATATACTGATGTCCAAGATCACATTCATCTGCATAGGCTTTTTCAGAAGTACAGCCTTCTACAGGACATTTTCCGATTACCTGACGGCCATTCAGGAAAACGCCAGCTTTTTCATCAAAGAATTGCATGGTTGAAAGCTGATGAAGCTGGCCTTTCTGATACAAGGATCTGAGAAACCAGTCTGTAACTTCGGCATGAATTTCTTTTGATCTGCCAAGTCCGGAAGCGGCATACAGATTCGGAGAAATGCCATAGGCTTCCAAAGTGGATTTTTGTTTTTCATGATTATGTCTTACAAAATCTTCCAGAGAGCCGGAAAATTCACCTTTTTCAGATTTTTGCCGCCATGCTTCGGCGATTGGTGAACCATAGCAATCTGTTCCGGTAACGAAAATGACATTTTCTTTTCCAATGCGATCACGGAGGAATCTTGCGAAAGTATCGGCAAACACGAGCATACCACCGACATGACCAAAATGAAGTTCTTTATTGCCATAAGGCATGCCACCAGTAATAACGGCTTTTTCGGGGAATTCCGGTCGAGGAATTTCAAAATTCTTTGTTTCTGATTTATTTCTGTTTCTGCCCATAATGAACAAACCTTTCTGATAATTATTCAGGTGTTTCAGTTATGAATTCATTCACAGCTGAAAACAGGAAAAATTTAGTTTCCGGATCAGAGCCATTTTGCAATTCTGTTCCGGATGATGTCCTCTCCCAGTACATGGCTCACTTCCCAAATATCAGGGGCATTGGTGCGCCCTGTCAAAGCGGCACGGAGCATATTTGTAATATCAATAATGCTGCCCTTATACTGTTCAGGATGTTTCTTGAAATCTTTAGGTTTTACAGCAAAGCCGGCCTGTTCTGTCAATGTTTTGACTTTAGTGAACCATGTCGAGGAATCATCTGTATGATCATAGCTGTCAAGATAAGATTTGAAAAATGCGGTTCTGGTTTCTGCATCACAGGGCATTTCATCCTGCATCACAAAAGTTTCGTCATAATAGAAGCGCATGAAATCACAAGCCTGTTTCCAATTTTCAAGATCTTTTCTGATTTTTGTGCCATTTCTGCCGACATTCAGGGCTTTGATCGTGCGATCATGATATTTGGTAAGAAGTTCTGCAAAATCCGGCTGATATTGCTGACACCATTCCAGCCAGCCGGCATAAATTTCTTCTGCTGACATGCGACTAATGACTTCTTTGGAGACATCCCGGAGCTTATCTAAATCAACTAATGCGCCGGAGATGGACATTTTTTCGATAGTATAGGGGAATGTATGATAATCTGCATTTGGATTTGCAAGCCGCCATTCTTCAAAATCAGAATTTAGAAGCGTAAGGAGAAATTCCCATACGGCCGCCGGGCAGATGCCTTCCTGCTGATAATAAGATAGAGCTAATTCTGGATCTTTGCGCTTGGAAAGTTTGCGTTTTTTGCCGTCTTCTATCTTCATCAGTGTAGCAGTATGACAATAGATCGGCTGTTTCCATTGCAGAGTGTTGAATAATTCCACATGCATAGGCAGGGAAGAAATCCATTCTTCGCCCCGGATTACATGAGTAGATCTCATAAAATGATCATCTACAACATGTGCGAAATGATAAGTAGGAATGCCATCGCTTTTGAGCAATACAAAATCCATCTGATTACGGGGCATTTTCAGCTCACCACGAATAGCATCATGAACAATAATAGATTCTTCTGTTTCTTCGGCACGGAAGCGAAGCACCCAGCTTTTCCCAGCATTAAGATTTTGCTGAATCTGTTCGAGTGTCAGATTTCTGTTTGTTTCCGCATATTTGCCATAAATGCCGGGGGTTTCTTTATGAGCTGTCTGCTCTTCCCGGATCATGTCCAGTTCTTCGGCAGTGAGGAAGCAAGGATATGTTTTTCCCTGCTGAGTGAGATATTTGGCTATGATATGATAAATTTCTTTTCTTTGTCTTTGACGATAAGGGGCATAATTTCCCTGATCGCCGTCAGCAGATGCACCTTCATCGAAATGCACACCAAAATAATTCATAGCAGAGATCAGTGTTTCAACTGCGCCTTCTACTTTTCGTTTTTCGTCAGTATCTTCAATTCTGAGATAAAAAACGCCGTTTGACTGATGGGCTAATCTTTCACCGATCACGGCATTATATAAATTTCCAAGATGAACGAAGCCTGTTGGACTTGGGCCGATTCTGGTAACAATGGCATCAGAAGAAAGATCTCTTTCGGGGAAACGCTGTTCTAATATTGCAGGGGTGTCGGAGACATCCGGGAATAATAATTCCGCTAATGCTTGATAATTCATAAAAATCACATCTTTCTGGTTTTAATCATAATTTTTATTATAGCATATTCATGATTTTTTGTCAATAGTTTCTGGAATGGTTTCAGGAAATTCGAGGAAAAACCAGGTACTCCCCTGATAGGCTGTTATGATCTCCGCAGCGGAGGCTGTTTTATAATCATAAGATTTGTCAACGGCTTTGACTGAAGCAATTTTTTGTAATTTCGTTTTATCCATACAAGAGCCGATTGCATCAAAAAGCATGTCATACATGCTTTGAAGCTTTGATTTATTAAAATCCAGACTCAAGCAATCTTTATGATATTCCGGATTTACCGCCGGGCATAATTCATTTCCGCCACAGATGATATAATCAATGCCATCTTTTACAAGAATATCATTTTGATCAAAGCCGAAATAAAATGATAAGATATACATGTCAGAGGAAAAATCCAGAACATAGGCATAATATAAATTTTCTGTTTCAGAATAGCCAATCTGACAATCTGTCAGTTCCGGAAAGATGCTTATCATCAGCCCGGATATAAATGCTGTTTTTTCCTGATAAACAGATGCTTTTTCAGGATTCCATGTCAAAGAAGGCCGATTTTCATTCAAAGAAGAACGCTCTAATGCTTTCATCATAGGCGTAACGGTCAGAATTGGATTGCTGTTGATGGCTGTCCGATTTTCATATAACACTTTTGCTGTGGGGGAATAATTCCATAATTGCAAATATCCATCATGCAAAACAGTATTGATCTGATTTTTCCCCGGCTGGGAATTCAGATTGAAAACGGCAGTATATTCAGCTGTTTTTTGCTGAAATGCCTGATCGATAGATTTAAGATCTTCTTCACTGCACCATGATCCGGAAAGACATTGTGCAACAGGGAGATATTGATAATATAATAGATTGCTTTCCTGTGAATGCATATTCAGATCTGTATAATCCGGCATACATCCGGTCAGCAGGAACAAGCTCAGAAGAAATGGCACAAATTTTTTCATGTTTTCTCCTCCTGGTGCAGATTGAGAAATCTTGTCAAGGCTTTTTTTAGCAGAAAACGCAAACTTTGTGCAGAAATCTGCCTGTATGCAAGCGGCATATATTTCCCATCAATGCTTTTTTCTGCTTTTCTGAGCCGGGCGGCATTCCCGTAAAATTTCAGACATAGATTTCTGTCAATAAATTTGCTTCCGAATAGAGTGCAGATGACCGGAATGAGATTTTCTTCATCCTGTAGCGGAATTTCTTTTGATCCAGCATACCATTGCTGAAATACAATAAAATCTTTTCCATTTTTATCTTTCGTGCTGATATGAGAAATGATTTTATTTGTTGAAAGTTGATTTTCAATGCAATATTCTGTGATGAAAAAAATCTGTTGGAGTGTTGCTTCTTCGAGACTATATTTTTCTGAGCTTTCCTGCTGACATGTTTTGACAAATGCTTTATAAACATCCATACAGAATGGATCAGGTGTTTGTATCATCGTTGCTGGCCGGATGCCTTCTAGATGTTTCAGCAGATGACTTTCCGGGACATGATAGCATCTCATCAGACAGATCCCCCTGAGCATTTCTTCCTCAGTGCGAACGCAGGCAAGAATGATTTTTTCAGCAAAATCAGGACTGATCAATGATTTCAGATCTGTCCCTGTTCCAAATTTCTGGTTTACTTCCTGCATAACAGAAACATCAGCAAGCAATTTCAGATAATCATGATAATCCTGAACAGAATCATAATTCCGGAATGAAAAATTTCTTTCATGCATCCGTAAAATAAATTTCAGCATACTGCATTCATGTTGACGGCCTTTTGCATACCATAATGCAGTATATAACTGATTTTCTTCTGTTTGGAACAATGGGAGCTGATCTGTCCAATTGTCCGGAATATCTATGACAGGAAAGCGCAGATCCGCAGAACGCCGGAAAATACTGTTTTCTGCATCTGACAAGATCACCAGATTTGTCAGCAATCTGGCCGGGAGATGAGAAGCAGCATATTCCAGACTGCCCAATACAGCATTTTCATCTGTAAAATGAATCCCTGTAAAAGCTTCATCTTTTCCAGAAAGAAGATTTTGAATAATTATTCTGCCGTCTGTGATCTGCTGTTTTGTCAGATCGGGAAAATAGCCTGTATGCACACTCCGGAAATCTATGATTTCATAATATTCTGAAACCCGGACAGTGACATTAGAATTAATACTATGACGGATACGGAATACATGCTGATGGAAAAACAGGAAAATTTCCTGATCTCGTTCACAGAATTTCAGCTGTTTTTCCAGTGCGTGATATTCTGGGGGGGTATTATTACTCCAGGTATAGCCTTCTGCTGTCTGAAAGACAGTATATTCATAACGCATTATTTCAGCCCCTTACAGTAATTTTCAATAAATTTCATGAATTCTTTCATATATAATGGATTCAGTTTTTTATCACGGCGGTTTTGTTCTGTATCATTTTCAAGAATCGTCACACCCATCGGCGCAATACAAAGCAGATCCAGCGCACCTTTTGAGATCGATTGACAATAGCCAAAAATATGGCTGAACGCCCCGGAAAAGCCTTGAATAAATTCCTCATGCTGATTAGAATCTGCACCAGTGATTTCCTGATAAATAGATCTGATAAAGCTCCGATGATTCTGATGAAAATTATAATTTCTGAGAATTCTTAATAAATGCTGTTTTTCTTCTTTGTTTCTAGATTTTTCATCTGTATAAAGCATGATTCTTTCCGCTGTTTCTGGATAAAGATCGCATTTTGTAAAGCATAGGATCACGGGCTTTATTTCTGATCCGTTTGTGATCGTCATGAGACTGCTTTCCAATGCACAAAGAAATTCTTCTAGATTTTCAATTTCTTCCAGATTATCCTGAACAGAAATGCCTGTGTCTGTCTGCTCATCTTTCATGGAAAACAGAACGATAATAGCATCACTTTGATTTGCTGGTTCTGTATTGCAGTTTAAAATATCCTCGCCCTTAGTATCCAGAATATGAATCAATGTTTGATGCTCAGTCATGAGGAAAGAAAGAGGGGGCTGTAAATTTTTCGTATTAGCCGGAACTTTTTTATGTCTCAGAAGCCGGATAGAAGCCTCCCGGAAATATTTATCAAAATAAGGTTCCATGCATGCCCGGCGGAATGGTGCATTTTCAGCTGTTCCCAGATAGTTATAATAAATTGATAGAAGCAATGCCGTTTTTCCGGCATAAGGCGGCGCAAGCAATGTGATCGTATATTCTTGACAATGATCGAGCTGACTTCTGGAATTCCGGATGCAATATTCTTGATTTTGATTTGTAACTACATCTTTTGCATCAATTACCAGATGGCAATTATCACAAATCAGCATTCCAGCGGCACGATAAACACGCAGTTCCGGAATTCGGAGAACGGCAATTTTATGATTAATACTGGCGGCATTATTGACAGCATCGCCGAACTGTCTTTGATAATCCTGATAGGCTTCGGAATCAATTTCGATAATTTCCACAGAAAAGCCATATTCTTTGAGATCCCCCACAGAGCCGGCATTTTCATGGCAGGAAATCCGCACAACAGGGCTGTCCAAAGCAGTGGCATCCTGCCGATCATTCCGAAATTGAATGCCATATTCTGACAATGTTTTTTCAAGTATAGTATCCTGAATCATGCCATCCTCATGGCCAAGTCTACGGCAAAATTCAGAATTACTGAGAATATCCTGTGTAAAAATGGCAGCTGCTTCAGTAGGATTATCTGTAATCAGAAAACGGGGAACAGATTTGCTATTCAGGCAATGTTTGCAGCGGCAGCGTTTTTCTTTCATGAAATCATCTCTTTTCAGTGTACAATAATACAGATCGTGCATTTGACATCTGCATTTCTTCCGGCGGAAGCATTCTGCTGACCAGATTTTGTATCAAAATATAATATTTTCTCAAATCTCAGGATTCCCGGATCAGGGCTGATAGAGGGGAGTTCGGCCTCATGCACGGCATGAGACATAGAAGGATGTTCACTGACATTTAGAGATACCATATCTCCACGCCGTTTTAGTTCGATTCTGAGCATATTGGCGAAAATGCGGATATGCAGGCCATAATCATTAGCGGCATCAGAAGCACCGGCACTGAATATTTTCTGTACTCGTTTTCTGATGGCATCTGTCACAGGGAAATCAGAAGCAAGTTCCAGATGATCAGGCTTATAAATATATTCATACCAAACATCTTTCCCGAAAAAACTGCTTTTCCGGCGGAAATGATAAGAATTAAACAGATAGACTTTGAAATATTCCTGATCTTTTCCGGCAGATTCCAGCATGATGATCATATCTGTATTTCTAGTGAATCTGCGTTCTGTTTCAGTGCTGGTTTTATCGGGGAAAAATTTTTCCGAAAATCTGAGATTTTTAAAATAAGATCTGTCAGCCGTTTTGATTTTGGGCGGCGGTGCAGGGGCAACTTTTGGTTTCTGATGCGGCTGCTCTGGCATAGCTCTGTATTCTGCATCTGCACGGCGGAAATCTTTCAGTGTCAGCCGTATTTGATGAATCTGGTTTTTTAATCTATTACAGTCATGATCAGAATAATAAGCATTTAAGCTTTGAATCAGCTGGAAAATAATTTCCTGTGGGAAAATCTCCTGCATGGTATCCCGGAAGCGATCGCTGAAACTATTCCAAGTTTCTGTTAATTCTTTTGCAATGGCTTCTGTTTCTTCTCTGGCTTCCTGATATTCTGCATGATTACTTTCATCCAAACCCTGGAGGGTTGCAATTTCCTGATACAGCTGCTGAACTGCATTTTCATATTGATCATACATAAATATCCGCCTTTCTGCAAATCGCCTGTAATTGCCGGAATATATCCGGGATCATGGTATTTTTGAAAAGCAGTGTCGGATATAACAGGCCTGTATCTGCTTGTTTCTGTTCTGCTTCTTCAAGCAGCTGTGACATTTCTTGACACAGTGCAGACAATGCTTTTCTATGTTTTGGATTTTTCAGAGATTCTATTCTGTAATAGCTTAACCGGGTTTGATAGCGTTCCAGAATGATTTCTGACAGCTGTCTATCAAGTTTCAGCATTTCATGATGCACCTGAGGAAGAATTTCTCCGGCCTGTTCGGGTGTGACATGTGTCTGTATGGGAGGAATATTCCATTCTTGCTGATTCTGTGTCAGCAAGGGATAATTTCCGATGCAGGTTTTCAGGATTTTATCATGATTCCGGCTAATATCAGCCATTGCTTGATTGACATCATGCAGATAGCGATCTAAAAACTGATTGATTTCTTTTAAGGCTTTCTGATCTGGTTTTGCATGTTCATGACAATGGGCAGAAACCGGATTTCCGGGATAATAATTTTCTAGAAATATGAGATTAGAAAAATCATATTCTGGTACAGGGGCAATTTTCTGTTTTTTAGGTTTTGAGTCAGTTTTCTTTTTAGCAGCAGGCTTTTCCGGAGGTGCAAGCATTTTTTCATAAAGCAGGACAGCATCATCAATTTTCTGAAACACAGAGACAGGGATCACTAATAAAATTTTTCTTTTTTCGAGTGATTTATAAGCACTGACTGCTCCGGCACATTTCTGATAAAAAGAAATATCAATCGTTGCAGGATAAACATCATCCAAACGGCTGACTTTTTCCCGGCGGGATTCAAGAAAATCCTGCACAGAGCTGACAGCATGATCATGAAAAAGTTTTACAGCGGCCAGCATTCCCAGAAAGGGAAGAGCCCCCAGCATTGTCCAGAGCAGACAGTGAAATAATTCGCCGGAAACAGCTGTATAATACTGCCGATTGAAAAATATCCGGAGAGGTGCTGTCTGCACGATCAGCAAATGCATTTTCCGGAAAAGCAGATCTGAAAAAAGCAGGAGAAAATATAGAATCAGCAGAAAAATTTTCAGAAACAGTCCAGATTTATGTTTTTTATGATTCAAGGCTGACCTCTCTTTCTGCGCCGTCTTTGCCATAGATCAAAGCAAGGCACTCAATGAATTTGGAAATCACCGGATCTCTTCCATAAAGTGTAAAAATCTTATCTCCCTGATCAGAATGCAAAATGCCGGTTGCATAATAAAAATCAGATTCTGCTTTGTTTTCCAATACTTGTATTTCTGCATCAGCAGGCTGAAACGTCTGTTTCTGATAAAGCTGCTGCAAAGCAGACAGATCCCCCGA
Organism: Ruminococcus sp. UBA7013; assembly: GCA_002449585.1. Lineage (GTDB taxonomy): Bacteria > Bacillota > Clostridia > Oscillospirales > Ruminococcaceae > UBA3855. The sequence continues at coordinate 45,232 of DJXD01000068.1, forward strand.
AATGGCTTCTTCCTGACAAAAATCTTTCCGAAAAGTTGGCAGATATTTTTTCCCTGTAAAAATCCGCTGTGTGATCATGTTCATATGCAGGGGACTGATCAATGAAATTGGATCTTTGATTTCTGATTCTTCAATAATATCAAAATCAGTGGAAAAACAATATTTTGCAATATTTCCGTCCGGTGTCTGCATTATGGTTTGATAAGATTGATAATCAAAATATTGTCTGGCTTCTTCTTCTGTGACGGAAGATAAAAGCGGTTCAGGATTAAGACATGCTTCCAGCTGTGTAAGGCCGCTTCCGGCGGAATCTGTTGAAGTGATGCTTGTGGCAGTCATCACTTCAATTGCTCCATTTTCAGGATTCTGAATGATACAGCCGCCCTTTATGCCATTAATGCGAAATAATTCATAAATCTGCTGTTCCCGGAATGTGTCTATTGTGAGACTGATGCTCCGGCCATCCAGGAAATTCATAGAATCATCTGACGGATTTTCAGAAATTCGCATCCATGCATTGTAGCCATATAGAGTATTGATCTGTGTGCTGTCTCCATAAAGATAGGCGCAAACACGATGCAAACTATTAAGATATTCACTCGTTGTCTGATCACCGGGAAGCAGTGTATCCAGATCAAATATATTTTGATCATAGCAATCCAGAAATGTCCCCGGAAGTGTATAATAATTATAAGGCGTTTCCTGAATATTAAAGCTCTGCATTTCCATGATAGCATGATTTCTTGCTTTGGTGGCTTTCTGCCAGCCATACATGGTGATATTTGTCAGACTGCTCCGGGAGGGCGGTTCTGCTTTTTCATAATCTGACGAATGCAGAAAATAATCATCAAAAAAACGGGCAGCGGCATCATGAAATGCTTTTGCCTGTACATGCCAGATTGTACTGACTGCCAATATGGCTGTCAGTACAATATAAGCGGCAGCTCTGCCGTCAGTTTTCCGTTTTTTCATAAGCAATCAACCCCAGACATTTGATCACAGGAATAAAAGAAATAATTGTAATAATCGTATTCATAAAGCCGTTGCTGATCAGCGGCAGTGTCACACCAGTGAACATGAAAATTCCCAGATTTGACATGACATGTACTGTAATATTAGCAATAAATAACAACAATGGCCATTTTGCAATTAAAAATAAATTATGCTCATAAGAAGAGCGTTTTGCCCGTTCATCAAAATCTTGTAAGGCAAGATAAGGCACTATCAGAAGCCAGATCAGAAAAACCGCTGCAAACAATGTTCCAAAGACAGAAATAATATTTAAATATGAAAAATCTTCTATTCTGGTTGTCAGTTGCCCAGTTAAGCGCACATGATAGGGAATCACCTGAAAAATCACATTGCTTTCATCAATAATCTGATTCATATCATTAATCTGTGTAAAAGCATCCAGATTAAACAAGCGATTTAATTTTTCTTCTGCGGCCTGTCCGAAAATGCCCATCAGATACCCTTTTCGAATCAGCAAATAAATTCCTGTTCCGCAGACGATTTCTGTCAGACCAAATGCGGCATTGAAGCATGAAAATGTCATCAGGACGAACAGAACAGCAAGAATCAGGCAAGTACCGAATTCACCGCATAGAAACAGGGGAATCATCGTGACAGCAAAAAAAGCAGATGTCCACCAGAAATGCAGAGATGCCCGGCATTCATATTTCTCCAGAAAATTGCGGAGGGAAACAAGATATTTTTCTTTGCGTGGCTTTTCGAGCTTTTTATGATTCACACACTGCATCATCGCAAGAGAGGCAAGCAGATATAATTTCAGCAATTCGACAGCCGCCACACGGGCGGTCAGCATTCCATTGCCATCAAAGATATGAAGCACCGCCATTCCAGAGATCACCATGCATACAAGCGTATAAACAAGCCAGATCAGCAGAGATGCATTTCTATGACGACATAATTTCTGATAAATATGCCGAATCAGCTTCACTGGAAGACTGCCATGATATTCACTCAGCAACCCGTATAAAATCACCAATGAAAGCACGATCAAGGCCGATTCCAGTACTGGGACAGCCGCTGTCCGCAGCAGTGTTCCGGCATTGATTTCTTCCGGAATGGAAAATCCCCAGATCAGCAGGAAACTGACAGCTATACTCAATGCGGCTTTGCCTTTATGATATTGATCATGGCCGGCAAGTACCTGAAATATCAGCGCAATACTGATGAAAATAGCAAGGGGCTTGATCAGGCCAAAGAAATAATTTAATATATGCATACTATCCGCTGTAAAGCCGACAATATATAAATTCAAAAGAATTCCGAATTCGATCAGAATAAAAATATAATTCAGAAATCTGTTATTTCCGGAAAACAGGATTTCTGTCCGGAGAACATTGACAGTCAGCAGAGATTTGCAGAAGGCGAACAGAATCAGAATGACAAGAAAGCACAGCGCACGGCTAATAGGATTAGCAATATTACTATCTGTCAGAAACAGACAAGAGCCGATAAAAGCAAGAATCCATTCAGGAACAGCATTTTTCAGTATCAGGCCAGGACGTAATTTTTTCATCAGGCAAATCCTCACTTTCCAGCCAATGTATAATAAAATTCTTTAATAATGCGGCTGTCTGTGAATCCATCAGGAACATAAGCCAGCATATAGCCATCAGATGCCTGCATCAATTTGCAGTCTGACAGATAAGGGATCATTGTCTGACTCCCCGGATTCCGGAGTTGATTCAGAAAAGAAGCCTGCTTATAATGGATCACATGATTCAAAGCATTGACCTGTTCTTTTGTCATATCCGTCAGCAAGCAATCAACAGCAGCATTTTTCTGCTGTCCTCTGGCAATTTTGATTAATAAATCATAAATCAGATCATTCTGAAGTTCTGCAATCATCTGTTCTAGATAGAGTGTTCCGGGACTGCCTTCTGCAATGCATTGTTCTGTATAGCTTTGCAGATCAGCAATCAGGTTCACAGCTTCCTGATAATTATAATTTCCATCAATGGCAAACTGTTCCCGATGCGGAGAAACATATTTCATATGATATAGTGATTTGTCAACGGTCAGAGAAATACAGGCATCCTGTGCCATATCACATAGAGAATCATAATTCATGATAATCAGATGATCAATTCGAATTTTGAAATATTCTGCAATAATCCGGCTGATTTCAGCATAATTTTTTTCAGACAGACAAGTATCGACATCACCGCCCAAATGATGGCCATTCAGAAATAAAGCCGGATTTAGAGAAATCATGCGTAGCTGATAACTATCACCACTGATGCAGAATAATTTCAAAAAAGCGGCTGTATGCTCTGGTGATTCGCAGACTGTCAGAAGAAATTGAAAATCCTGAAAAGCATCGTTCTGATTATAGAGCGTACCTGTCACAGGTTGGATAAAAATTTGCTCTGTATGCTTTTCAAGAAATGCCATCAGATTCCTGCCGGATGCCAGCCGCATGCCTATTCCTACAGAACCGATTATCAGAAGCATAGCAAGAAAAAAAGCCGCCGCTTTCTGATATTTTTTTTCATTGAAGAAACTGCCATGTATTTTTTTGAGAATCAGAATTTCTGTTCCGCCGGGAAGTGTGATCACATCCAGCGGACATAAAAAACGATCTGTCTGCTGAATTCTCAGTTTCACAAAATGTCCACTTTGATAAGCGCATAGCTCTTCTTCTGATGGCTCTTTCTGGATATATAACAGACAAAGCCGGGGCTTTTTTCCCAGCTCCAGATATAAAACAGATTCTTCCTGATCTGTGCATTTGAGTTCCCTGTGCAGAATCAGATACAGCAGATAGCCCAGAAGAAGCACAGAAATCACCGCTGACAGCAGAACCCGTGCAGCATCCCGGAAGATGACAGCAGAAAACAGCAGGAGAATTCCTGCTATCATCAACAGCACCGGAATCAGCTTGATATGCTTCATTCTGTCACCCCTTTCTGATTTTACATCACAGTTGCAGCGATTTCCCGGTAGACAGATGTTAAAAGACTAGCAAAACCATCTTCTCCCCGCCCTTCTGCCTTGCTGATTCCAAAACCATCATAGGCATATATTGTGATAATTTTGCCATTTATATCATCATCGTTTACATCGCTGTCTGTTACAAAGCCTGTCATCAGCAGATGCTTGAAATTACTATCATCCGCTGTTCCTGTCTTGACATAGAATTGATAATCTTCTGTATCATTCAGACCATAATGCAAAGCTGTGCTGTGCATCAAATTCCACATGATCACCCGGAAATTTTCCTGCAAAGGCATCATGCTGATCTGAGAATAATCATTTGTACTGTCCTGATTTTCATATACAGGAACAGCAGGGGTATCTTCCCGGACGGACAGCGGATATAAATTACCTGTTGCCATCAGGCCGGAGACTGCATTTAGATATACTGGTGCAATGCTGAAATAATTTTGAATATCATCCTCATTCCGGGAATTTTTAGATTTTCCGCTTGCCATGCCATAGGCAAGCCTTGCACGGACAAATTCCGGAAAAACAGCTGTCTGACTGATCAAGGCTAGATCTGGCTGAGGAATTTCCATCCAATCGCAAGGAACAGTATAGCCTGTGATATGTGTGCCGAATTTATTCAGGCCGAAATATTGATTAAAAGTCTGGATAATATCACGCAGTTCCAGCTGTAAATAGGCATTGGCATAAAATGTATTTACAGAACTGACAAATGCATTTGTCATATTTCCGGAAGTGTCGCATAATTGCGTGCGAATCGGACGGGCATATGCTTTTCCGCCGGAATTGTACAAAGCTGGATAAAAGCTGATGGAAGGCATACCGTTATCAGGAATATATTCTGAAATCACGCCTTTATCATAGTAAACAAAATCCTGCAATGCTTCATCATAGAAAATATTATTTTCCGAAGAAGCCGGAAATTGGTCTTGATGATCCAACATGACAATACTGGAAAATAATTTTGCTGTACTGCCAATATATGTCCCATGGGAATGATAATTTGCATAAGTATGACTGATTTCCAAATCTTTTTTTTCATATCGTTCTTCTGGTTCGCTATGAATGATAATTTCTGTATCTGTTTCATCAAAACGGTCATCATCTTCCCTGATCAGAAAAATGCCATCCTGAAAGAAAGATCTTAATTTTGTATAATTAGCAATAATATTAATTCTGCCGTTCATATCGCTGACAATAACACAGCCTTCCAGCCCGAAGCCATTGAATGCGTTTTCCATAATAGAAAGACATTCCTGTGTTTTTTGTGTATCAAGCGAAGTACTATAAGTAATCCGGGGAGCAATCAGGCCATTTTCAGCAATTTCACGGGAAATTCCAGCCATGACAAGGCCGTTTTCTGAAAATTGATTGACCCCGTTGATTAGATTAACCAATGTTTTGCCGTTATGATCTGTGATTTCTGTATCCATATCATATTGACTTAGCAAAAGCCAGGTTTCTGGCTGTGTTTCTTCGGGCTGTGCTTCTGTTTCTGTGAAGAATGAAATATCCGCAGTTTCAGCAATGGAAAATTCTCCCTTAGGGGGAGCATCTCCGCAGCTGACCAGAAACGGCAGAAGCAGCAGAAGCAGGATTTTTTTCCGCATAAGATCCCTCCTGTGCCATCAGGACAATGAAGCAAGAAATTCTTCAAAACTGATGTGATTATAATTTACATCAGCCAGATATTTCAGCATGATAGAAATATCTTCATTATCCAGCACGCCATCTTGATTGAAATCTGACCGGGAAACAACTTGTTCATATGTCATCCCCAGCGGTGAGAGAAATTCAGAAAGACGGTCATCTTGATTATAATGCATAATATAAATCGTCTGCATCATCCAAACATCATGATCTGTAATCATAAAATCACCGCTGACATCTCCATAAAGCGGTGTATTTCCTGCATTGCCTGTGATCAGGAACGGAAGAACAGCGGCGGTCAGCACAAACACACAAAGAACGGCTGTCAGAAAATTATGAACAACTGCTTTTTTCAAAAAAATCACCTGTTTCTAGAATTCCTGAAATTGGCTGATAATATTCATCATTGTCTGCACATTTGTTTGATCAGATTCGATAATAATCAGATAGGCCGTTCTTTCCTGTTCAGATTTCCGGTTTTGTTTATCAAGAAACCAATATCTGATATATTTTTGTTCCGTGATGTCTCTTTGATTTTCATCTGTTTCCCCTGTGCTGATGGTGAGTTTAATATCAAAATGTCTGGCAGGATTGCCCGTACTTAGAATTTCTTTGTCATAGATATGAATATTATGATAATCTGTCATAGATGCGCTGACACTGTGCAGATATTCTGCATAGAGTTTTTCATAATCTTCTTTGTTTCTGGATTCCAGTACAATGCTGTTTTTCCCGGAAGGATCACATAAACGAACAACATTATCAGAAGCCCCGGAATCATAAAGAAGCATTTCCGCAGGTATGGCAATATCAAATTGCAGATTTTGGGAAAGCTCCTGAAAGCGATCAGATAATAGATGATATGCTGGACGAAGTGCGCCGGGGGCTTCTGTCGCAGAGATAAAATCCGATTCAGAAACGGAATAGCTCTGTTTTGCACAGCCTGAAAGCAACAGAAGAAGAGGAAAAATCAGCAGTCCTGTTTTTCTCATGTAAAAACCTTCCGGAATGCATCATAATTTGCTGTTTCCCGGCTGGTGTGAAAGATTGCAAATTCCACATGCAAAAATCTGTTTTTGAATGCTGATTCATGTAAAACTGTCTGGTATGCTCTGGCAACAACATCAGGAGAATTTCGAAATGCACCGCATCCGAATGCGCCAAGTATTAAAATATCATCCTGATTGGCTGCCGCAATGGTCAGCATATGCCGGGCACGGGAAACATGAATTTCAAAAAGTTCCTGATCTGTCAGGGAAATGGCGTGATCATTGCCCGGATTCATGATATTATTCGGCTTTCTTCTGAGATTTGGTGCGGCACAGGTGAGAATATCCACAGGAAACCATTTTTCTTTCGAAAGGCGTTCCGGAAAATCTGTATCTGACTTGATGACAAGAACATCAGGGGAATAGATGCAGGCATCTGTATATTTGACATCAGCTCTGTTTCGATGATAGAGATAATAGCTTTCCCAAAGCCATGTTTGTTTTAGACAGGGATATAAAAGCGAACACCGGCAAAGGCTTTCTTCCTGCGCACGTGAACCATTTTTGACACCACCGCCCGGATTGGTTGCAGATGCAAAATTATGTACAGCAATTCTTGCTTCGGGATACTGCTCATGCAAACGGGAAGCCGCCTGAAATGATTTATCAGCAGACACATGAATTTCTGTTTTTCTCTGAGAATCTGCTTCAGGAATGGCCGGATATTCTTTTGCACGATATAATTTTGTATGTTCTGCCGCATATGCCGCCGCCTGTTTCAGATCCTGATCAGATTCATACCAGTTTTTTGTGTCTTCAAAAATTCTGGCCATTGTTTCCCTCACAGTTTCACGGATTTCCATAAAATCACCTTCCTGATATATATTATCTTAATTATTATAACAGACAAAAAAACATTTGTCAATGTTTTTTTGGTAAAAATAAGTTGACAAATCAGTGAAAACGGTTTATAATATTCTTTGGACGGATATTTCCGCCGAAAGGAGTTATCATTTTTGGATATTTTAATAATCGGCTGCGGCAAAGCCGGAAGTATTCTGACAAAAATTCTCCGTCAGGATGGCCATGATGTCACTGTCATGGATGTTGATGCTGATGTTGTAACCAGCATGATGGATAATTTTGATGTGCAGAGTATTACTGGAAATGGTTTGATTGTCAAGGATCTGCTGGAAGCAGGTGCGGACAAATCACATGTTGTGATTGCAATGACAGATTCAGATGAAACAAATATTATGTGCTGTATGATGGCCAGAAAACTCGGCGCACAGCATAGTATTGCCAGAGTCAGAAATCCCATGTTTGCCGAACAGATGGTATTTATGCGTGAAAAGCTGGATATTAGTCTTATGATCAATCCGGAATATCAGACAGCAAATGAAATTGCAAGAATGCTCCGGTATCCGAATGCAATTCAAGTGGAAAGTTTTGCCGGGGGACGCATGGAACTTGCGGAATTACGTGTCACACCGGGGGGCATCATGGACGGGCTGACATTGCTTTCTCTGCCTTCTCGCCTGAAACTCAGGCTTCTGGTATGCGCCGTTCTAAGGGAAGATCAATGCTTTATTCCAGACGGCAATTTTATTCTTCAGGGAAATGACAGGATTTATATCACTGCCGCTCATAATGAATTAGCAAAATTTTATAAACAGCTAGGAGATGGCAAAAATAGAATTAAATCTGTCATGATCGTCGGAGGCGGCAAGATTAGTTATTATCTGACCCGTCAGCTCTTAGAATTGGGAATGCAGGTCAAAATTATTGAACAGGACAGAGCAAGATGTGAATTTTTAAGTGATGCCTTTTCAAAAGCTTCTGTGATCTGTGCAGATGGTACAGATCAGGATGTATTATTAGAAGAAGGGCTTGCCAATGCAGATGCTTGTATTACGCTGACCGGCATTGATGAAGAGAATATTATTTTATCTCTGTATGCGAAGAAAATGGGTGTTGACAAGATTGTCACGAAAATCAATCGGCCGTCACTGCTTCCGATTTCGGATAGTGTCGGACTGGAAAATATTGTATCTCCTAAGAATACTACTGCTGCATTGATTTTGCAATATGTCCGTGGAAAAGAAAATTCCAAAGGGAGCGGCATTAATACGCTGTATCGGCTGGCAGATGAAAAACTGGAGGCGATTGAATTTATTATCCGAAGTGATGCCCGGCATTTGGAAATTCCACTGAAAAAATTAAGAATTAATCCGGGATTTCTGATTGCAGGAATTATCCGGAATAATAAAAGAATTATTCCGACTGGTGACGATGTTTTTAAGAAAAATGACAGTGTGATTGTTGTCACAACAAGGCAGAAGGTCACAAGCTTTGATGATATTTTCCGAGGTGAACGCTAATCATGAATTATAAAATGATCAGCTGGCTGATGGGGCAAATCATCCGTGTGCTGGGGCTTCTGATGCTGCTGCCGCTGCTGGTCAGCCTGATTTATCATGAACCGGAAAGCATGAAAGCGTTCTTGATCATGGCTGTTGGATTGGTGGTGATTGGCACATTGATCACGCTGAAAAAACCGGAAAACAAAGATATTTATACAAGGGAAGGGATGGCAACTGTAGCACTGACATGGATTTTGGTTTCTATATTAGGTGCGCTTCCTTATGTATTATCCGGAGAAATTCCAAATCTGGCAGATGCTATATTTGAAACAGCATCAGGATTTACAACAACAGGCTCAACCATCTTGAATGATATTGAATCTATGTCAAAGGCCTGTTTATTTTGGAGGAGTTTTTCTCATTTTCTGGGAGGTATGGGCGTTCTGATTTTGATGCTGGCTGTTATGCCGCAGAATGATACCAAAACAATGCATTTGGTTCGAGCAGAATCGGCAGGGCCTACCGCCGGAAAGCTGACAGCAAAAATGAGTTCTTCCATCAGGACATTATATATTATATATATTGGCCTGACAGCTTTGGAGACGATATTATTATTATTCAGCAAAATGAATTTCTTTGAAGCAATTAATACAGCATTTTCCACTGCTGGAACGGGCGGCTTTGGATTGACAAATCATAGTATTACAGATTATGATAGTGCCTATATTGATGTTATAATTACGATTTTTATGCTGTTGTTCTCGATTAATTTCACGCTGTATTATTTATTGCTGACAAAGAAGTTTTCACAGGTATTCCAGAATGAAGAACTTCGCTTTTTCCTGAGCATCGTTGCAGGATCTTCGCTCTTGATTGCATTTAATATTATGCCGATTTATGGGAATTTTCTGCATTCGCTGAGATATTCTTCTTTTCAGGTACTCACAATGATTTCTACAGCAGGCTTTGCAACAGCTGATTTCACAGAATGGCCATTTTTCTCACAGATGATATTATTATTATTAATGTTTGTGGGTGGCTGTGCAGGATCTACCGGCGGCGGCCTGAAAGTGATGAGAATTTTAATTCTCTGTAAAACAGCATTCCGTGAAATCAAGAGAGTTCTGAATCCACGGGCGGTGGTTTCTGTCAAATGTGATGGCCGGGCGGTAGATAAAGAAATTGTTCATGGCATTAGCTTTTATTTTGTCGTCTTCATGTTATTATCTGCCGTTTCCATGCTTTTATTATCGCTTGACGGACATGATATTCCTACTACAGTTACGGCAGTCATTACTTGTCTGAACAATGTAGGCCCTGGCTTGAATGAAATCAGTCCTTCCGGAAATTTTTCAGGCTTTTCCAGCTGGGCTAAAATTTTATTAAGTCTGGATATGCTTCTTGGAAGATTGGAAATTTATCCCATGCTGGTATTATTTACAATCCGGAAAAATAAAAAAATATAAAAATTTTCCCTGTAGTGTACTACAGGGAATTTTTTTTGCTGAAAAAATTTGACTTCTTTTGATTTATATGTTATAATAGATAAAACTGATCATGAAATGAGGTTAAATTTTATGAAAAATCAAGATCAATATCAGGGCTGTCTGGTCGGCGGTGCGGCTGGTGATGCGCTGGGCTATGAAGTGGAATTTATGCGCAGGCGTGCGATTTTAAGAGAATTCGGCCAGGATGGCATTACAGAATATGTCCTGCATCATGGAAAGGCTGTTTTTTCGGATGATACGCAAATGACACTGTTCACGGCTGATGGACTGCTGAATGAAGAAGAACCTTCCAGATATATCCGTTCTGTGAGAAAAGCTTATCTTGCATGGTATGCTACACAGAATAAAAGCTTTCACAGTGATATGGGCTCTGGCCTTTTGGATATTCCGGAATTATTTGCCAGACGTGCCCCCGGTATGACATGCATGAATGCGCTTTCACAGGGCGGAAATGGTACGCCGGAAGAGCCGCTTAATGATAGTAAAGGTTGCGGCGGTGTTATGAGAACTGCTCCCATCGGTCTGGTCTCTCTCAATGCGGAACAAACTGTCACAATTGGCGCAGAAGCGGCGGCATTAACCCATGGTCATCCGCTGGGCTGGCTTCCGGGCGGCATGTTTTCAGAAATGATCCGTCTGCTGGCACAGGAACAGTATTCCATCCGGGATGCCGCAAAAAGTGCTTTGGAAACAACAGAAAAAATCTATCCGGATACAGAATATCTTTCTGATTTTCATGATATTATTATGAATGCTTTGACATTGGCTGATCAAACTGGTGTTCCACATGAAGCTGTCAAAGAAATCGGTGAAGGCTGGGTAGGCGATGAAGCACTAGCAATTGCTATTTATTGTGCGGCAAAATTTGAATCTGATTTTGATCTGTGTCTGAAAACAGCAGTTAATCATGATGGTGATAGTGATAGTACTGGTGCAATTGCAGGGAATCTGCTGGGCGCAAAGATCGGGCTTTCCGGTATTCCTGAAAAATATCAGAAAAATCTGGAATTATATGATTTATTAATTCAAATGGCTGATCGTTTATATCAGAAAGGCTAATTATGAAGAAAATATTAGATTGGGAAAAATATCTTTCTGTTGCGGCACAGGCCGCAGCAGAAGGAATTGTAATGCTGGAAAATAAAAATCATGCGCTCCCTTTGGATGATTCTGAAGAAATCGCATTATTTGGCAGAATGCAGACGCATTATTATAAATCCGGCACAGGTTCAGGCGGAATGGTGAATGTCTCTCATGTAATAGATATACCAGAGGGACTTAAAAATGCAGGAATCCGGATGAATCAGAAATTAGCAGATTTTTATCAGAAATGGGAAGAGCAATTCCCTTATGAATCTGGAAGCGGCTGGAGCGGTGAACCTTGGTCACAGAAAGAAGCCGTTCTTGAGGAATCTTTTGTCAAAGAAATCGCAGAATCCTGTAAAATCGCTGTTGTAATTATCGCACGGACTGCCGGAGAAGAACAGGATCATAGACTTGAGAAAGGCTCTTATCTGCTGACTGATGCTGAAACAGATATGATCCGCCTGACAAGAAAATATTTTCAGAAATTAATTATTTTATTAAATACTGGTAATCTGATAGATCTGCATTTTATAGATGAATATCAGCCTGATGCTGTATTATATATCTGGCAGGGCGGCATGATCGGGGGAACAGGTGCGGCCAAAGTGCTGACGGGTGAAATTTCTCCATGCGGAAAGCTCCCGGATACAATTGCTTATAAAATTCAGGATTATCCCTCTGATTCTGATTTTGGAAATCAAGATACAGATTTTTATACAGAAGATATTTATGTTGGCTATCGCTTTTTTGAAACAATGGGAAAAGAAAAAGTTCGTTATCCATTCGGCTATGGATTGAGCTATACCCGTTTCGAGATAAAATCCGGTATATGGCATATTAATGAAGAAACCCAACAAGTGGAAATTCATGTTGCTGTTACAAATATCGGAAATGTTCCCGGAAAAGAAGTGATTCAGATCTATTGCAAAGCCCCTCACGGGAAACTTGATAAGCCTGCCCGTGTCCTGACAGCCTTTCAGAAAACAAAAACACTTGCCCCCGGTGAAACACAGGAATTTGATATTCCCCTGATTCCTCCTGTTTCTTATGATGATAAAAATATTACAGAATATCCCTATTGTAATGTTCTGGAAGCTGGAGAATATCAGTTTTATATTGGCTCAGATGTCAGAAATGCAAAACATGAGGCCAGTATCGTACTTTCTGAAACAGTGGCCAGTTCAAAGAAAAAGCAGTGTCTTGCGCCTGTACAGGCATTTAACCGGATGACAAATAATCAGCATAAATTCGAGCCTGTTCCATTAAGAAAATATGAACCAGAAGACCGCATACTTGAAAATCAGCCGGAGGAATTCCCCCCAACACAGAAAAAATCTGTCCTCGCTGATGTGCTTCATGGTCATGTTACTATGGAAGAATTTATTGCACAATTTTCAGATGTGCAACTAATGCAGATCATTTGCGGTGAAGGCATGGGAAGCCCTCGTGTTACACCTGGTACAGCCGCTGCATTCGGAGGTGTGACAGATGATCTCATTTCTTATGGCATTCCTGCTGCCTGCTGTGCAGATGGCCCTTCTGGTATTCGCATGGATTCTGGTACAGAAGCATTCAGTCTGCCCATAGGTACAATGTTGGCCTCTACTTTCAATCCCGAACTGATTACAGAATTATTTAGTTTTGTCGGCATGGAATTGGCTGCAAATCAAATTGATTGTCTGCTAGCTCCGGGCATGAATATTCATCGTCATCCGCTCAATGGCCGTAATTTTGAATATTTTTCAGAAGATCCCCTTTTGACTGGCATCATGGCATGTGCTGAGCTGAAAGGCTTGCATCAGTCCAATGTTACCGGAACACTCAAACATTTTTGTGCCAATAATCAAGAAACAAATCGTCATATGTTGAATTCTGTCGTTTCAGAACGAGCTCTCCGTGAAATCTATCTCAGAGGGTTTGAAATCGCTGTCAAAGAAGGATCTGCAAAATCTATTATGACAACATACGGCTTGATCAATGACATCCGGACACCATGTAATTATGATCTTTGTACTGAAATTCTCCGTCATGAATGGGGTTTCACAGGTTTCGTTATGACAGATTGGTGGACAGATCTTAACTCACTGAACACTGAAAAAAGTGGCGGTGATCTGAAAGCCATGATTCATGCACAGAATGATATTTACATGGTCAGCAATGATTTTACTGAACTTCTGAATGGTACATTTATCTCAGCACGTTCCCAATTGCAAAGAAACGCTGCAAATCTCTGCAATTTTCTGATGCATACCAATGCAATGAAGCGATTGCTGGGGGAAGAAACAGAAATTGAAATCATCAATCGCCCCGATCAGATCACAGAACAGCAGAAAGAAATAAAATTTTATGAGCTTGATGCAGAAATCACGATTGATCTGCATGATGTAAAAGTCAGCAAAGGCAGTTCTTATAGCTTTGGCCTTCATCTTAAAAATACAGGCTGGTATGAAGCCGTTCTAACCGCATCCAGCAAACAAAACCCCCGTGCACAAATGACAGTAACACTTTTCTGCATGGGAACAGCGGCCGGATCATTCACATGGAACGGCACAAAAGGAAATCCTGTTTCCCAGTCCAAACTATTACCCATGCTTTCTGAATACAGTACAATCCGCCTTTATTTCGCACAGAATGGCCTTGATCTGCATCAAATCACATTCCGGAAGCCGACAGTGCTGAAAATTCCGGAAGGCATACAGACAATAGAAAGTATGGAATATTTTAGAAAATATATCGAGAAAGTCATCATTCCCGATACTGTTTCGAGAATCGGTGAAGATGCTTTTTCGTACTGTTTTGAATTGAAAGAAGTGATCTTTGAGAATCCAAAAGGCCAGAAACAGGATACTGTGATAGAAGAAAATGCATTTTCTAACTGTTCTATCAGTCAGATTATCATTCCTGAAGGAGTCACAACTATCAAAAAAAATGCTTTCTATGGCTGTGCTAGGCTGAAAAGTGTATTTCTTCCGGCATCTTTAACAGAAATCCATCCGCAAGCATTCAGAAGTTGCTTTGAACTGAAAGAAGTTCATGTTTCAAGTGAAAATCCGGAATATGTCAGTGTTGATGGTGTTCTGTATGATAAAAATAGGGAAACTCTGATCTATTGGCCATGTAACAAAACGCCTTTTCAGCTTCCTGAAACTGTCACAGGAATTGAACATTTTGCCTGTAATGGCATAAATCAGAAATCTATTGTCATTCCGGACAATGTCCTGGCCATTGGAAACAGTGCTTTTTTTGATGCTGAAACTTTGGAAGAATTAATTATTCCGGATACTGTTATTTATATTGGAAAAAATATTTGTGGTGCTTCACGGTTTCGAAGTTCTAAAATTTTGCTTCATCGGAATGGCATTGAAGTTTTGACATATAAAAATCTGCTCAGTGATGTTTTGCATATGATTGATAAAAAAGATTTTTCAATACTTTGCCCCAGTATCCGCCGAGCTGTTGCCTTACAGATGTTTTTGAAAGATCCTTGTGATTTCTATGTTAATTATTATATCAAAAAGCATGTAAAAGAAGTATTTTTCAGGCTGATCCGGAAAGAAACGCCTGAAGCGATGCAATATTTTCTGACACATGGCGATTTCATCACAAAGGAAAATATTGATGAAATTATTCTATATGCCATTGAAAAGAAGAAATCAGAAATGCAGGTTTTGCTGACAGATTATAAAAATACACATATTGGCTATGATGATTCTGAAACGATCATCAAGAGAAAATTTGCATTATGAGGTGAAATATGGCATTTGAAATTGAAGATCATGTATTGATCAAATATATACCAGAGCCGAATGAAACAAAAGTCATTGTTCCGGAGGGGATCACAGAAATCAAAACATTTGCTTTTGGCAGTTGTTCCAATCTGAAAGAAGTGATTCTCCCGGAAGGTTTGATTAAGATGGGAAGAGATGTATTTTCTAGTTGCCGTTCTCTTGAAAAAATTATCATTCCAGATAGCGTGATTATGATGCATACCCGTACATTTATGGACTGTGATGCTCTTGAGAAAATAACACTTCCTAAAAATTTACAGATCATTAAAAGCGATCTTTTTCTGTGTTGTAAGCATCTGAAAGAAATTGATATTCCAGATGGTGTGACAAAAATCGAATCAGGAGCATTTCATGATTGTATTAGATTAAAACAAGTTCATCTTCCGGAAAGTGTGCGGTATGTCGGAGAACAGGCATTTTCCGGAACGGCATGGCTTCGGACACAGCAGAAGAAAAATGCTCTTGTGATCGCCGGAAATGTCCTGATTAAAGCAAAACCTGTAAATGGTGTTGTCATTGTTCCGGATACTGTAAAAACGATTGCACAATGTGCATTTTATAATGATCCGAAACTTGAAAAGCTTGTGATTCCGCCGCATATTCTAAATCTGGATGGCGCAATTATTGGTTGTCGAAATCTGAAAACAATTACCTGTGAGGGATTTACATTTTCTGCAAATCCAAATAAAACTTATTTATTTATCAGAATGCTTTCTCAAAGAGATTTCTCACCAAGAATGGCTTTGAATATCAAATATCGCTTCTTATGGGAATTATTTGATTCCAGACAGGATGACCCGGAATTGAATGCTTATATTAAAAAGCATTTCTTGAAAATGTGTCAGTTCCTGATTGATGAAAATCAGATCTCTGTTATGAAAAAATTGTTTTCGATAGGCTGGATTCATAAGCGTAATATTGATAAGCTTATTTCTTATGCAATTGATCATCAGAAGACAGAAATGCAAATCCTGCTGATGGATTATAAAAATACACATATCGGCTATGATGATACAGGAACAATCATCAAGAAAAAATTTGCATTATGAGGTGCAATATGTCATTTGAAATTGAAAATCATGTATTGATCAAATATATAGAAGAGCCGAATGTAACAGAAATTATCATTCCGGAAGGAATCACCCATATTGGGCAGTATGCTTTTTCGCAGGGCTGTCTGAGAAAAGTTGTTCTTCCGGAAAGTATCATCAAAATTGAAGATGGTGCATTTTTTCAATGTGGATCACTGGAAGCGATCAATTTCCCATCTAATCTGGAACATATTGGCATTTGTGCTTTTTACGCCTGCGGATTAAAAAGAGTAATTCTGCCAGAAGGCGTGAAAAAAATCAATATTGGTACATTTAATCTGTGTAATTATTTGGAAGAAGTGCATCTCCCTGATTCTGTTACACAAATTGATAATTTCGCATTTGCAGAATGCATCAATTTAGAAAAAATTCATCTTCCAGATCATTTAACAGAAATCAGCACACATGCGTTCAGAAACTGCGAACATCTGAATATGATTTCCATTCCTGAAAGTGTGAATGTGATCGGCAAAGGGGCTTTTCAAGGAACACCATGGCTGAAACAATTGCAGAATCAAAATGATCTTGTGATTGTGAATCATATCTTAATCTGGGCAAAAATCATATCAAAAGTTTTTACAATTCCGAAAGGAATTACCTGTCTTGCTAGTGGTGCATTTTATACTTATCATACACAAAGAAATCTTGAAAATATTATCATTCCGGAACATATAACAAGAATTGAGAATGATGCTTTTTCAGGCTGTACGCATTTGAGAAGTATCACTTATCATGGATTTACATTCTCTCCTGATATATCCGGGAAAATCAAAATTGACCGGATTTTGTCTATGATTGATCAAAAAAATTTCTCTGTCAGAATCTCTCTTTCTGTGAAATATCGAGTATTATGGGAAATGTTCTTTTCAAAGCCGGATGATCCGGATGTGTGGGAATATATCAAAGCCCATTTCAATAACATGCTTCCTGTTCTGATTGATCTTGAAAGAATGGATATTATGCAGAAAGTACTTGATTCTGGATTGATAAAAAAGCAAAATATTGATAAATTTATTTCTTATGCAATTGATCATCAGAAGCTAGAAATGCAGATCCTGCTGACAGATTATAAAAATACACATATTGGCTATGATGATACAGAGACGATCATCAAGAAAAAATTTGCATTATGAGGTGAAGTATGGATTTTGAAATTGAGAATCATGTATTGATCAGATATAAAAATCCCCGTGATGAAGAAATCAAGATCCCGGAAGATATCATTGAAATCGGAGATTTTGCTTTTGAAAACTGCTGGTCACTGATGCGGATTCAGCTCCCGAAGGGTTTGCAAAAGATCGGGAAATGTGCCTTTTCCGGTTGTTTATCATTGAGAGAAATTCATATTCCGGCAAGTGTGAAGGAGATCGGAGAACGAGCATTCTGCGATACTTCTCTGATCATTTCTGAACAAAATCCGCATTTTATCACAAAAAATGGTGCTTTGTATACGAAAGACATGAAAAAATTATTATCTTATTATCAAGACATGTCTGAAATAGATTTTTGCATTCCGGAAGGTGTGGAAGAAATTGGCGCATTTGCATTTGAAGATCATGCATTTACAAATATCATGATTCCGGCGAGTGTCACAAAGATCGGCAGAAGGGCTTTTCAGCTTGTGCAATCCATGACCCTTGCGGAGGATCATCCCTGTTTTGTAATACATGACGGCGTTCTGTACACCAGAGATATGACACGTCTGATCTATTGCATTGTCAAAGATCAAAAAGAATTTTCCATTCCGGAAACAGTGCATTCTGTGGATGCGTTTGCATTTCAGAATTGTTTTGCAATGGAAAAAATCAGCATTCCTAATAATATCACAAAAATAGGAAACTTTGCATTTTGGTGTCAAAATCTGGAACAAATCCAGCATCAGAATAAAATTTTTCATATTTCTGAATTATTTTCTCTCCTGAAACAGCATTCTTTTACAGATCATGTTTTCTGGAATAATGATTTGTCTCAGGATGCAGAAGAATATACCCGGAATGAAGAGCAATTTATGCCTAATGCCCTCATGAAAATAAAATGCATCAATGCAGTCATACAGATCGCTGTCAATCGGAATTTTGAGTTTTCCTGTCCACTCCGGCTGAAATATGACATCATGACCAGAATGCAGGAAGATCCCAAATCAGCCGCTTATCTGATCTATCATTTTGTAGAAATGCTTCCGTTTGCTCTGCATGGCACAGATCACAGAGAATTTATGCAAAATCTCCTGAATGAGGGAAAATTAATTGCCAAAGAAAATATTGACAGCCTGATCAGATATTTTATTGATCAGAAAGAATATGAAATTCAAGTCATGCTGACGGATTATAAACATCAGCATTTTGATTATCAAGAAGATATTTATAAAAAATTCGGGCTTGACTGATTCCAGAAAATAAGTCACATGGAAAAGCTATGCAGCATACACTAACATAGAAAGAGAGGTGTATGCTGTCATGCTGTTATCAGTAATCAGCCGTTTATTTTTTTGGATTCTCCATGCAGATACCCCTAATTTATTTCCCAAACCGCTCACGCAGAAACAAGAACTTGCCTGTTTTGAAGCCATGGAACAGGGAGATCATAAAGCCAGACATCAGCTGATTGAACATAATCTCAGATTAGTAGCGCATATTGTCAAAAAATATCACGGAAGTGAAGAACAGGAAGAATTGATTTCAATCGGAACATTTGGCCTGATGAAAGCTGTTGATACATTTAATTACCATAAAAATACAAAATTCAGCACATATGCCTCGAAATGTATTGAAAATGAAATTTTAATGCACTTCAGATCTTTGCGGAAACATGCTTCTGATCTTCATATGGATGCCCCTGCCTTAACCGATAAAGATGGAAATGCACTTACTCTTTCAGATACGCTGGAAGATGGCACAAATCTGGAAGATCAAGTAGAAATTTCAATTCATACAAAGCAGTTATATCAGTTTCTGCATGATTGTCTAGATGAAAGAGAATTAGAAATCATGATTCTGCGATATGGCTTATATCAGCAAATTCCGCTGACACAGAAAGAAGTTTCCGAGAAGCTGAATATTTCAAGATCTTATGTTTCCAGACTGGAAAAGAAGGCATTGAAAAAGCTGAGAGATAAATATAATTCCACACCATTTGCATGAAAAAGCAGGGAAATCCGAAACGGGTTTCCCTGCTTTTTTTGAAAAACATGGCGGAGCGAGTGGGATTCGAACCCACGAGCCGGATTTCACCGGCCAAACGATTTCGAGTCGTTCTCGTTATGACCGCTTCGATATCGCTCCATGCTGCCCGGCAAAGCCGAACAGGAATGATCAGTTTTTATATCCAATGCCATTATAGGCACTATAAACCAAGAGATCACTCGCATCGAAAGAATTAATAACGCCATCATTATTAAAATCATATAAAGCAAGATAAGCATCTGAGAAATTAATATCCTGTGCATTGCCGACAGCGAGATTTGCGGCAAGATTGAGAATAAATACAGCATCAATTGCATTTACATTTCCATCAAGATTGCAGTCGCCTTTGATGGGTTCTGAATCTGTGACAAGGACGTTGCAAACAGCGGTATTTCCCTGCCCATCATTGGCAATAATTTCAGCTGTACCACGTCCGACAGCGGAAGCTGTACCATCTTCTGAAACAGTGACAACGTTAGAATTTGAGCTTGTCAGCTGAACGCCGGAGCGGCTGATAATTTCTGTTGCGCCGATTTCACTGAACAGCATGCCAGTATAATTCAGAACAGCGGCAGGGGGAAAATCTACTGTCACATTGATCGTATCACGAGAACCATTGCTTGAAAATACAGTGATGACAGCTGTACCATTGGAAATACCGGAAATATTGCCAACAGCATCTACTGTTGCAACGGATGGATTAGAAGATTCAAATGTCACAATACCGTCACCAGTTAATTCCGGCTGAATCGTTTCCTCCGGATTCTCAAGTCTGAGAGAATCTTTTGTGAAGTTGACTTTTTCAGAATACAGCACGTTCATATCTACTGCGCCGGGAATTCCCTTGACTGTACCGCTGGCAGTATATTGCCACATCTGATAATCGCCTTTATAAGAAGTCTGACTTACGTAATTAGCCAGCCAGATTTTATATTTTGTAGAAAGATAATCAGGATCAAGATAATTCAGCAGATAGTTTTTAGAAGAATAAACACCTGCTTCATAACCTGCATCCTGTACTGTCCGGCAGAATGCTTCTGCAATGGCTGTGCGCTGGGAAATGGATAATTTCGCAGTATTCAGGCGGCCATTTACGCCTTGTCCTTCTGTTGGCTCTACGTCGAAATAAACCGGAAGCGTAATATCATAATCTTTAATCATATTAATCACATATTGTGCTTCTTCAATGGCTTCTTTTTCTGTGATCGCCTGTGTAAAGAAATAAACACCAACATCAAGGCCGGCATTGAGTGCGCCCTTGATATGAGAATCAAACATATAATCTTTTACGATCTTACCGCCGTCATAACCACGATAACCTGTACGCAGAATTGCAAAATCAATGCCATCTGCTGCGACAGCATTCCAGTCGATAGATTCCTGATATTTGGAAACATCAATTCCGTTGAGACGGATGCAGTTATCAAAACGGCTGTTATGAGTGAGGCCGCTGGCATCTGGAACAGCTTGTGACATTACATCAGAATTTGTAATGACTCTGAATTTTCCGGGGTCATCCGCATCCTCTTCATATCCTGTAATAATAGCATCTACAATTTCAGTATCTGTAGTTTCTGCATCTACGAAAACTTTCTGTGCAAATCCGGGCAAATACTGCACTGCCAGGACTGCTGCCGCCAGAATTGCGGCAGGTTTTATAAACTTGATATTCAAAACAAAATCTCCTTTGATAAATTAAAACACGGAAATATTCATGAAAAACCGTTTGCATGATAATTTCTCGGACAAGATATAGTATAGCATATTTTTACATGCCTGTCAAGTTTTATGTCAGAATTCCGTCATTTTTCATAAATCGCCCCCCTGTTTTTTTGATGTTTCCTGTTTGTTATTTATAAAAATGCATAAACAAACTGTGAATTAAATAACATCTTTTGTATAAAACGTGAAAAATGAAAAGAAATCCTGAATTCGGTTGATTTCTTTTTCAAAATATGTTATACTGAAATTGTACGGATTACAGGCATCTGTTTAGCATCTGCGCTTGCTGTACAGAGCCATCCGCATAAATCATATTTGAGAGGAAGTCGTTCCCAATGAACAAGAAAAAACTCAAAAATCGTTTTCTGGCTGGCGTTATGAGTGCCGCAATGCTCGGTTCTTCCGCACTGAGTACAGCACTGGGTACATCTGTTAGCATTCCTGCATCTGCTGCTGATAATGATTATTATGAAGCTCTTGCACTGTCTTTATATTTCTTTGATGCAAATGCCTGCGGTTCTGATGTCAAGTCCAATCCCGTGACATTTAGAGGAAACTGCCATACAGAAGATGAAACTGCTCTGCTTTCTAATGCTACAAATTTTGATTCTGCTTATAAATCTCTTGTTGATCCTGATGGTGATGGAAAAGTAGATGTTGGTGGCGGTTATCATGACGCTGGTGACCATATCAAATTTAATTTGACTATGGGTTTTGGTATGTCCAGCCTTGCAATGTCTGAATATTTGAACCCTGGTGTTTATGAAAAAGCAGGTGCAAAAGATCATCTGATTGCTATTTTAAAGCGCAATGCAGATTATCTCATGAAAACAACTTATCTGGATGCTTCTGGTAATGTTGCTACTATTTGCTATGTTGTAGCAGATGGCGGTGTTGATCACAGCATGATGACTCCCCCAGAAGAACAGCATTATGACAGAGCAACTTACTGGCTGACAGCTTCTAAAAATAACTCCGCTGTCTGCGGAGAAATGGCTTCTGCACTGGCTGGTACAGCTTATCTTGTCAAAGATTCTGATCCGTCCTATGCAAAAGAATGCCTGAAATATGCAAAGGCAATTTATAATTTCGGTACACAGCATAAAGGCAATGAAATGACCGGCCAAAGCCCTTATTATTCTACAGATGCTATGTCAAGCGATGAACTTGCACTTGCTCAGGCATGGCTTTGGATCAATGGAGAAGGCAGCAAACCCTCGCTGACACCTTCACAGGGCAATTATAGTGGCGATTATGATTATTATCGCTATACATGGGATAAAGTTTGGCAGGGCTATGCCGCTATGATGTATAAGGCAACTGGTGACAGTGCATTTAAATCAGAACTGGAATTTGAAGTTAATCAGCAGGGTGGCGTGAATGCTGGAAAATATAATGGTGATGGCTGGGGTGCTGCCCGTTATAACTGCGCTCTCCAGATGAGTGCACTTGCTGCTGCTAATGGTGATAAAACTTCTTCTTATGCAACTGGCGCAAAATGGCAGATGGATTATATTCTTGGTGATAATCCGCTTGGATATAGCTTTTTAATCGGCTACGGTTCAAAATGGCCGACACATATCCATCATAGAGCCGCAAACCCTGGCGATCTTTCTAATAATCCGGAAGCAAAATATACATTATATGGCGCACTGGTCGGCGGCATTGATGCAAGTGGCAATTATCAAGATCATTCTGATAAATATGAGTACACAGAAGGCGCATTAGATTATAATGGCAGCTTTGCTCTGGCTTGTGCTGGTCTGGCCAATCTGTATGGCGGATCTGATAAGGCTGCTGCAAATATTATTTCCAAAGCTTCAGAAATCACCTATCCTTATGATTTTGGCGGAAGCGGTACAGTAACACCTCAGCCGACAGAATCCACGACAGAACCCAAGTCTACAACAACAGAAGCACCTGCTACAACAACAACTGTCAAAGAATCCTCTGCAACAACAACTCAGAAAACACAGACAACTGAAAAAGAGGCTACTATCACTGCCAAGACCAATGAAGAAGGAAAAACTTACTGGACTGTTGACACAACAGGCGCTACAACAGTTACAATCAAGATCAAAACCAATTCCAGCGATACACAGGCAAATGGTGTATTTAATCCTCCCGGCGGCTGGTCTCCGGAAGATTGGACAGCTACCCCTGTAAATGGCGTGATCACTCTGGAATATAAAATCCCTGCTGGTCAGACAAGCGTTGATGTTTGGGTATGGTGGCCGGAAACAGCAACAATTGAAAGCGCAGTTCTGAAATCTGAATCTGCTGTAACAGATCCTGTTGTCACAACTACTACAACAAAGGCAACTACAACTGCTCCTGCTACAACAACTACTAAGACAGAAACAACAACTTCCGGCGGCAATACCCCTGGCGTAACCGTTGCCGGTGATTCAAATGGTGATGGCATTGTCAATATCATGGATGTGATTAAGCTCAACAAAGCTATCTATGGCAAAGCCACACTTTCTGATCAGGAACTTGCCAATGTTGATTTTAATAAAAATAAAAAGCCTGAAGCTGCTGAAGTTCTCACACTGATGAAATATATCATCAAGCTGATTCCTGAAAACGAATTGTTTAGCTGATTCTAAAAAAATTCCCCCCGCAGAGTTCTGCGGGGATTTTTTCAATTCTGCATGAGCGGAAGAAGGAAGAAGCCAATCAGCATGGCGGCGGCCATGATCAAAACTAAAATGCGCATAGCAGTGCTTTTTTTACGTTTCAAACCTGTCACCTCACGATCCGGCAGTTATCGTTTCTATTTGCTCTGTCTGCTCTGTATTCTCTTCGAATGTAGTGCTTTCAGTGGCAGATACTGTTTGTGTTTCTGTGGTTCTGATTTTATCCCAGATGCTTGTTGTCACCGTTGTGGAAGCAGCCAGACGGGAAGCAATTGCTTCTCCTTTTTCCTGTTCTCTGCGTTCATGATTCATGTCTGATATTTTATTCATCGTATGCAGAGAAATGCCGATAATGATCAGACAAATCAGAATAGCCGCTGTCGCAAATACGATGCGTTTCATGTTCATAAATCTGCCCCCTGTAAGAGATACAGCTCTTCCGGTGTAAAAATATTTCCGTCAGATGTCCGGATTCTCCAATCAACAATATTATCCTGTGTGACTTCGATTCTGTCGCCTATGGCATATTCCGGAACAGCTTCTGATTCCTGTGCCATGACAGCAATCAATTTTTCTGTTTCGTCCATATCAATTTCAGCAAAAAGCAGTTCAATGCTATAATCATACTGATCTATCATTTCTTCATTGAGTTCGATTTCCAGTTTGACAAGTGCTGATTCACAGCGGCGGACGATTTTCTGAAAGATTTCAAATGTTTCTTTTGTCAGTGCTCTAGTGCGGAAAAATTCCCGACGTGTGTTCGTGAGTTCGATTTCTTTCGGAGCAGGTAATCCCTCAGTGATCAGCATACCAGAAGGGATTTCTCTGTAAGCTTTGACAGCGGTGCTGTCTGGCGGCAGTGTTTTCAAAGCATCTGTAATATTTTGCCATTTCAGAGGATATTCATTCATTTCTGAATCATAGCACATGGTAATTATCTGCCCTTCATCAGGAAGATTTTCATTTTCGACACAGAAAGCAGCTGTCCGATCAAGCAGAGCGGCATAATGGCCGAAATTATCCGCATTTGCGCCAGATAATTCTAATTCACGCATACCCAAGCTCGCTAAACCAAATGTATTCATATGCAAATCTTCCGCTTTTCCAGCGATATAGATAGAATATACATCTTTAGGCCGGATAACAGATTCATAATTTCCGGCAAACTGCACCCATGCCGGTGAAAATGCTTTCATCGCAGTGATACTAATCACGCCCAGCATTTCCGGGAACAGGATTGCTAATAATTTCATGATGAGATAATAAGATTTTTGTCCTCCGGCCGGGAGTTCTGTCACTAAAAGCATTCTATAAGGAATTTTGAGCAAATTTTCAAGATCATCCGGATCAAAGCCGTTTGCTGTTTCTACAATGAGAGGCTGTGCATCTTCTTCCGGTAGTGATACCAAAATCAGATCAAGTGGATTCTGATCCAGCATCACAGAACAGATACAGGTATTTTCTTCTGTATTCATACTGAGCACTTCCAGCAGACTTGCTCTGATTTTTTCCTCCATCTGTGCGGCAGAGGGGGCTGTATAGGGTAGAACAGTGACAAATTGAGATTGCTGTCTTTTGATCAATCCATGCTGAGGCTGTTTCTGTTCTTCCGAGATCTGAGCAGATGCAGAAGCATCCGGAAGCGGCTTTTTCAGCATGGTTTGATAATATTGATTCTGATTTCGATGATCTAATCTCAAAGCAATATCATCAGCAATTTCATAAAAAAAATCTGCGAGTGTTTTCATGTTCCAGCCTTCTTCTTCCCGTGCAACCGGCAGAACGGATAAAAAGCCGCTTTGTGCGTATTCTGTTGATTTTGCGGCCGCTGTGATAAGATGATAAGCACCTCTTGCAAATGTCATTCTCATCATAGGATTTTTGCATCTCATGAAATCCCCCAGCGCATATTTTAATAATTTCCACCCATGACCAGGATCTGTGACGCTGTAAATTTCCAGAAGATAGCCTTTTTCTTTCAAGAATTCCGGCCGATTCTGAATTTTTCTTTCACATAGAAGTGCATAATATTCTGCTTCTGTTGGCTGATCATGATAAAAATAATAATGCGCAAGTTCTGCATAAGTCACATGTGGAATTTCTGCACAGGTTTTTTCACCATTCAAAATAGGCTGTGCAATTTCCAGAGCAGATTTTATATCATTCTGTGAAAGATAATATTCCATATCAAAATTACATTCACAGGCTTCGCAATCGCTGTTTCTGCTTCGGGGATAATGTTTAAAATTTGCATATGAAATCTGCGCCGCATCCGGATTCACGGCCATGTCAAATTTTGCTCGTTTCATATAATATGTTCTGAGTGAAAGCCCATAAGCTTGGCTTCTGAGTTTGAATTCTTCAAAATAATCAAGAATCTGTTCCATGCTGATCTGATAGAAATCAGCAGCATTATCCAGCAGCCATTTAAACGCCCACATGACATCATGAGACATGTCTTCCTCCAGTTCCGGATGCTCGTCAAAAATGCGGAGATATTCCGGAAAGCATAGCAGGCCTTTAAAATTATCGCCATAAATATTAGATTCTGTCAAGTATTCATATCGAAAATATAATCTCCAATAATGCGCCTGTGCTTCATCTGCCTGATGCATTGCATCTGAAACAGCAGAAAGCCGGGCTTCTCCATGCGGCAGGGCATGGATTTTTTCAATCAGCGGATGAGGGTCAAACATTAGCATTTTCCTGCTACTCAAAATATGGACAAATATACCCATATTGAGAAAAATTCCTGCTTCATCCTGTATGCTTTTGATAATGAAAAATCATTCTCTACTCACAAGTTCGTGTACAGTTCACAGGCGTGAATTCCCGTATAGCCTACGGTACATCGTTATCATTGCTTTATGATGCGATTTGATAAACTTGACAATCTCTCAAATTTAAGCTTGCATTCAAATCTCTATCTGCTGTATATCCACATTTGGAGCAAAGATAGATTTTATCCGATAATTTCAAATCAGATTTGAGATAGCCACATTGATGGCATAATTTGCTTGACGGATAAAATCTGTCAGCAATTCTCAGTTCGATGCCGTATACTTTGCACTTTGCAGTTATCTTTGTTCTGAAATCAAAGAACTTCTGCTGTGCAATCGCCTTTGAAAGATGTCTGTTCTTCATCATACCCCTGATATTTAAATTTTCAAGTGTCATCCACATTGGCTTGGTTTTCACCAATTCAGAAATCACTTTATTGAGATAATCCGTTCTGATGCAATCAAGTTTATGATGGAGCTTCTGTACTTTCAGTATCTGTTTACGGATATTCTGTCGAGTAGCTTCTCCTTTCGTAATGGTTAATCATTTTTTCCGACTTTCGTATTTCCTCGAAAGTTTTTTCTGCTGTCGTTTCAGACTTTTTTTCAGTTTTCTGATATAAGCAGACTTGTTGATATTTGCAAAAAACTTGCCATTTGAACAAATTGCAAATTCTTTGATTCCTAAGTCAATGCCAATTCCGAAATCATTCAGAACAGGTTTTGCTGGTACGGCTTCTTCCACCAGAACGGAAACATAGTATCTCCCTGCTTTCATAGAAACAGTACCATTTTTTATGACATGCGTTTTAGGATTCATGGGAATATAGCCTTTTTCTTTCAGCCTTACCCAGCCTAAAGTAGGAATTTTAATTTTATGCCGTTCACAAGAAATGATTTGTTTTTCCCCATTTTTCACAAAATACATTTTTACATTAGAATTTCCTTTTTTCTTCCAGACAGGAAACCTTGTTCTGCGCTCAAAAAAATTTCTAAATGCCCTATCAGCGTTCATGATACTTTGTTTCACGGATTTGCTGCTGACTTCCGTTATCAATGAAAAATTAGGATTTACTGGTAGAAATTCCTGATTCAGCCATTTTGAAAAGTCATAACTTGAAACAAATCGTTCTTCTTTTTCATAAATTTTTTTATTATACGCAAGATAGAAATTATAAATAAATCTGCATACGCCCATCGTTCTGTGAATTTTCTGTTTCTGTTCTGATGAAGGAAAAATTTCTGTTTTATATGCTTTCAGCATTTTATCACCTCATAAGCACATTTTTTCACATTTTTACACTTTTGTCTATCTTTTCACCCTCTGTTTAGGAACTCCTTATCAAATAAAGCAAGCATTTCTGAAAAATCATTTGTTCCATTGCGGGCATCAAATTTCCGGACAGCCTTGTCAGCTTCATGATAAAAATAAGCCGCTGTTTCTTTGAGCGAATATCCATAAATGGGATCTTCCTGATCAAGCTGAATCATCATTTCTTTCACAGGTGGCTGTATATGACTTAATGCATGAAACAGATGATAAGCACCAATTGCAAACTGCATTTTTAAAAACGGATTTTTAGATTGTTGATATAATATATAATGCATCCGGAACAGCCGGAGACCGTCTGCCGGTTTT
This sequence comes from Ruminococcus sp. UBA7013, assembly GCA_002449585.1. Classification (GTDB taxonomy): domain Bacteria; phylum Bacillota; class Clostridia; order Oscillospirales; family Ruminococcaceae; genus UBA3855. Next base: position 73,644 of record DJXD01000068.1, read on the forward strand.
GTCACACTGTACAAACTCATCAGAGTGCCGATAATATCAAGATAATACGGATCTGATAGAACACGATGTTCTGTCAGAAATGCGTAATGCATCGCATGTGCATACTGCTTCCGGACAAGATAGAACCGGATAAAATCGTGATAAGTTGCCTGAGGCAGAGCATTGCTTTTCAGTTTTCCGGCAAAAATCAGCTTTGCGGCTTCAAGTGCTTTTTCCTCTTCGCCAATGGATAAATAATACATGCATTGCTGATCATAATATAATGCCCTGCCATCTGAAACATCATCCAGCGGCTCATCCAAAAAACGATAGAAATCGGCCGCCGCAATGGCTTTATCTACATGCATGTAAAACAAGGAACGCTTCATATAATAAATACTCAGACTTTTCCCTTGTTCCAGAAGCATTTTTTTAAACATCCGGAAATAGCTGTCAATTTCTGCTTTAGAAATCTGAGGGAATTCAGGTGCGGCTTCTACGATCCATCGGAAACAGACTAGAAAATCATGTGAAAAATGATTGCGCAGTTCTTCGTTTTGATCATATAATGCAAGCATTTCAGGAAATATAATCATTGCAAAATATCTGTCACCGCAGAAAACAGATTCTTCTAAATAATCATAACGAAATTGAAACCGCCAGAATAAATTATTTTTCTGATCTGCTTCAGCAATTGCTTCTCGTATGGCTGCAAGCCGGGGTTCTCCTCGTTCTAATAGACAAAACCCCATTTCAGTTTGTGAAAAATCCATCAGGAAAGCCCCCATTCCAGCATTGTGATCAAATCTTGATTTAATAAATTCATCTCGCCACCCTGCATGGGAAAACGGCCTGTCAGAAGACTTTGAATATATAAAATTTCAATACAGATTTCCTGACGTTTCTGGTTATGCAGAGTCGCTAGCTTCTGAATCAGCGGATTTTCTGCATTTAGAAATAATACTGCCTTACTTTCATGCACTTCTGCGGCAAAGGCTTCCAGCATGGAGGAAAAAAGAGCATGTCCATTTTCCTGTGAATGTTGAATTTCTCTCTTGATCTGTGCATTTTCATCCAGCATATAAAACACGGGAAGCGTTTCCGGAGAGAAAGATTTTAATTCTGCATCACAATCAAATTCTTGAAGTACGCTTTGAGCCGTCTGCAAAAGCGGTTTTGCTGATCGATAAAATTCCGGATCAGCTTCATGCAGATATTCCTCAAAAGTCATATAAGCCAGCGGCACAGCAGAAAAACTGCTGTCATATTCCTGCATCATGTGCAAAAGCTGTGCATCATAAACATAACAGGCATTGACTAATAATTGATTTTGTGCCAGCATCAGTGCAGATGTCCGATGAAATTGGTTATTATCCAGCGCATAGCTGACAGGTGTTGTCCGTGTCAGTAATTCTTTTCCGGTGCGCTGTCCAAAATTAGTTTCAAATTTCAGATAGGGAATAAATGTCTGGAAAAATGTCTCATCCTCACACGCCATGGATTTGATCGCCATAAAATGAATCTGGATAATTTGCTCCAGCAGATAGGGATCTCTTCCAGCCAGTTTTTTCATCCAGTCGGAAATACAACTGCTGATTTCTTCTCTTGCCTGTGCTAATAATTCATCTTCATAGAAATTTTCACGGGAAGCGGTCGGCCGGAGCTGAGATGTATTCAGGAAGCATTTGAGAAAGCCTGACCATTTCGGGAGAATGGCTTCTCCGTCCTCAGTCAGAAGCATATTTTTTAGATAGATCCTATGCGATGTTTTGGCATGGAGTGAAACTTCATGCGGGAGAATATATGCCACACCACTGAATAAACCGCTTTTTGATTCCAATGGAATATAGCCAAGAAAATCCATTTCAAAAATATCTTTGCCCAGTTGCATAATAGAAGCTTCCGGGGTTTCTGCATTGGGGGAGCAGAGATTAATCCGGGTTTCTGTCCCATCATCATGACAGAACATCACCGGGAATGGCAGCGGCAAGCCATAATAACGCACTAGATCACAGATTTTCTTTTCCTGGAAATATAATTCACAGCCTTTCTTTGCAGAAATCTGCACTTCTGTTCCAACAGCACAATCTGTAATTTCTGTAATATGATAAGTCCCGTCAGGATTGCCTTTGAATTCATAAGCATGTTCCGGATGTTCTGCTGAGCGTGTCCGCATTAAAATTTGATCTGTCACCATAAAACAGGACAGCATCCCGATTCCGAATCGACCAATATAATCCTCCAGAATCCGCCCAGTTTGTAAATCATGTTTAGACGACTGGCCAATGACAGCAAGAAATTGATGAATTTCTGATTCTGTCAGACCAATGCCATTATCTTGAAAAGAAAGCGTTTTGCCGGGCTGAATGCGGATTGTAATCCGGCCATTTTGAAAAGATGGATGTTTCAGCATCCTTCCGCTGATTGCATCTGTGCCATTCTGGAGCAGTTCCCGGACAAAAACGTCCGGACTGCTATAAAGATGATTGGCAAGAATATCAATCATTCCTCCTAGATTGACTTTAAAAATAAATGGATCTGCCATATATTTCCTCCTGTTATGCCTTTCTCAGATAACGTGATGTTTTGCGGCGTTTCTTTTCTTCATACATGAGTGCATCTGCTTTTGTAATCAGACTGAACAGCCCATCTGTTTCAGTAGGATTTGTGACAAGCGTCCCAATACTTGCATCAATCTGATAAGGCTTATTTACCATTTTATTCATATCTGAAAGGCGTTTCCGGAACATGCCTTCCAGTGGTTCAATATCATGTTCATCTTCACCAGCACTGAAAATGATAAATTCATCACCACCGAACCGGGCGCATACTCTGGTATGTCCACAGCAGTCATGAATTACGGAAGCTAATCTCTGCAATGCAAAATCCCCTTCTTTATGGCCATAATTATCATTGATCAGCTTCAGGCCGTCCATGTCAATGAAAGAAATTAAAATAGATTTCTGCTCTTTCCTGCATTGATTCAGCAATGCATCCGCTACACGGATAAAGCCGTTTCTGTTATAAATATTGCACATGGGATCAAGTACATATAAATTATCCAGTTCCCGGATCACACTATTCAGATGAATCAGCTTGCGAATATTTTCAATCGAGTTGCTGATATTCAGCATCAGAGAATGGCAGAGCATACTTTTAATCGGAAATTCCCCGTTTGTGATGATATAATAGCCCAAACATCTTTCACGGAAATGCAGGGGCAGAAAATAGCTAATGTTGCCGCCATTTTCCAGAGGTTCGGGGAACATGTCCGCACTTCTGAATTTTTCCACCTGTGTGATCTGGCCTTGATTCCAGATCAGCGGCGCACTCATATTTTTCGTATATCCCTGAATCTGATAAGCTTCTTCTGTACCTCCTGAATTAACATCACGGAATGCACCTTCCCATTCAGAACACAGACAGATGCAATATTTTTCACATTCAAGTTCATTGATAAAATGACTGATGACTTTGAAATTTTCTTCAATCGTTTCTGTTTCTGCCAGTTCGGTTGTCATGCGATTTAAAAGAGAAATATCATTTCGACAGGTATCAATCAGCTGGAATGTGCTTTTTTTATACTGCCGGATATTTTTTGACAGATCCCGGCAGCAGCCGCAGCTTTCCGCATAAACGGGCTCTGCATCAAGAGAAATGGTTTTTGGTACATCTTTTCCCGCAATCGCATGTAGAAGCAATTCACAGGCCTTAAATCCTGCTTCATGCAGTGGACGGGATACTGTGGTCAGAGATGGGCAGTAATATCTTGCATTAAATGTATTATCAAAGCCAGTAATAATAATATCATCCGGAACACTGTAATCATGTTTTTCTAATTCTGCCATAACAGCCAAAGCCATGGTATCATTTGCACAGATAATGGCATCTGGAGTTTCTATTCCGGCAGACATAAAAAATTCAATTGCCCGTCTGCCATCGGCGGCACGAAAATCCCCGAAAAACACCTGATTTTCATTTACAGGCAATTCATGTTCTTTCATAACCTCACAAAAGGCCTGATATCTGTCACGGGCTTCCGGATTATTCTGAGGCCCTGCAACGAAACAAATTTGTTTTGCATTGTGTTCTTCAATCACATGACGGACAATCTCTCTCATAGCTTTATTATTATTAATTCTGACATGATAAAAGGCAGGATCTTCTTCACCGTCCAGAATTACTGACGGAAGACCGGAGTCTTTCGCACGTTGAATCATTTTTTTCTTTGCTGTATTATCCTGAATCGTATTTGTCAGAAGAATCAGGGCATCAAATTTCTGTTCGTTGACAAGTTCATAGATATTATATTCTCCAATATCATAGCGGCTGCTGGAAATCACGCCGCCAAATGCAGAGAAGCAGGCCAGATTTGCATGATACATTTTTGCACAGTCAATCATGCCTTCAATCATGCTGTTTTGATATTCTTCATCAATACCAGCTGCTACTACAGCAATATTCCGAACTGTCTTAGTCGTTTCAAAATGCTTTGTCATGAATAAAAAACACCCTTTCAGCACGGGGATCTGCCCGTGATTGATTTTAATTTATAATATCATATTTTTCAGAATTTGTCAAGTGAATTGCGGCTTATTGATTGACAAGTCATCAGAAATGTGTTATGATAATAAATGCACCTGTTTTCCGTCCCTGCATATGATATAATAATCAATCAGAAAGGATGGATGTTATGGAACTTCATGCATTTGAACAGATGGCAGTCATGCCGGAAGAACAGCCGCCGGAATGCCCTGCCATGCTCCAGCCACAGCCAGAAGGCATTTTCCCGGATGTGACACCGCCAGGGATGGCTTATGTCCCTTATCAGCTCTGGGAAGAAGAGCTTTATGACCCTGAAACCGGCCTGCATCAGGGAACATTATTCCCCGTGCTGGATATGCCGTTTTCTTGCGGCAGAAAGTGAGGGTATTCTATGAAAACACGCTGTGAATTAATGCAGATCATTCAGAAATATGATTTTGCATTGTATGACCTGACACTGTATCTGGATACGCATACGCAATGCACAGAAGCATTAGCATTATTTGATAAATACAGGACAATGCGTGATAAGGCTGTCGAAGAATATACCCAGCGTTTCGGCGCACTCCGTGCGGAAAGAAATCAGAATTCCCGCCGATGGGAATGGGGAAAAGGCCCTTATCCATGGGAAAGAGAGGCGAACTAATTCATGTGGATCTATGATAAAAAAACAGCGTATCTGATTACACATTGATATTTTTAAAAAATATTGTGAGTTTCAGTTCTGCGCCCCGGCCTGATTTTTCATAATCAATTCTTGCAATTTTTGATTTCAAAAGTTGATTTTTATTTACTGCATCAGCATTCCGGAATTGTTCTGCGAATGCTTCGCCCATTACAGAAATCACAGCTTCATCTACACATTCCATCAGTGCCCCTGTTGTTTTTCCTTTGCATTTGGAAGATCTACATAAAACATGTGTTTTTCCGGTTTCCCTGACCCATCTCCGGCGCATCTGATGGCCGCAGTTTTTGCAGTATAGAATATCATGATAATAATTATATTGATTTTGCTGTTTTTTTATCTTGATAAATTCCTGCATTTCTCCCTCAATTATTGCAGGATGCAGCCCCGGATAATAATTTTGCTTCCATGATACAAATCCATAATAAACCGGATTTTTCAGAATTTTCCGGATACTTGTCTTTTCCCAGCATAAGCTTTTTCTTGGGGAGATGCTTTGCCGATTCAGTTCTTGTGCAATTGCTTGTGCGCCTTTTCCCTCTCTGGATAATGCATAAATCAGCCTGACAGTTTCAGCTTCTTCCGGTATGAATTCTAATGTGTGTACTTTAGGGGCAGGATGTATTTTTCGATATCCATAAGGCGCACAAGGGCTGATATAATTGCCTTCTTTTACTGCCGCCAGTCTTCCGGCCTGCATTCTTCTGCGGATGGTTCTGTATTCTCTCCGGCTCATAAATAAACTAAATTCAAGATATTCTTCATCCGCTTCATTTTCCAGATGATATATTTTCTGAGGTGTAATAATTCTTGTCCCTGACTGCCGGAAAATTTCTTCAATTCTTCCCTGATCTATCGTGTTTCCCCTTGCCAGTCGTTCCACTTCCATGCAAAGTACTCCTGCATATATTCCTTCCTGCACTGCCGCAAGCATAGCCTGCATTTGCGGCCTTGCGGCAATACTATCTCCACTGACAATTTCTTTATATTTCTTTCTGATTTCCAGATGATAGCTTTCCGCCAGCTCTGTCAAAATTCTCTCATGTCTGGCCAATGTTTCTCCTGCGCCATGCGCCTCTGCTTCTGCATCTGCTCTTGATTTTCTCAGATACATGCAATAAAATTTCATCAATTTTCCTCCTAATTATTTTTTTGAAATTGGTACTTTACTGTACCAAAAATCGCCCGTTTTTATATATTATAAAAAGATAGGTGATTTTATGCAATATCTTATCATGATCCTGATTATTTCCGGACTTGCTGTTTCTGATGTGATTACCGGCTGGATCAAAGCGCATCTGCAAAATGATTATTCCAGTAAAGCCATGAGAACAGGTCTTTATCACAAAACAGCGGAATTTGCTCTCATGTGTACCGCCTGCGGGCTGGAATATGGTATGGAACTGCTGGGAAATTATTATCAAAGCCCTGAATTGGCACATGTCGCCGGATCTGTCACAGCCTTCAGCGTTTTCATCTATATTACTGTCATGGAAATTATTTCTATTTTTGAAAATTTTGCTGAAATTAATCCTCAGGCAGAATGGGCTGTCCGCTTTATCCGGAAACTCCGGAATTTTGATGATACTAAAAAATAATAGGAGGTATTTTTATGAATGAAAAACACATTTGGGATAAACTGCGCTCTATGGGTCTGACAACTGCCGGAACTGCCGCATTAATGGGGAATCTGTGCGCAGAATCTGCCCTTAATCCTAAAAATCTTCAGAACAGCTATGAAAAAAAATTAGGTTATTCTGATGAATCCTATACGATCGCTGTCGATTCTGGCAGTTATTCTAATTTTATTCATGATGCTGCTGGTTATGGGCTGGCACAGTGGACTTTCTGGACTCGTAAACAAGCATTATTATCTTTTGCCAGAGAAAAAAAGACTTCTATCGGTGATCTGGATATGCAGCTTGATTTTCTTGTGCTGGAGCTGAAACAGCAATATCCTGCTGTCTGGAGTATTCTTCGAACCACAGATAATATCTGTGTGGCATCTGATGCTGTCATGTGTCAGTATGAACGTCCGGCAGATGTCTCTGCCGCCGCAAGAGCACAACGCACTCGACTGGGACAGAATTATGCTGATATGTTCAGTAAATCCGGCATTCGGAAACATGTTGTTGTTTCAGGAGATACGCTGACAAGAATCGCTGCCAGATATGGCACATCTGTTCAGGCCATTCTTCAGGCCAATCAAAACAGATACCCAGAAATGACCGCAGATTTGATATGTGTCGGCTGGGTGCTATATGTGTAATATGATATTAATAAACTGCAATACCCTGTCAACATCAAAAACCCTAATCCCCAGATGGCACAGATTATTTTAAGCCAAGTGGGTGGGCCAGATGGAGAACTTACAGCATCCTTGCGGTATTTAAATCAGCGTTATGCTATGCCGACAGATGAAATAAAAGGCCTCTTAACAGATATTGGAACAGAAGAACTAGCGCATTTAGAAATGGTCAGTGCAATTGTCTATCAGCTGACGAGGAATATGAAGCCGGAAGATCTCAAAAAATATGGCTTTGATAAATATTTTGTAGATCATACTGCTGGAATTTATCCTGCTTCTGCTGCGGGTATGCCATTCACAGCGGCTTATTTTCAAACCAAAGGGGATGCTTTTGCGGATCTGACAGAAGATATGGCCGCTGAACAAAAAGCTCGTGCAACGTATGATAATATTTTAAGGCTGGCAGATGATCCAGATGTGATTGATCCGATTCGCTATTTGAGACAGCGTGAAATTGTGCATTTTCAGAGATTTGGAGAAGCCATGCGCATGGTACAGGATCGTTTGGATTCTCGTAATTTTTACGCCTGCAATCCTAGCTTTGATAAAAAATGCGGAAATGATTGTCCTAATCGCTGGAGAAAATAAAATCTTTCTTTATTTCATTAGCACTCTGCTGAAATGGCAGAGTGCTAATCTTTTAGCAAATCACTTGACAAATTTTGATTTATCAGGTATAATAGAAATGTATAAATCGTTTCCAAAAATATTAGATTTCATAGGAGGTGAATGGCTATTGTTAAAATTTAGCAATAGCTGAAAGATGGCAGTTTCTTTAAAACAAGTCCCTGAAAGCGGATTTCAAAATGAAGAGGTAAAGAAGAAAAATGAAGTGCCTGCTTCACCACAAAAAAATACATATTCTCAGCCGATCCAGAACCAGCCTGTGAATAATAATGTGTCTACGGCTACTGTTCGGAGAGATCGGGCAAATCAGATTCAGAACCAGCCTGTCAATAATAACATGTCTACAGCCACTGTTCGAAGAGATCGGACAAATCAGATCCAGAACCAGCCTGTGAATAATAACATGTCTACGCCTGTTGTCCGTAGAGATCGGACGAATCAGATCCAGAACCAGCCTGTCAATAATAACATGTCTACGGCTACTGTTCGAAGAGATCGGACGAATCAGATCCAGAACCAGCCTGTCAATAATAACATGTCTACGGCCACTGTTCGAAGAGATCGGACAAATCAGATCCAGAATCAGCCCGTGAATAATAACATGTCTACGCCTACTGTCCGTAGAGATCGGACAAATCAGATTCAGAATCAGCCTGTGAATAATAATATGTCTACGCCTATTGTCCGTAGAGATCGAACCAAGCAGATTCAGAATCAGCCTGTGAATAATAATATGTCTACGCCTATTGTCCGTAGAGATCGAACCAAGCAGATTCAGAATCAGCCTGTGAATGATAGCGTGTCTACACCTATTGCCCGTAGAGATCGGACAAATCAGATCCAGAATCAGCCTGTCAATGATAGCGTTCGGAGAGATCGGACAAATCAGATGAGTCAACATTCACAGGAACAGCAGGAAATTTCTAATGCAGCTATTAATCAGGCATATAGTCAAATTTGTAATAGCTTCGGGGATGAATCTTCTGAAGAAGAAGAACGCATTACCAGAGTTGGCCTCAGAAGAAGATAATGGAGTAAAAAGCAATGAGTTTATTTTGTTCTGGTGTTTCCGCACAATGTGAAACTATGAAACATATAAATCAAGATGATTTTGGTTTCGTCAGACTGCTGGACAATCAGCAGTCTGAAATTACTGCCGCCATTGTGGCAGATGGCGTTTCAAATAGCTTTAATGGAAAATATGCTAGTTATAATACTGTCAGATGGTGGATTGAATGGGCACAAACCTATTTCGCAGATCATGCATTTGAATTGCAGGAAACAGCGGAACAGATTCAGCAGGAAATGGAACAGTATAATGATATGCTGAATGCCTTTTCTGAAAAGAATTCAGATGAAGATACTTGCTGTACTGTGTGCGGTATTATAACAGATGGTACTGTGATGATTATTTTCAATGCAGGTGATAGCCGTGCATATGAAATTCAGCCTTCCGGAAAAATCCGTTGCCTGACACAGGATGATGTCGGAGAGGACGGGAAAAGCATTTCTATGCATATTGGCGGAAAGAATAAAGGAGAAGTGCAAATTTCATTTTTTACGGAAAATTTCAATGCAGAAAATAAATATCTGCTCTGCACAGATGGAATGTACAGGCATTTGCGTTTTGCTGATTGGCATGAAAAGTTTTTTTCCGCCAATAATCGAAAATTGGGCGTGATTCTGTTGACACAGATCGCTGATTTTCTTCAAGATCATGGCGAGCTGGATGATATTACAGGTATATTACTTTCCGCAGAGCAGGAGGAACAAGATGGATAATATTGAAGATTATCAGATTATATCATTTATTTCTGTAGGCGGCGAAAGTATTGTATTCATGGGAGTGAAGGAGTCTGTTGGAAGAACTTACGCTATGAAATTCCGCAGTACAGAATACTGGAATGAATTTTATGATTATGAGAGAAAAACATTTCATGCATTAGAACAATGCAGTGCAAGCAAAATTGCAGGCATGATCCAGATGATTCCTCATGCAATGCAGAAGGAATTGTTTCGAATGGTGCCGAAAGCATATCAGAAAAATGAAAATTGCAAAAAATTGATTCTGCCCTATTTTCAATTTTTCTGTATTATTGAGGATTATATTCCTGGATGGAATATGAAAGATTATTGTGAAGGCGCACCAGATAAAAATATTGAACCGCATACGCCGGGGGAAAATGCCAGTTATGAAGAGGTTGTAGAATTTCAGAAGAAATTGCTGAACTGGACAAAGCAATTCTGTGAAATCATGATGAGAATTACCAATGAAAAGCATTATTTGCATTTGGATATTAAAGGCGATAATATCATGATTCAGCCAGAAACAGAATCTCTTGTGATTGTCGATCTGGGAAAAGCTCTGGAAATTTCTTCGATGCAGAAACCAATTTCATTAAAAGAAGAGTTTCATGTGCAGGAAGTTGGCATATATGGAACGCCAGGCTATGCATCACCGGAATGCTGTGATGAAATAGATGCAAAACGTGCGTTGAAATATAATAATACTGGATCTGCTGGCATTCAAAGTGATATTTTTTCTTTTGGGGCGACTTTATGGGAATGTATCAATGCCAACTCTGGAATCAGGATTTGTATGGCGGAAGATGGTTATTTTCGGCGTGATCTGTTTCATACGCCAGAGGGCTATATTCCGGAAATGGAAGAAATCATTGTCAAATGCACAGAGAAAGATCCTCAGAAAAGATATCAGACTTATGAAGAATTAAAGGCGGCGGCCATTCATGCAGAAAAACAACTTGCTTTGCGTGACAAGCCGTCACGGGCATTGCTGGCAGTCAGCATTATGACGGGAATTGTAGCTCTGCTTCTGGCAATTACTTTATTAATCAATATCCGGGCGCAGGGATTGACGTTTGAAATTGCTAAAAATAATCTTGATGAATTAGCTGTCAGCTATACAGAGCATGATCTTACAGAATATAAAGAAGCGGCGGCGGCATTGATTCAGGCAGATGAAACAAGGGAATCTTCTTATTTTGATATTTTAAATATTTCTTATCAAAGCAATGATGAGGATACTATCAGCAGAGAAGAGTTTGAAGAAGTGCTTTTATCTACCATCAGCCACACGGAAAACCCGGAATTGAAAAAGCAATATATTGATACTATTATGCAGCATGTGAAAGAACAGGATATCCGCTCGATTGTGGAAACAATTGTAGTCAAGCAGACAGGAGCTCTAAATGGGGGACAGGATTGCATTGGCTATGAAATAGCAGAGGCGATTTCTAATTATATGACTTCTTCAGTAGATTCTTATCAGCGGCTGATTACTTATAAAGATATGCCAGAATATAAAACAACATTGATGTACCTCGCAAGAATTCTTGAAAATGATTCCAGTCTGATCAGTCAAATTGCAGAAAGTACAGATCAGCCACAAGAAAAAGTAAAAGAACAGCTGGAAGATATTAGAATCAGAGGTGAAATGCGTGGATAATTTAAATTTTTTCGACAGAAAAATTGTAGAGAATAATGAAGTACTGCAATCACTTCGGGTTTATAGCATTGGTCTGGGAATTTTATTAGTTATTCTAATTGCGGTATTGATTATTTTGATTATCAGAAAAAAAAGCAATCAAGATTTAGTTTCTAGAACAAAGAAAAATACAAAATTTGCAGAATTTTACATTCGTCAGCTGGCAGAGAATCCCCCGGAAAAGAAACAGCAAACAGAGGTAACACCATTATTAACACATACCTCTCCGACACCCGTTCCCCAGCCTGAACCTGTTTCTGAACCGGAAACTGCTCCGCAACAAGAACCAACATTCCGAACTTCTCCGATCCAGCAGATAGATACCGGAGATCCACAAGTATTGGAAATTTATTTCCAGTATGATGATAATTATAAAATATGAAACAGAAAGTGATTTTTCTGAATGTGCTTTCTTGTCTTTGTTTTTTCTGCTCTTCAGGGAGTCTGCTAAGTGTGCCTTTTCTGCATCTGGAAGAAGCACATCCGCCGATTGCAAATCTGTTTGCCGGAATGTTCTGGGGCGGTTTGCTGATCGGCTGGATTCTGCAAATCAGAATCCGCAAATTCGGAGCAGAACGCCAGCCAGTGAAAAAAGCAAATCTGTTTTTAATCTTAACGGCCATATTTTCAGCAATCCTGATTTTTCTTCTTGTTTTCAAAAAAGAAGCGATCTTATGGACATCTGCTGATATGGCATTATTATGTTTTTCTGTGGAGTTATATTTTAGCATGAAATGGAGGTATTCAGATGAAAAAAAGAGTGATCAGCTTTCTGATTGCGATGAGCGTTTTATGCAGTGAGACATCCGGCGGATTGGCAGTTTTTGCTGAGGATGATCTTGCTTTGACTCCCCCAGCACAGGAAGAAAATTCTGAATCTGATCCCGAACAGCAAGAGAAAATTGAGCTGTATATGGAAATGCATTTGTTTCTTTATGAGGGACAAAAATCTCTTAGTTTTAAGAAACTCAGCTACAAAGATAAAGATGGTCTTCCGGTTTATTATGCATTCAGATTTGCAGATCCCGAAGCCGAAACGGAAGAAAATAAAGAAGCATTGAAAGAAATCTATGAAAAAATCAGCTTTACTATTACTAATAATGATATTTATAATGTCATCATTGCCCCGGAAGTCAGTGAACGTTATCACATTCGGCTGGATCTGAATGCTTTGAAAGCTTGCTTTAGTTCAGAAGAGGCTTATCCCAAAATGTATTCACAGGGAAAAGAAACAGATCTAGTCAATTTGGAAGAAGATCCGCAAATATCCACCGGATTCAAGATGAAAGATCTGGAACTGAGAAAAGAAGATCTGAAAGAAGTAAGACCTGTTCCCCCTGCTCCAGATGCTGAACTTGTCAATTTTGATGAAAATCATGTCACGCTGAAAGCACCAGAAGGCTATGAGATCAGCAAAGATGAAAAAAAACCAAGTGATAGAAAAAAAGAATATGAATTCAGCATATCACCGGGACAGGATATTTTTTATTATCTTTGGAACTGTCAGGAAGATGCTGCCGAAAATGGCCTTTCTGTTAAGAAAACATATTCTCCTGAACATCATGTTTATCTTGGTGTGAATGTTCGTGATGTGATTTCTAAAAATTATGGCCAATCAGATCCAGATTTGAATGCAAGTGAATTTTATGATCTAACATTTCTTGATAGCAATGTTGAACAGGTATATCAAATCATTCCGGATGAAGTGCGCACCGCATTTGATGCTTTTGCACATGAAAAAAACCTGTTTGGCAGAGAACAAGGGGAAGAAATAGGAACTTATAATCTGGAATTTTCAGATCAGGAAGTATTTTCCTATACAGATGAAGAGAAGCATATTATTTATCATGTTTCATGTCTCCGCAATGGCGGCAGTATGTTTAAAATTTTTCAATATCAGTCCGAAATTTCTCTGACAGATGAAAATATATCCAGAAGCAACAAGAAAAACGTTGCTATTTTGACTGCGCCCGAAGGCTATCAGGTCGGGACTGAGTTCAACAAATTCAGTGAAAAACTTGAAATTCCGGTTGCAAATGGTGAAAACAGGATCAGCTATTATCTGAAAAATATAGATGAAAACAGTGATCAGTATAATAGTATTACTACTAATCCACAGGAAATTGTATTTTATTATAACGGCACACCTCCCACGATCATACCGGAAGCGATTGTAGAATCACAGAAAGATAATGATTTGCTGAATTTCCTGACATTTGGCATATTTTCAAAAGAATCTGTCAAAGTAACTGTATGGGCAAGAGGAAGTGAAAGAGGGCAGATCCCTCAGGATCATGTAAATATTACCCTCACAGAAGAAAATCAAGCAATTGATAATATCACGCTAGAAGCAGAAGAAGATGCTTCTATTGATTCTAATTATTATTACTATAAGGCCGTTTTTGAAATCAACAAGCCGCTTTCTGAAATTCAGAATATGCATTTCACTGCTTATGCCGAATCACAGGATTTCCCCGAAGCTTCTGAACAAATAAATTTGATTTTAGTACAGAATCAGCAGGAAATTGATTTTCAGAACGCTATGCCCGAAAAACCAGATCTTCCGCTTATGATCGAAGATATTCCGCCTAAAATTGAAAAAGTGGAATCAGATGGCTATGGAACAAGTACAATCACTGTACTTGATCATGAATCTGGATTGAATGCATTTCATTATTTCTGGCAGACACCAACCAGAAACTCACAGGAACAAACAATTGATTTTCTGAATCTTCCGGAATCTGTTCATGTTCTGGAAGAAGAAAATGGAAAAATCACTCGTGCGCAGATCACACTGGAAATTCCTCCTGAGGGAATGCTTCATGCAGAAGTTGTAGATAATGCGCTGAATCACAGTGTAACAGAAAAAACAGATGAAGAAGGAAATACGATCATCACGGAAGAATATCAAGAATTTGAAATTGATATACAGGATTATGCACCGCCGGAGGTAGCAGGCTTTCAAATCCGCCTTGCTGAAAATGCTGTCAATGCAGATGAAAATAATCCTTCTCCAGCAACCATAAATTTCCGTAAATTCGGAATTTTTGCCAATACATATGATTTATTATTTCAGGTAGATGCTTCTGATCCCGATCTGTCAAACGGCAAGACAAGCGCAAAGCATCCGCTGACAGTCTTTTTTGATGCAAATGGTAAGAAAATCAAATATGAGCAAAAAGAGAATACTTCTTATTATATCTGGAATGATAGTGAAAAATTAAAAAAATTATGGGAATCTGGAGATCATAGTTCTTATTTTTCTGTAAAAGTTCATGATGGGAGAAATAGGACAGAAAGAAATATTTCAGACTTTCAGCAAACAGAACCGATTTTGATTATAGATACTATTCCTCCAGAAGTCCGCTTTACAGATGGAGACAATGCCATAAATTATAATAAGCCGGATACTGCTGTATTGCAGGAAGGTGCATCTGGCATCTGGTATGGTATCAAGAGCCAGGATGCAAATGACTCCATCGGAATTGATATTTCTGATCCAATCAGTGGTATTTCTGAAATAGAAATTAAATTAAATGGGGAAGATATTTCTAAACAGATCGAGAATTTTCAGCCGAATTATAGGGAAAGCAAAACAGAACAGCTTTCTTTGAAAATACCGCTGTTTACATGCAATCCGATTCAAGGGGAAAATAAACTCAGTGTATCCCTGACGGATAACGCCGGAAATAAGATAGAACAACAATATGTATTTTTTGTAGATACAAATGCTCCTAGCGGAAATATCACTGTGATAGAAAAAGATTCTGATACAAAAGTCTCTTTTGATACAAATACTTGGTATGATGGTGATTCTAAAATAGAAATTACATTCAATGCAGAAGATGATCATCCGTATTATATTCAATGGCAGGTAAATGAACAGGAAAGCAAAACAGAAAAAGGGAGTTATTATCAAGTTTTTCTGGATCATGGAAATTTATATGCTGCTGATGATACAGAAATGAAAAATCCGATTCTGAAAAATATTTATGATCTGTCTAATCCCAATCAATTCCAGATTCATGCCGTAGTTTATGATATGGCACAGAATACCAATGAAATGAAAAAAGATCCCTCAGAACAGAATACAGAGACAAATGTTCTGACAGAATCTTTCTTTATGGATTATGCACAGCCAGAATTAACGAATGTAACTATCAGCAAGGCAAGCGCATGGGAACAGATTCTGAATCTGCTTACTTTTGGTATTTTCTCAAATCAAAAAGTGAGAATTACGGCAACTGTTTCTGAAAGTATTTCTGATGGAATACCTCCCTATCAGGATAGCGGATTCAGTGATGATTCTGTTGAAATTCAATTGGATTCTAAAAAAGAATATGTGAAAATGACAAAAGTAGGAGATCATACTTTTATTTATGATATTCCTGTAGATGAATTGCCAGATGATAAAGTAGAAAGTGGTGCAATCAATTTCAGAATTACGGATCATTATGGCGTGGCTTATCTGAAAAAACAGGAAGAGGCAAAAACAAATCCAGATAAAAAAATATCTGAAAAGCATCAGCTTGTAACAGATCCCGCAGTAATCAATAGACTGGATGAAATAGAAGACCGTGAAGAAGGCGAAAACACGGATTCTAATGCTTTCATGTTAGAACGCAAAACACCGGATATCATCATCAATCTTCCAGCAAGTGATGGTGTGCAGAGAGAAGACGGAACAATCTGGTATCGGTCAGATAAACAGATCAGCATAGATGTTCATGATCCGGATTCAGGTCTCCGCAATGTTTCTGTTACTGTCAATGGAATTGAATATCTGTCTTATTCTTATGATAAAAAAATAAATGAAGTACAGCATTATTCTTTCAGCACAGATGCCTTTATCAAAGAGTATGGTGAAAATGAAGATGGAAGCTATGCCGTTCAGGTAACAGCTGAAGATAATGCCGGGAATATTAAAGTCACGGATGAATATTTTTATTATATTGATAAAATTAATCCTAAAGTGGATCTGATTAATTTTTCTATCCGCACAGCCGATGGTATCCAGAACGCAGCAGAATTTATTAGTATTCTGGAATATGGATTTTATTTTGAAAAAGAATTAACAGCCAATGTTCAGGTTAGTGATGCAGAACCCTCTTCCGGATTGTATCAAGTAGAATACAGACTGGTAGAATATGCCGGCGGTGTACGGCAGAATGAAATATCCGGAGCGGCAGATGTATCCGGAAATGTGGCATCTTTCACTGTTCCGGCCAATTTCAAAGGTCAGATTTTTGTCAAAGTATTTGATTATACAAAAAATAGTTCTGATGAAGTGACACCGCAATCATTTGTGATTGATACGCCTGAACGTCATGAATCAGAAAAGCATATTTTCTTTGAAAGTCCTGAGCCGGAATATCATGATGTACAGGGAAATGCATTGTATTCTCAAGAAACTACTATCACGGCAATCATCAAAGATGATATTTCAGGTATTTCAGAATTCAGCTATTCTCTTGATTCTGAAAAAGAAAAAAGAGATTTACAAAAAATAGAGATTCCTAATAAAGGAAATTTCATCGGTCAGGATCTCGGTGATGGCTGGCGAATCACAGATATGGATGAAAATCTTGTAACAGAAGTTACCTGTAATTACGGCTTTTCACAGGATAATAATAATATTCAGCTGCATGTTGATATGACTGACCGGGCATATAATAAATCTTCTGATCAATCCGCACTTTTCTCAATGGATTTAACAAGGCCTGTGATTATCGCAGAAATGAAAGAAGCGTCCGGAGATGACAGCATGGGCTGCTACAACAATGATAGAGAAGCTGTGATTACAGTGATTGATAGAAATGTTAAGCCCGAAGATCTGAAAAAAATGGTTTCTATTACTAATACATTCAAGTCAAATATTCCTGATATAGAATTTGAAGCAGTAGAAGAATCCACTTATAAAGCAGAACTGATTTTTGATGAAGGAGATTATGAAATTTCCATTCAGGGCACGGATCTCGCAGGGCATCCGGCTGATGTTACTTATCAGGGCAGCCATCCCACAAGCTTCCGTGTGGATAAAGAAAATATTCAGTTTGCAAATGAAAGTGCTATCAATGAAGCATTCAACAGCTTCAAAAAGGGTAGAGATAGCAAAAATATATTTAATGAAGAAAAATCAATTGAAATTTCTTTCAAAGAGCATAATTTCAACGCTTCAAAATTGCATCTGCATGTATACAGAGCAGCTCCTGGAGAAAAATTCCAGGAAACGAAAAAAGACTGTCTGCCAGAGCTGATGGGCGAAACCGCTTGGACACAGTCAGGCGATATTCATACACTGAATTTGACTTTCAAAGCAGGTTATCAATATCAGGTTGTATTTGGAGATGAAAATGGTATGCCTAGTGATGCCAGTGGAAGAACGCTGACAGATGCTCAGAATAATTTGATTCAACAGCCCATTGCTTCTGAAGTTTTCGAGATCGACATGAAAAATCCAGAAGTGAAGAAAAAACCAGAAACGCCTGTCAATGTTTATGCAAAAGATTCAGATGCCGAAAATCCTGAAGTGATTGAATTTGAAGATGAAAATATTGCAAGTATCAAATATGACATGAATATCTATCGTCTCATTGATGCAGAAATGAAAGTGGAATCCTTCAAAGGGCGAACCGTTAAGGGAAATAAAGTTACGCTTGACAAGCGATTCTTCAATAGTGAAAATGATGGTATTTATGAGCTGACATGCGTGGCTGTGGATGAAGCTGGCAATGAAAGCGAACCGCTCACACATACTTATGTAATTCAGCGCAAAGCCGATTTTCTTGCTTATTTCCCCGGCGTGACAGAAGAAAATGAAATGCCTGGCCTGTATGTCAATAACGTATCTAAAGAGAAAAAAGGCATTAATTCTAATAAATTCTCTGATATTGTGATTGAAGCTTATCTTTTGAATGATGATGATTTCAGCCTGCTGATTGATCAGGATGTTGTGCCGGAATATGAAGGCGGCGAAAAAGAAGGTGTTGAAATCCTGAAAGATAGTTCCAGTATTAATGGCGTTACACACTATACAGCAACGATCCGGAAAGGATATACTGCCGAACATTTTGCAGGAATCACAGGCATAGAAGAACCAGCCATTTCTCCGGTTTGCTCCGGAAAATCTTATACAATCGGCCACATGGTGATTGATAATAAAAAGCCGGATGGCGAATACACAGGAATTTCATCCAAAACGCATTATTATGAAGAGAAAAAAACAATCACGATCACGGGCGTTTCTTCCGATCTGGATATTGATAAATGCCGTGTTGAATTGACTTATAATAAAGACGGCTTTAATAAAGAGAAAAAAGAAATCATTCTTGAAAAAGATCAGCTTCTGACCAATCAGGATGGAACAGATGGGCCTTATACAATCAGTTTTACACTGGATGGCGGCTATTATGATTCTATCAAGACAACGCTGTATGACTATGCTGGTAATGATTATAAGATGAATGCAATTACAGAAATTTATATTGGCAATTGGTTCACCAGATGGAAAGGTCTTATCTATGGCAGTCTGGGCTTGCTTTTACTGATCGGGATTCTGATTTTCAGAAAGATCCGGGCATGATGCTGAAAACAGGGCATATCTATGAAGATATGTCCTGTTTTGTTCTATAGCAACAATTTTTGATAGATTTCATAATCACTATTTTTAAATACAGTGAATATCACTTGAATATCATGATGTTTGCGGAATTCCTGAACAGTGTCAACAGCGATCTGAGCAGCTTCTTTCTGTGGAAATCCGAAAACACCGGTTGAAATACAGCAAAAAGCAATGCTTTTGATTTTATTTTTTATGGCTGTTTCCAGACAGCTGATATAACATTGTCTAAGCTGTTCACAATGTTCTGGGAGGAGTGTGCCGTTTACAATTGCACCTACAGTATGAATCACATAATCACAGGGCAGATTATAAGCCAGAGTGATTTTTGCTTTTCCGGTTGGTTCTTCATGTCCCTGCTTCTGCATGATCTGACTGCATTCATATCTGAGCCGTACACCTGCAAATGTATGAATACAATTATCAATGCAGTTATGGCATGGATAATAACAGCCTGTCATGCCGGAATTCGCTGCATTCACAATTGCACCACATTTCAGCGTTGTAATATCCCCCTGCCAGAGATAAATGCCCTCTTGGACAGGGTGTAAATCATCAAGATCTGTAATTCCTTTTTGCGCTATTTGTTCTGAAAGATAAGCATCTTCCATTTTGAGAAACGTTTCTTTTGCAGGCATAGCAGGACGGATATTGACAAGACTTCTATAAATACGGAATTGTTCTTCTTCTGTCTCTGGAATAGTGATTTTTCCAATATCGGGACGCTCTGACAGAAGATATTGAATCAAAGATATTAATTTTGCATTTTCCATTATTTTCCCTCTCTTTCTTCCACTTGATTTGCTCTTATAGTTACTCGGCTCTGACCGCTCAGGGTACATGTGAAAAGCGTCAAATCCCAGCTTTCAGCAGAACCAAAGTCCATAGCTTCTATATCTGTCCCATTGATATTTTCAATATTATTCACTTCATAAATATAATCTTTTCCGGTAATATCTGTAAAAATAATTTTAGATCCGGAATTCAGCTCCCCGATTCTTCCGAAATGAGATCGATAATTATGAGCGGCAATTATCATATTATGATCCAGATAACTGCCTTTATATCGACAAGGGGCAATTTTCAGATTCGGATAGCTCCATTCATTCATAACAGGTAATTCTATTCCTAAATCAGGAATACAGATCACACCAATATAAATAGCATCATCAATTGCAATCACTGCTTCTGTGAATACTGGCTCTGTTTCATATTCAGAAAATAAATCATATTTTTTTTCAGTGGCTGTTTCCGTTGATTCAGGAATCTCAGCTTTGATTTCTTCCAGAATCAACTGCGCCTGTTCTCCGCCTTTTTGATCCTCATGAATATTATACACACAAAGGGATAATGCTGAAATCAACAGCATTATCCCTATTATAAAGCATGTCATCTGCGCTTTCTTCATTGCTCAGTCTTCTTTCCTGCCTAACTTCACACCCAGATACATCATCAGGATTCCTCCGCCTGCTAAAATCGGCACAGGATACCAAAGTTGCCCTGTTTGTGGTAATTTTATAATCTGTGTTGTGTTCCCTGAGCTACCTCCGGAATAATTTGTATTTCCTGAGCCGCCTCCTCCTGGAGTCGA
This sequence comes from Ruminococcus sp. UBA7013, assembly GCA_002449585.1. GTDB lineage: Bacteria > Bacillota > Clostridia > Oscillospirales > Ruminococcaceae > UBA3855. The sequence goes on from DJXD01000068.1 coordinate 94,502, forward strand.
ATTCCCTGTATTTCCTGACCCTGTCCCCGTCTTGGAATTGTTGGAGCTCCCAGAGCCAGAACCTGTCTTTGTGCTCGTGGTCACTGTGGTTCTTGTCGAAGAAGCAGTATCATGACTGCTGGCTGTTGAACTGTTGATATCTGTCATCCAGCTGTCTGTTTCATTCGTTGTTGATGTTTCTGTTTCATTCGTAAAAGGATAAACTTCTGTTGTCGTTCCAGTAAAATTGCCCGTTTTCGGCGTGGTAGTCGTTCCTATATCTGTTGTGGAATTGTCCGGCGGTGTCGTGCTCGTTTCAGTTCCTATAATCCCCGGCGGAAGCGTCGCCATTGTCGTAGTCTCTTCCGGTTCTTCCCAAATAACGGAACTGTCTCTGTATTGCGGCTGTACCGTGTTCAATACAACATATTCTGTAATATTATCCCGATAGCTCACAGTGTAATATCTCGGAATTTCTTTCTCTATCACATACCATTCTGCACCTGTTGTATCTATCCATGAATATTGCCAATTATTCGCATTGCTCAATTCCTGCGTCTCAAATAATTCCCCGTTCCTGTAAATCTCTACCGTGATCGAGGGATTCCGGATTTGTTTAATATCCTGCGCTTCTTCCTTGTTCTTCATCCAGATTTTCCGCACAGCATATTTCGTTTCATTCTCATCCAAAGTGGCATCCCGTACTTTCGCTATCGAAACTACATTGTCAGATCTCTTTGCATCTACTGTAATAATCGACGGTGTCGCCTTCCAGGAACGATAATCTATTTTTAGCTTCTCCGCTGTTAATAAATACATTCCACTCTCTAATCCAAAAAATGTAATCTCTCCGCCTTCATCCGTGATGCCCGTCTGTGTCGGTGTAATATCATCATGAAGAATATAATTTTTTAGCGTCGAGGCGAAATCCGTCAGCTCCGAAGCTGTCAGATCCTCTAGCAATACTGTATCTTGATATCCAGAAAATTCCCGTGAATAGGTGAATCTTTCCCCTTCTATTGTCCCTAGATAATAAAGATTCCAATGCATATCACTCAAAATGATATCCTGCGCCTCATCATAACACTTTAATGTGATGCTCGTCGTCTCGGCGGCGGATACCGTCTGAAATATATTCATCATACACATGATAAAACAAATCATGATCAGAATCGCACTGATCCCCTGTTTCCTCTCCATCCGTTCCGCCTCCTTATCTGTATTTGTATTTTCTGCGCATCTCTTCCAGCTCTTTCTCATTTTTTGGCTTTCCCGATCTGTTCCAGATCATCATCATAATGATCAATAACGGTGCGGCCACAATCGGCATGACCTTCATCGGATCAATCTGCACGGCATCCGCAGAAACTTTCACAACATGCTCGAAAATCGTGTCAATCCGCTTTGAACGCAATAATAACCTGTGTGAATTGATGCCATATGGTGTGCAGGTCATCAGCGTGACATAGTCACCACCCGGAATGATCGCTAATTGATCCGATTCTGTCGGAAGAATCACAAGAATTTCTTCTACTTCATAGGTTAAAACCTCATTTAAAATATGAATCGTGAACGTGTCGCCAACCGCCATTTTATCCAGATCTGTAAATAATCTTGCGGAGGGCAGCCCCCTGTGACCGGAAATCACAGCATGTGTATTTTCTCCCCCAACCGGCAGGGAACTCCCTTCAATGTGCCCTGTCGCTATCTGGAGAACCCCCTCACTCGTGCCGTGATAAATCGGCAGTTCTACTTTGATACTCGGAATGGAAAGATAGCCCATAATTCCAGTACCTGAAATATTGAGAATGTCTTCATAACCGGGGATTTCTGCAAAGTTCGTGAAGGGTGCGGCCAGTTCCGCCAGTTTCCTGTTATAGGCATAGGCCTTTTCTAATAAGGCTTCGTCTTCTCCGTTATCCAGTTCCGCAACGGCTTCTTTATAATTGGCAACCGCTCTTGTCTGATGCTGTTGATTCCACCAGTTGGAAAAGCTGGGATATAACATCACGGAGAGACCCACGAGGAAAATCACTGTAAACAAAATTGTTGAAAAATGCTTTCTCATGTGCCCCTCCCTGATGCCCCCACAAGGGGGGCTTGGGTTGATCTATCGGATTGTTTTTATGATATTTCAGTCAGAATCAGTCTTCTTTGCCGAGTCTCTTCTTGGTTACCAGTACCACACCTGCGCCGACTACCATCACGCCGCCAGCCAGATAGAACAGCGTTGTACCAATACCGCCGGTGCTGGGGAGTTCTGTTGTAGTAGAGTTTGTAATTGTGCCTTTCAGACCACCCTTTTCACCACGACTAACACTAGAATCAGCCGCAAGTGGTGTCATGTTTTCTCCTGCAATCGTACCAGTAAGATTAGTAAGTGCAGTGGAAGCAGTTCCACTCCATGCCTGATTATTTGCAGTTTCCGCAGTTACAACCACTGTAGAAGTAGCATTAGAAGGCAATTGATAGCCAGCAGGAGCAACAAGTTCGGTTAATGTGTAAGTACCAGCATCCAAACCGATCATCTTAAAAATACCAGTGCGATCAGATTCCAGTACGGTGGGTGTACCTGTCGCTACTGTTTCTTTATTTGAATTAGTCCATGTAACTGTTTTAGCATCGTTATCGCCAGTAGGTGTCATACCAGAAATCCAGCCAGAAATTTTATTGTTTGCTAAAACTGCATATTCAGTTTTGTTATTTACAGTGCGAGAAAGTACAAACTTTGCGCCTTCCAGACTTGCCCCTGTTGCCTTATCTGTTTTGTTGATGTCAACCTCATAAGTAAATACAATAACCTTGTCATCTGGGGTCTTGTCAGTGGGAGTATTAGGAGTATCAGGAGTATCAGGCTTATTAGGAACATTAGGAGAATCAGGAATATCAGGAATATCAGGATAATCTGGGCTTTCAGGTAAGTCGGGTTTATCAGGTGTGTCAGTGTGAGGTGTATATTCAAAATTAGGATTGTTTGTATAAGTCAGATCAACTTTATTTTCCTGACCACTAAGACCGATATTAGCAGTATCATTCAGAACAGCAGTGTACTCTACTGTAATGATAGAGTCAGCAGTAACACCCGCATAAGCCTTAATATCTTCAAACCAGATTTTCAGAACATGTTCCTCATAAGTTACACGACAGTTATAGTCAGTGTTTGTGATATGTGACATCCTCCCCCGCCTATAGAG
>DJXD01000004.1 GCA_002449585.1 Ruminococcus sp. UBA7013
AAAGCCTGAAAAATATGGTATACTAGAATTGCATCTTGACAATGGTAAAAATAGCAGGTTGTGCTGACCAATCATTCAGCACATAAAATTTTTAGTTTGATCATAAATTAGTCTATACCTGTCAGGAACACCTGATTTTGATACTACAGCATTTGAAATTGATTATCTGAAAATTACGCCCTTCCATGAAAGCGGAGATATGCCCGAAAATGAATCCTATCCGGATAGTGGCTGGACAAAACAAAGCATCAAAGGCGATATTAATGCAGATGAAAGTTTTGATCTTCTGGATGTCATTACTCTGCAAAAATGGCTTCTGCATGAGCAAATAGAATTAGCTGACTGGAAAGCCGGAAATCTTGTGAATGATGAAAAACTGAATATTTATGACCTGATTTTTATGAAAAAAAGGCTTTTGCAGTCATGAGAAAATAAGCCGCCGGACTCCCGGCGGTTTTTTTTAATCCTGCTTGAATAATTCTTGATAATGCTGATATAGAGAAGCATTTCGACTATTTGGCATATATATCTGTGATTTGCAAGATTTCGCAATCAGCCAGCGAGCTTCCAGCAAATCCGGCACAACTCCCGAAGCAATCAGCTGAATAACTGCATTTCCTAATGCAGAAGCTTCTTCTGATCCTGTGCAAACTGGAATTTGACATGCATCCGCAGTTAGCTGACAAAGCAGCGGATCTTTCACGCCATCCCCCAGCATATAAATTTTTTCACATTTCTGATTCATACAGCTTTCAAGCTCATCAAGCGCACCCCGGAAATGACAGGCAAGACTTTCATAAATACAGCGAATGATATCAGCAACATCCTGAGGATCAGGCTGACCGGATTCTATACACCATTTACGGATTTTAATAATTATATCTCCCGGAATAGAAAAAGCAGGTGCAGCGACATCAATAAAACGCTGATAGGGTTCTGATAATGTCATCATTTTTTCAAAATCAGAAAAAGAATAATGATTATCTTGCTTCTGAAAAGAATATTGCAGTTCCTGTAAAATCCATATGCCTGTAATGCGTTTGAAAAACGTGAATTTATTTTCTAATCCAAGTGCATTGGAAATTCCTAATGCAGAAGCTTGTTCTGTAATAACAGGATGATCCAGCTCTGTGCCCAATAATGCCCGTGAATCACAATCAAGAAAGGCGAACGGCTTTTTGTCAAGCGCAGGGATAGCAGTAGCCGCACATTGTGCATTATGCCCACAGACGGCAATCACTGGAACAGATGCAATTCCTAATTTCTTACAAAGCTTTTCTGATAACATGCCCTTAATTGTTCCTGTCTGTGCGATAGCAGGAAAAATATGTTCCGGCAGTCCTAGAGCATGAATACTTTCCTCTGACCAGCTGCCAGAATGCAGATTGAATAATTGCGTTGTAGATGCAATAGATGGTTCAGTAGACAGATCACCAGTCAACAGATAAGCAAACAGATCAGGAATTAATAAAAAAGTCTGTGCCTGTTTAAAAAGTTCAGGCGCATGAGTTTGATGCTCCAGAAGCTGGAAAGCGGTATTTGTACGGGGGTCAGGATAATGCAGAGGATTCTCCATCAATACACCTCGTTTATCAATAAGGGCATAATCTGTTCCCCAGGCATCTATCCCAATACTGTCAAATCCTCCTGCATTCCACGCCAAGCGGAGGGCAGTGCATATTTCCTGCAACAGACTGATAATATCCCAATATAGATGATCTTTATCAAAGATTGGCGCATTTGGGAAACGATGAATTTCTTCCAGACAGAGAGCATCATTTTCATAATGTACCAGAATGCCACGGCCGCAGGATACGCCAAGATCAAAGGCAAGTACCGTTCTTTTTTTCTCATTCATGATTTTTCACGCCCCATTGACAAGAGATTCTGATTTTATTATACATGATTCCGGCGAATTTGTCCATAGATTTCAGAAAAATTTTTGAGGTTTCCAGTAGATGCCTGTTTCATACAAAAAAAATAAAAAGATATGAAAATATTTTTTACAGAAAATTGCCCCCAGATATTGACGGAAACGATTTTTTCAGATATAATATTAACAGAAGATCAAGAAAGCAGGTGTAGGATTGAAAACCAAAATAGCCGCTTCGCTCCTGAGTGCAGATATGCTATACTTAAGTGACGAGCTGAAAAGATTGGAACAAGCCGGAATTGACTGGCTGCATTATGATGTAATGGATGGGGTCTTTGTGCCAAATATTTCTTTTGGTCTGCCTGTTCTGAAAGCGATTTCTCAGAAAACAAAATTATTCAGGGATGTACATCTGATGATTCATAATCCTTATTTTTATATTCATAAATTTGTATTATCAGGTGCTGACCTGATTACATTTCATTTGGAAAGTACAAGTGATCCGTTCAGTACGATCAAAGCAATCAAAGATTATCATTGTCAGGCTGGCATTTCGATTAAGCCCGCAACACCAGCCAAAGCATTATTACCTTTTCTGGATGATGTGGATGTGATTCTTGTGATGACAGTAGAGCCGGGATTTGGCGGACAAAGCTATCTGCATGAAGTAACGCCCAAAATCAAAGAGATAAAAAACATGATTCAGGGCAGAAATATTCTGATTGAAGTGGATGGTGGTATAGATCAGCAGACCGCTCCGGAAGCTTTGGAAGCTGGTGCAGATATTCTTGTCACCGGGAGTTATCTATTCCGGCAGGAAGATATGAAAAAAACAGCTGATGCACTAAGAAATATCATAATTTAGAACAAAAGGAAAGCAGAGAGGAGACGGCATTGTAATTATGAAAATCAAACCCAAAGGCCGGAAAATTTACCGGCGCAAAGACAGGTTTGAACATCTGAAGCATATCCGGCATAATATAGGATCTGTGATCATGACACTTGCAATTGCTGGGGCATTGGGTTTTGTGGGATATAGTGCAGGCGCACCCGTGCTCAGATTTTTACAGGAGCGCAATTTTCTTGCACCGCCCTCACAATATCGGCAGACTGTGACAGCGGAAAATACCAATACAGAGCCGCCTGAAACAGAAATTGCCACAGAAGCATTGACAGAATCGGAAACGATTCCAGAAGAAACAGAGCCGGAAATCATAGAAACAAAATCAGAAATCGGTTTTCGGCAGAAAGCTCCCAATATACAGGGGTATCTGCTGGATGTTTCTGCACTCAGCACAGAAGCAGATTTAAAAAGCGCATTAGAAGCCATTCCGGAAGGAATTACACATGTAATTGTTCCTTTGAAAATCCGGGGCGGTGAAATCTGGTATGCTACTTCTGTGAGAGATGCGGCAAGAAGCAATGCCGTTCAGGCATTTCTTTCTCTAAATCAGATCTATGAGATGATCAAAGAAAGTGGATATGAATCTGCTGCTTTGATCAATCTGCTGGAAGATCCTCTTTTTGCCGGAACATATCCAGACGCTTCTTATCTGTTTCAAAGCGGAGAATTATGGATGGATCAATCAGAAGTAGAGCCGCAGCTGTGGCTGAATCCGTCCAGTGTCCTGACGCAGGAATATCTTTCAGAGATTGCAGAAGAAATTGAAACGGCTGGTTTCTCTATTTTGATCTGTGACGGTTTGCAATATCCGAATTTTCCAAGGTCAGATCTGCCATTGCTTGCGCCGGAATGCAGTGAAGAAAATCGCTATCAGCATTTGACAGAACTGCTCACAGAAATGCGGCGCAAAGCACCGGAAATTGCTTTTCTGATCCGCACAGATGGTGAAAATGCATTGTCAGGCGAATTGGAAACAGTATATGCCGCTGAGGAATTGCCGGCGGATTGTCTGCTGTTTACGCTGAGAAAAGAAAACCGGAATCATGATGAAGCATTGACAGAACTTTCAGAAGTTGTTCCCGTCATGATCGAATGGCAAAGCGAGGAAGTGCCAAAAGGCTCGAAAATAAAAAGCTATGTCCTCAACCCTGAAAATTAAAATTTATTATTAATTATGATGAAAGGAGAAAGCTGCCTTAGAAATATTTATTATAATAATAGGCAGCAGAAAATTTTATGCCTGAAAAATTTACAATCTCACTGCAAAAAATTATTGATGAGTTCAAACTGGAAGTAATTTATACTCCACAAAATCCGGAAGAAATCTTAATTGATGAAAATGATGTAAACAGACCCGGACTCCAGCTGATGGGATTTTATGAATATTTTAATCCGGAGCGTATCCAGATTATTGGCAAAATGGAATTTGCTTATTTATCTACTATTGATGTAAAGACGAGACGTGAAAGACTGGAATTATTATTTTCCCAGAAACTGCCTGCTTTGATCATTACCAGAGAACTGCCCTATTTCGCAGAAATGCTTGAATTGGCACAGAAATTTGAAATGCCGCTGCTCAGAAGCAAAGAGAGTACATCAAATTTTATGTCCGGCCTGATTGCATTCCTGAATCTGAATCTTGCGCCCAGAATTACCCGTCATGGCGTTCTGATCGAAATTTATGGTGAAGGCGTTTTCCTGACTGGTGAAAGCGGTGTTGGTAAAAGTGAAACAGCAATTGAACTGGTTAAGCGTGGGCATAGATTAGTAGCAGATGATGCTGTTGAAATCCGGAAAGTATCAAATATCAGCCTTGTGGGAAGTTCTCCGGAGAATATCCGTCATTTTCTGGAACTCCGTGGCATTGGAATTATTAATGCAAGACGATTGTTCGGCATGGGTGCGGTTAAAATGACGGAAAAAATTGATCTGGTTGTCGAAATGGAATTATGGAATCCGGAAAAGATTTATGACAGAATGGGCATTGATACAGAATATGCTTCTATTCTGGGGGTAAAAATCCCTTGTTTGACAATTCCTGTAAAACCCGGCAGAAATCTGGCTGTGATTCTGGAAGTTGCCGCTATGAATAACCGTCAGAAGAAAATGGGATATAATGCCGCTACAGAACTACTTGATCGTCTCGGTATGGATATGGAAGGGTCAGAGACCGTCAAGGATTATGATGCTTTTTAATTCGGAGGTTACTGCATGAAAGAACAATTACAGCAGATCTGTACTGAATACGCTATGACATTCCTGACAGATGTCCCCCTTTCCAGTCATACGACTTTTCATATTGGCGGAAATGCGGATTTCTGGATTGAAATTAATTCTATACAGGGAATGCGCCAGCTATTACAGTTTTGCAAAAAGCAAAAAGTTCCCTATTTTGTAATGGGCAGAGGAAGTAATATTCTTGCGTCTGATGACGGATACAGAGGTGTGATCCTGCATCTTGGCAATGATTTTTCTGAAATGCAGACAGCAGGACAAAATAAAATTCTCTGTCAATCAGGTGTCATGCTTTCCAATGCCGCAAAGTTTGCCGCTGATCAGAATTTAACCGGTATGGAAGCACTAAGCGGAATCCCCGGCACGATCGGCGGAGCACTCTGCATGAATGCCGGTGCTTATGACAGTGAAATGAAAGATATTGTGATCTCCTGTGAATATCTGGATGAAAATGGGGAAGAACATGTATTGAACAGTGAAGAACTTCATTTAGGCTATCGACACAGTTTTTTCACAGATCATCCGGATTGTATTGTAACATCGGTTATGATGCAGCTGCATCCTGGTGATCCAGATCAAATTTCTGAAAAAATTGCGGAATATGCCAGCCGCCGGAAAGAAAAACAGCCTTTGAATTTTCCAAGTGCCGGAAGTACATTCAAGCGTCCAAAAGGGGGCTATGCTTCCCAGTTAATTGATGAATGCGGTCTGAAAGGTTATCAAATCGGAGGGGCACAGGTCAGTGAAAAACATGCTGGTTTTGTGATTAATCAGAATCATGCCACCTGTGCCGATGTGCTTCAGCTGTGCCGAGATGTGCGAAATATTGTTTTGGCCAAAAAAGGATATCTTCTTGAATTAGAGCCAGTCTTGTTAGGCGTTCAGGCAGGTGAATTTTCATGCAGCTGATTATTATTACAGGAATGTCAGGATCAGGAAAATCCACAGCGATGAAAGTGCTTGAAGATATTGGGTTTTACTGTATTGATAACCTGCCGCCGCAGTTTATTCCTAATTTCGTGGATGTATGCACCAGAACGGGCGGAAGTCTGAATAAAGTTGCAATTGCTGTAGATATTCGGACAGGAGAAATGTTTTCTGAAATCGGCAGGGTGATGCGAGAATTACGAAAAGAAATGCCGGATAAAATCCGGATTCTGTTTACAGATGCTTCTGATGAAGTATTGATTAAGAGATATAAAGAAACCCGCCGGCGGCATCCGCTGGCGGAAACATATCATTCTTTACGGGAAGCCATTCAGGCAGAACGGGAAGCACTCATGCCACTGCGGACAAAAGCAGATTATTTTATTGAAACATCTCATTTCACAGCCTCTCAGCTTCGGGAAGAAGTTCGGGATCTGTTTCTGGAAAATAAAAATGATGCCTTATTGATCAAAGTCATGTCATTTGGGTTTAAATATGGCATTGCTGCGGATGCGGATCTAGTGTTTGATGTGCGCTGTCTGCCCAATCCGTTTTATATTCCGGAATTAAAAGCACATACAGGGCTGGAATCCTGTGTCCGGGATTATGTCATGCAGTTTCCGCAGTCACAGGCATTACAGAAAAAATTAAATGACCTGCTGGAATTTCTTTTACCATTGTATATTTCAGAAGGGAAATCACAGCTAGTGATTTCTTTCGGCTGTACCGGGGGAAAGCACAGATCTGTGACATTTGCAGAGCTGACAGGAGAAGCACTGAAAGCCAAAGGATATAAAATTTATACTATGCATAGAGATATTAGCCGGTGAACTCTTTCCCATCTAAAGAGGTGGGGGGGCTTCGCAAGAAGTTTGGCATTTTTCAGGCAACCTTTATTCTTACAGATGGGAACACATCCGCCGCTTTTATGTTTTGTGAATTCCGATAAAATCCCAAAACATGGGAACAGTATGACACGAACGTTTGAAAGCGTGTACCTAACTAATACTAATACTAAAACTAAAACTGATACTAAAACTAATACTGATACTAAAACTAAAACTAAAACTAATACTAAAACTAAAACTAAAACTAATACTGATACTAATTACTAATACTAATTTATCAGGGGAAGCATCCCCCGAACCCCCTCTTGTATTATTTTCATATTTTTAATGGTATAGATGTTCCGGCGTGAGATTCTGTACATAATCCAGAAATGTTTATAGAATTCAGCAACTTGTTCAGCTATTAATATCTTTCATAGTAGATTCATCAAACGATACTCGAAATGCGGATGCTTGATAATAATTAGCATTTATCTGCAAAATGATTCTGAAACATTCAGCTGATTACCGTCACGATATCATATAGAATCTGCTTTTTTTAATATATCAGGCTGACAGCTTCTCTGTGTATACAGATTTGACTATAGCATTATTATACTAGGAGGTCTATTATGCAGTGGGTGTTTTTAATCGGTGATGATTCATTTTCATTAAACAGTTTCTCAAATATGAAATTTCACGGCAGTATTCAGACATTCAGGAATGAAAAACGAATGATCATCCGTTATGCAAATGACAACTATGCTATTTTAGAAGAATATGACATACAAAATATAAAATGTGATTTTGCTCCTTTAGAATTTGAAGAATACTTACAAAAATTGCCTTTTGATGTTCCAAAATGGATTATGCTGAAATACAATAATATCATAATACTGAAAAAAATAATAAGTGAAAAATATTTTCCGGAAGATGTTATAATAGATTGTGATGGTTTGAACTTAGGATTAAAAGAAGTATTTGATGAAAACAGGATAATCTAAACTGAACCTCAAAATGTTAGGAGTGGTAGCAGATGATTTGGAAAGAAAAGACAAAGAAAATCCTTGATGAAATCAGCAAATTAGAAATCATTTATAGTAAGAAATTTGAAATTGATTATGAATATGATTTTGCTGACAGCAGGTCAAATGAAGAAATCCTTGCAGATATAAAAAACATGAGGAATTGTATATTATTGCTGCGGAATGCAGCAGATAGAAAGGAAGAAAGGCATGTTTCCTGATAAACTGAAATCATATCTGCTGGAAGTACAGAAGCCATCAAGATATACAGGCGGAGAAATCGGACAGGTGTGTAAGCAGAAAGCAGAAGTTCGTTTTGCTTTCTGCTTTCCGGATATTTATGATGTAGGTATGTCACATCTGGGAATGAAGATTTTATATTCCTTGATTAATGAAAGAAAAGAGTATTGGTGCGAACGAGTATTTGCACCCTGGCCGGATATGGAAAATATTATGAGAAGAGAGCATATTTTATTATATGCACTGGAAAGTGGGGAAGAAATTCGAAATTTTGATTTTATTGGCTTTACCCTGCAATATGAAATGTCATATACGAATATTTTGAATATGTTGGATTTGGCAGGAGTGCCCTTGTTTCAGAAAGACAGGGGAGAACAAATTATGCCACTGGTGGTAGCAGGAGGGCCTTGTGCCTGTAATCCAGAACCGCTGGCAGATTTTTTTGATCTGTTTATTCTGGGGGAAGGGGAAGAAGTGAATCTTGAATTAATGGATTTATATCAGAAAATGCGAGGACATGCATCCAGAACAGAATTTCTGAAAGCCGCCGCTCAGATAGAAGGCATTTATGTGCCATCATTATATGAAATACAGTATCATGAAGATGGCACAGTGAAAGCGATTCTTCCGCATGATGGTGCACCGTCTCATATCCGGAAACGTGTGATGACAGATATGAATCAATGCTATTATCCGGAACATGTTGTGATTCCGTTTATAGAGCCGATTCATGATAGAATTTCTGTTGAAGTACTTCGTGGCTGTATTCGTGGCTGTCGATTTTGTCAGGCCGGATTTTTATATAGACCATTCCGGGAGAAATCTGCCGGAACTGTCTGTCAGCAGGCGGTGACACTTTGCCGAAATTCGGGTTATGATGAATTGTCTCTATCTTCTCTAAGTACGAGTGATCATTCACAAATCGAGCAGATTCTTGATCAGCTTCTTGTTTATACTGCGGAACAGCATATTAATTTATCTCTGCCATCTCTGCGGATTGATAATTTTTCAAAATCCGTCATGGAAAAAGTAACTACGATCCGGAAAAGTGGTTTGACATTTGCCCCGGAAGCTGGCACGCAGCGGCTTCGTGATGTGATCAATAAGAATGTGACAGAAGAGGAAGTTATGCATACCTGTCAGATTGCATTTGAAGGCGGATATACGACTGTAAAATTATATTTCATGATGGGTCTGCCTACGGAAACAGATGAAGATATTAAGGGCATCGCAGATTTGACACAAAAAGTTGTAAATTTATTCTATGACATGCCGGACAGAGCCAAAGGAAAATTGCAGATTTCGATCAGTACAGCGACATTTGTCCCCAAGCCATTCACGCCATTTGAATTTGAACCACAGGCGGAAAAATCAGAAATCCTGAGAAAGCAGGCAGTTCTGAAAAAAGCGATAAAATCCAAAAAAATCAAAGTCAGTATGCATGTTTCTGATATCAGTCAGATGGAAGCCGCACTTGCAAGAGGAGATAGACGGCTTTGTGCTGTGCTTTATGATGCATGGAAAAACGGCAGTCATCTGGATAGCTGGGAAGAATTTTTTGATGCTTCTCGTTGGTATGAAGCATTTCAAAAAAATCAGCTTGATCCGGCTTTTTATGCGAATCGAACAAGAAGCTATGAGGAAATCATGCCTTGGTCACATCTTGATTATATGATTTCCAGAAAATTCCTGATTCATGAAAATCAGAAAGCCCATCAGGCACAGACAACTGCCCCTTGTCGGGAAACATGTGCCGGATGCGGTGCAAATCAATGTCTTGGGAGGCCTTGCTTTTGAAAGATTACAGAGTTTTGTTTGAAAAAAAGGGCATCAGCAAATATATTTCCCATCTGGATTTAAATCGCTGTATGCTGAGAGCAATCCGGCGTTCTGGTCTTCCGGCATGGTATACAGAAGGCTTTCATCCGCATTTATATTTAATGTTTCCGCTGGCACTTTCACTCGGCACAGAAAGCATCTGTGAAGTAATGGATTTCCGTCTGACGGAAGCACTTCCTCCGGAAGAGATTTTACAAAAATTAAATGCTGCCCTTCCGGAAGGGCTTCATGCCTTTGCCGTCCGTGAACCGCATGACCAGACACAGGACATCTGTCAGGCGGAATATCTTGTCAGATTATCCGGCTCTGCACTTGCTGATCTCTGGGATGCTTTCATCCATCAGCCCCAGATCCTCACACAGAAGCGTACTAAAAAAGGCCTGAAAGAAATGGACATCAAATCTATGCTGATCTGTGAATCTGTGATTCAGGAATCACAGGAACTTGTGCTAATGCTTCTGCTTCCTGCTGGCAATGACGGAAATTTAAATGTCAGTGTTGTGACAGATGCTTTTCAAAATTTCGCAGGCAAGCCAATTTCTGTGAATGCTGTCTGCCGGATGAAAATTTTTTGCAGAAATCAAAAAGAATTTTTGTAAAAACACTTGCATTTTTTCAAAAAATATGTTATGATATAAAAGCATTTGAAATTCCGTTCCGGTTCTGCTACCGGAATGTGGGTTAATGCCGTAAGACATTACAGGCTCATCCTCTGACGGAATCGGCAGGGACTTGCTGACTGTGCCGGATTTGATTTTTCAGAACCGTGTATGAAGAGCCGGAAAATTCAGGAGGAATTTATCATGAATCAGTTAGAATTAATCAGCAATGCAAGCATGAAAGAAACTGTGCCCACTGTAGAAATCGGTGATACTGTCAAGGTACATGTGAAAATCAAAGAAGGCGACAAGAGCCGTATTCAGGTATTTGAAGGCGTAGTAATTGCCAAGAAGCATGGCGGCATCAGCGAAACTTTTACCGTAAGACGTGTTGCACATGGCTGCGGAATTGAGCGTGTATTCCCACTGCATTCTCCCGTTGTTGACAAAGTGGAACTTGTGCGTCATGGCAAAGTGCGCCGTGCTAAACTGTATTATCTGCGTGACAGAATCGGCAAAGCTGCCAAGATCAAAGAAAAGCTCTCTTAAGAAACAGAAAACGTCCGGCTGCTACAAAACAGCTGTATGGCTGCAAAAGGGGACAACATGTCCCTTTTTTGCATATTTTCAGATATTTTGCGATGTTATGAGAGGATGTGTGCTATGGATTCTACAGAGCTGACAAAAGAACAGACATCAGAAGAACAAGCATCAGAAAATGAAGAGAAAAAAAGTAATTTCTTCAATGATTTTATCGAAATTTTAGAGACGATGCTAATCTCTATCTTTGTGGTTCTGATATTGTTTACGTATCTGATGCGCCCTGTTACAGTAGATGGAAGTTCTATGTTCCCCACACTGACTGACAAAGACAGGCTTGTAATGTGGCGGCTTCTGTATCATCCTCATCAGGGAGATATTGTTGTTGTCAGCGATTATGCAGGACATGTTTTAGATCTGAATGGAAATGTGATAGAAAGCGGTTCTTCTCTCAGAGAATGCCTGATTAAGCGTGTTATTGCTGTAGGCGGCCAGATGATTGATGTCAGAACAGAAGAAGGGCTTGTTTATGTAGATGGTACTCCCCTTGATGAGCCTTATGTAAATGAACCCACACTTACAAATGATGGGGCTTTTTCTTATCCGATCACAGTACCGGAAGGATATGTTTTTGTGATGGGAGATAATCGAAATCATTCTACAGACAGCCGCAGCTCTTATGTTGGACTTGTGAAAGAGGAAGATGTTCTTGGTTGTGCCTATTTTCGATACTGTTCTGTGCAGGAAACAGAAGATGGCGAATTGACAGCTTCGTTTGATCGCATTGGCTTTATTAGCTGAGGCAGATCCATGAAGGAATATGTACGTTTTTCCAGAAATCCGAAACTGCATAAACTGATCGGGGAAAGCCTTGATGTGCTTTGTGCCGCAATGGTTCCGATTTTTATGATGATACTGCTATTTACTTATGTATTTCGGATTGCCATTGTCCAGGGAGATTCTATGCTCCCTGCGCTGGAAAGCGGAGATAAACTGCTGGTGTGCCAGCTGAAAAACAGACCTGTCAGCGGCGAAATTGTTGTGATAGATGCGGATGATGCTGTACTTGTTTCAAAAAGCGGATCATTGTATATGGCTGATGGTCTGCATAAAAGCATTGTCAAGCGTGTGGTTGCTGTAGGGGGGCAGACACTGGATATTCACTCAGAAGAAGGAACAGTATATCTGGATGGTGAGCTACAGGAGCTGTATCCAAAGGAGCTGTATCCGAATACGATCACACAGACACAGCTTCCAGATACGGGAAATGCCTTCAGCTATCCGTTTACAATTCCTGAGGGGTTTGTTTTTGTCATGGGAGATAATCGGAATATTTCACTTGACAGCCGTTATATCAATGTCGGGCTTATCCCGGAAAAAGAAATTGAAGGTACGGTATTATTAAGATTATATCCGCTGGAAAGCATGGGTAGAATAGACTGAATGCACCTGAAAGGAGCGGCAAAAATGGCTGAACATCAGCAGATTCAAATTGGAAATATTCAATGGTTTCCGGGGCATATGACAAAGACAAAGCGCATGATTGCTGCGAATCTTCCGCTTGTGGATGGTGTGGTATCCCTGATTGATGCCCGGATTCCTATGAGCAGCTGTAATCCGGATCTGACAGAATTAGTCAGCAGCAAACCTTATATGATTCTTCTGAATAAATCAGATATGGCTGATCCGGATTGTACTGCTAAATGGGTACAATATTATAGAAAGCAAGGGATTCCCGCTCTGGCAATTGATTGCATCAGTAACAAAGGCACAAAACAGTTTCTTTCTGTTGTCCGTGAGCAGATGCTGAAAGAGTTGCTTGAAAAAAGAAAAAAAGCAGGAATGACAGGGAGACCTGTCCGGCTTATGATAGTAGGGATTCCAAATGTCGGAAAATCGTCATTTATTAATAAAATGGCGAAATCGAAAATTGCTAAAGTAGAAGATCGTCCCGGCGTGACCCGCACAAAACAATGGGTAAAAATAGATGCACAAACGGAATTCCTTGATATGCCAGGGGTTCTCTGGCCAAAGCTGGACGATCAGCAAGCCGCTCTTCGTCTAGCATTCACCGGTGCAATTAAAGATCAGATTCTTGATACAGAAGCACTTGCAATGCTATTGCTGGAATATTTGCATATGCATTATGCCAAATCTTTGCAAGAGCGTTATAAATTAGAAACAGAGGAAACCCAAGGCGATCGGCTTCTGGAACTGGTTGGCCGGAAAAGAGGTATGCTATTATCCGGCGGAATTGTGAATACAGAACGTGCGGCGGCCACTGTGCTAGATGATTTTCGAGCCGCAAAGCTGGGTAGAATTACGCTGGAACTTCCGGAGGTGACGGAATGAGACAGGAAACACTGCTCCGCCGTCATGCAATGTTTGATTTTGATGCTGAAATGAGGGAACAGCATGGCATCCTGTGTGGTGTGGATGAAGCCGGAAGAGGCCCTTTGGCAGGCGATGTTTATGCTGCGGCGGTAATCCTTCCGGAAAACTGTGAAATACAGGGATTGGATGATAGCAAAAAGCTTTCAGAACATCGCCGGGAACAGCTTTCAGAAGAAATCCAAAAAAAAGCTGTCTGCTGGTGTATCGCTTGGGCAAGTATCGCTGAGATTGAAAAAATCAATATTCTGAGGGCTTCTCTGCTGGCAATGAAACGGGCAGTAGAAGGGCTGACACAGAAACCGGATTATGTACTGGTAGACGGCAATCAAAAACCAGATCTTTCCATTGCATTAGAAACGATTATCAAGGGTGATGCAAAATCTGCTTCCATTGCGGCCGCTTCCGTGCTGGCAAAAGTCGCACGTGATCATTATATGAAAGAACAAGCTTTATTATATCCGCAATATGGCTTTGAAAAACATAAAGGCTATGGCACAGCGGAACATCGGAATTTGATCAAACAATATGGCATCTGTCCGATTCATAGGCCATCTTTCCTGAAAAAAATCCTGTGACACCGGCTGAAATAGGACGACTGGGAGAATGGGCTGTCAGTTATTATCTGGAAGCATTAGGCTATCAGATTCTTGACAGGAATTTCAGAATCCGTGGCGGAGAAATTGATCTGATTGCTACTATCAATCAAGATTTATGTTTTGTTGAAGTCAAAACAAGAGATCTTATGTCTGTAGAAAGCGGTGCAGAAGCAGTTGATAGAAGAAAACAGCGTCTTCTGATCCGGGCAGCTTATGCATATTGCGAAAAAAGAAATATTCCGGAAGAGGACTGGTATATCCGGTATGATATTGCAGAAGTGACAGTATATCATACTAGATTGATTGATATTAATTATATTGAAAATGCGTTTGATGAAACGGATTTTCAGGATCGTATTTTTTAAGAAAGGGTGACAGTTTATGTATTATCAAAGTACACGTGACAGCAGTTTGAAAGTGACAAGTGCCCAGGCAATTGCACAGGGTATTTCTTCTGATGGCGGCTTGTTCATTCCGTCTGAAATTCCTCAGATTTCTATGGATGAACTGAAAGCATTGGCAGATATGAATTATGCTGAACGTGCTAATGTGATATTTGGCAAATTTCTGACAGATTTCACACCGGAGGAAATTAATTATTGCACTTCTCATGCATATAGTACAAAAAATTTTGAAACGGCAAATATTGCAGAACTGACACAGGCTTTTGATGATGCAAATATTTTGGAGCTGTGGCATGGGCCTACTTGTGCATTTAAAGATATGGCTCTCCAGATTCTGCCTTATCTGCTGACTACTTCTCTCAAGAAAAACGGAGAAGATAAAAAAGTCGTTATTCTGGTTGCCACTTCCGGTGATACCGGAAAAGCCGCTCTGGAAGGCTTCAAAGATGTGCCCGGTACGGAAATTATGGTATTCTATCCGGATCAGGGTGTCAGCTCCATGCAGAAAAGACAGATGGCCACACAGGAAGGCGGAAATGTCAATGTGTGCGCTTTGGAAGGAAATTTTGATGACTGTCAGAACGGTGTCAAAAAAATCTTTACAGATCAATCCGTGAAGGAACAGCTTGCCAAAGCCGGAAAAATGTTTTCTTCTGCCAATTCGATCAACTGGGGCAGACTTGCACCCCAGATTGTCTATTATGTATCCGCTTATGCGGAAATGGCAAAGCGTGGAGAAATCCAGTTTGGCGATATGATCAATGTCGTTGTGCCAACGGGAAATTTCGGAAATATTCTGGCCGCATATTATGCCAAGAATATGGGTGTTCCGATTGGAAAGCTGATTTGTGCATCTAATATTAATAAAGTCCTGACAGATTTTATTGCAACTGGTATTTATGACAGAAATCGTGATTTCTATGCTACCTGCTCCCCGTCTATGGATATTCTGATCTCCAGCAATCTGGAAAGATTGTTATATCTTCTGACTGGTGGTGATGATGCACAAATCCGTGATTGGTTCGGAAAGCTGGCATCTGAAGGAAAATATGAAGTCACAGACGAAATCAAAGCCAAATTACAGGCGGATTTTATCGGCGGTTTCTGTGATGATGCAGACACAAAGAAAACCATTCATGATTTCAAAGAAAAATATCAGTATACTTGTGATACACATACTGCTGTCGCTGTAAAAGTATATTTAGATTATCTGTCTAAAACTGGCGATCATACCAGAACATTGATTGCTTCCACGGCAAGCCCGTATAAATTCAGCGCAAGTGTTCTGGAAGCGATAGAAGGCACTGTTTCTGATGTGGATGAATATGCACAAGTTGCACATCTGGCAGAGGTTTCCGGCCTCCCTGTGCCGCAGTCTCTGGCAGATCTGAAAGATAAAGCTGTCCGCTTTAGCGAAGTGATCCAAAAAGAAGACATGGAAAATTATGTCCTGAAAAAGCTGGATATTATCTGATGAGTCTATTTGTCATGGGGGACACACATTTATCACTGGGAGTCCCTGCAAAATCCATGGAAATTTTTCCGGGTTGGGAAGATTATCATACCAAGATTCGGGATCATTGGCTGAAACACATTCAGCCGGAAGATATGATTATACTGGCCGGAGATATTTCATGGGGCATGAGCCTGAAAGAAGCAGAACCAGATTTTGCATTTTTAGAGAATCTTCCCGGTCAGAAGATTATATTAAAAGGCAATCATGACTATTGGTGGAATTCTATGAAAAAAATGACAGAATTTTTTCAGGCAAATGGATTTGACAGTCTGCATATTTTGCATAATAATTGCTATGCTTATGAGCAAATCGGCATCTGCGGCACACGTGGCTGGGTCAATATGCCAGGAGAATCCGCAGATGCAAAAGTGCTTGCAAGAGAACAGCAACGGCTTCGCACTTCTTTGCAGGCGGCTGTTCGGCAGAAGCTAAAACCCCTAGTCTTCCTGCATTATCCGCCAGTCTATTGGGGCAGTCAGAATGCTTTGCTTCTGGAAGTGCTTCATGAATTCCAGATCAAAGATTGTTATTATGGCCATCTTCATGGAAAAACCCATGCAAAAGCCACAAAAGGAATTTATGATGGTATCTGTTATCATCTGATCTCTGGTGATTATTTACAGTTTATACCTGAAAAAATTCTATAATTTGTCATATCTGTGGAAAATTCAAAAATCTATAGAAAAATTTTTGCAGATATGTTATAATAACTTGTATGTAAATATCTCACTGAATACAAGTGAACATATTAATTTGGAGGAACTTGAAATGAGTTTGAAATCAACAACAAGACCAGAAGTCAATACCGTGGAAATGGTATTTGAAGTAGATGCTGAAACGTTTGAAAAAGCTGTGGAAAGTGCTTATCAGAAAGCTAGAAAAAATCTTTCTCTGCCCGGCTTCCGCAAAGGTAAAGTCAGCCGCAAAATGGCAGAATCCCGTATGGGACAGGGCGTATTTTATGAAGATGCCCTCAATCAGCTGATCAATGCAGAACTCCCGGCCGCTCTCGCTGATGCTGATTTTGAGCTGGTGGATACTCCCCAGGTCAGCGCAGAAAAAGTAAGCAAAGAAGATGGCGCAGTTTTCAAGGCTATTTGCATTACAAAGCCTGTTGTAGAAATTACAGATTACAAGGGTATCAAAGTTTCTAAAAAAATCAGCCAAGTAACAGATGAAGATGTCAGCGCACAGCTCCAGATGCTCCGCCAGAGAAATGCAAGACTGGTGTCTGTAGATGACAGAGCCGCTCAGCTGGGCGATGAAGTAAATATTGATTTTGAAGGCTTCTTTGGCGATGAAGCATTTGAAGGCGGCAAGGGCGAAAGCTTCCCGCTCCGTCTTGGTAGCGGCCAGTTTATCCCCGGCTTTGAAGAACAGATTGTTGGAAAAAATATCGGCGATGAATTTGATGTTAATGTAACATTCCCGGCTAATTATCAGATGGAAGAATATGCCGGAAAAGAAGCTGTTTTTAAATGCAAACTCAACGGTATTACAGTAGAAGAACTGCCGGAAGCCGATGACGAATTTATTCAGGATTCTACAGAATTTGAATCTCTGGAAGAATTCCAAACCAAGACAAGAGAAAATCTGGAAAAGAATGCTGTTCATGAGTCCGAAGTAGCATTTGATAATCAGATCATGGATGCATTGATTGAAAAAGTAGATGTTCCAATTCCTAATTGCATGTTTGAACATAGAATTGATGATCTGATTAATAATTTCAGACAGATGCTCAGTCAGCAGAACATGAGCTTGGAACTGTATCTCCAGTATACCGGACAGGATATGACAGATTTCCGTGATCAGCAGCATGATCGTGCTGTAAAGGAAGTAAAACTCCGCCTTGCTCTGGAAAAAATTGCAGAACTGGAAAATGTACAGATCTCCGAAGAAGAGCTTAATGAAAATCTGAGACCGATTGCAGAGGCAAATCACATGACAATAGAAGCTGTAAAACAGCGTCTGCCTATGGCTGATTTCCTGATGGATCTGCGTGTGACAAAGGCTCTTGAAATTGTCAAGGAAAATGCCGATGTGACAGAAGAAACAGCAGAAGCCTCTGCGGAAGAAGCACCTGCTGAAACAACAGAAGAATCCGCTGAATAATTATCCGGCACGGGCGGCCGTTTGATTCCGCCCGTGCACTTTCCGGATCAAGCTAAGAAAGGAATTAAGCATATGGATATTTATAATGCTTCCATGCCTTACGTTGTCGAACAGACAAGCCGGGGCGACCGTTCTTATGATATTTATTCTCGCCTGCTCAACGATCGCATTATTATGCTGCATGATCAGGTAACAGATACTACAGCAAGTCTTGTAGTGGCGCAGCTCCTCTATCTGGAAAGCCAAGATGTAGAAAAAGATATTTCATTGTATATCAACAGCCCTGGCGGCTCTATTACGGCCGGTATGGCGATTTATGATACAATGCAGTATATCAAGTGTGATGTCTCTACCATCTGTATGGGAATGGCCGCTTCTATGGGTGCTTTCCTGCTGACAGCCGGCGCACCCGGAAAACGCTTTGCTCTGCCTAACAGTGAAATCATGATTCATCAGCCGCTGATTAGTGGCGGCCTTTCCGGACAGTGTACAGATATTAAAATTCATTCTGATCATCTGGTTAGAACACGTCAGAGAATGAATGAAATGCTGGCAAAACATACCGGTCAGCCGCTGGAAGTCATTGAACGTGATACAGAACGTGATAATTATATGACTGCTGAAGAAGCCCAGGCATATGGCTTGATTGATAAAGTAATTGACAAACGGGCTGACGGCTGATAAAAATCTGAATGAAAAAAGGAAAAACGCATATGGCATATAAAGTATGTAACTTCTGCGGCAAGGGTGAAGATAAAGTAATGGCAATGTTTTCCGCAGGTATCTATAACATCTGTGATGAATGCGTTGGCCAGTGTTATAACATGATCAGCAGTTCTAATCCCGCCCCAGATCCAAAAACGGAAAAATCAGGGAAATGGAAGCTTAGCAAACCAATTAAATTGCTTAAGCCTACAGAAATCAAAGAAGTGCTTGATCAGTATGTTGTCGGACAAGACAACGCTAAAATGTCACTTGCAGTATCTGTTTATAATCATTATAAACGCATCACCAGCCATGATGATACAGATGGCGTAGAAATCCAGAAAAGCAATGTGCTTCTTCTTGGGCCTACTGGTGTTGGAAAAACATTCCTTGCCCAGACACTTGCCAAAATTCTGGCTGTACCATTTGCAATTGCAGATGCCACTACTATTACAGAAGCTGGCTATGTTGGTGATGATGTAGAAAATGTTCTCCTTCGTCTGATTCAGGCCGCAGATTCTGATATTGAAGCAGCAGAACATGGTATTGTCTATATTGATGAAATTGATAAAATCGCCAGAAAATCAGAAAATACTTCTCTGACGAGAGATGTTTCCGGTGAAGGCGTTCAGCAGGCATTGCTGAAAATCATTGAAGGCACAATTGCCAATGTACCTCCGCAGGGCGGCAGAAAGCATCCAAATCAAGAATGCCTTCAGATCAATACAAGAAATATTCTATTTATCTGTGGCGGCGCATTTGATGGTTTAGAGCCTGTGATCATGAAGCGGATTGCACCGTCTGGCCTTGGATTTGGCGCAGATGTCACTTCTAGCAAGCAGGAAGCAGATAATATTTTCAGAAAAGTGATTCCTCAAGATCTGGTGCGTTTCGGCATGGTTCCGGAATTAATCGGCCGTCTGCCAATTATTACCGCATTGGATCAACTGGATGAAGATGCACTTGTCAGAATTCTGACAGAGCCGAAAAATGCGCTTGTCAAGCAGTATATGAAGCTGTTTCATTATGACAATGTAAATCTGGAAGTTGAGAAAGGTGCATTAACAGAAATTGCAAAAAAGGCCATTGCACAGAAAACCGGAGCGAGAGGCCTGCGCTCTATTATGGAAAATATCCTGATGCCGTCTATGTTCCATATGCCGGCATATGCAGAAGTCAGCAAAGTGACCATCACAAAAGAGTGCATAACAGAAAATGCGCCTCCGGTACTGACAGATCGTCAGGGAAATGTGATTCACCCCTGGTAAAACATGTTCAGAAGCCACACCCCCACGTGTGGCTTTTTGCACCAGTGCGGCCGGAAATTACCGCTTGCAATCCGTCTGAAAATGTAGTATAATAATGAAAAGCGTTGCTTTCAACGCTGGAATGTGAGGTTGAAGTATGCAGGAAAAAAAGAAAATGATAGAGACTCTGCCCGCTGTGCCTATGCGTGGAACGGTTGCCTTTCCGCACATGATTATGCATTTTGATGTTGCAAGAGACATGTCAGTAAAGGCCGTAGAGGAAGCACTCCAACATGATAGAAAAGTGTTTCTTACTGCACAGAAAGATATTTTTGAAGAAAATCCAACCGGAAAAGATTTATATCAAATTGGTGTGGTCGCTGAAATCAAGCAGACATTGAAAACACAGGATGATACTGTCAGAATTCTGGTAGAAGGCTGCTATCGTGCAAAAATCAAATCTTTCCGGAAAATGGGAGATGTTCTGCTGACAGAAGTGCGCCGCCTGCCGGATAACAGCCGGGAAACTTATGATGAAGTAGAAATGCAAGCTTTGGTGCGAGCAATTAAAGATGTCTATGAACGGTACAGCCATTTGTTTCCCAGAATGCCACGGGAAATTATGATTGCTGTCCTGTGTCAGGATGATCCCATGTCATTGTATGAAGAAATTGTATTTAATACCATGCTGGATTTCAAAGATAAACAGCAGCTTCTGGAAGAAAGTCATCTGTCCAAAAGAATGCAGCTGTTATATGAAATTCTGATTAAAGAAACTATGGTTCTGGAAACAGAAAAAGAAATTCATGATAAGACACAGGAAAATATTGATCAGGGGCAAAGAGAATATTTTCTCAGAGAACAGCTCCGTGTGATTTCTGATCAGCTTCGTGAAGAAACCGGAGAAGAACCGCTAGAAGATCCAGAATCTTATGCCGAACGGATCAAATCACTTGGCTTGCCCCAGGAATGTGAATCTAAATTATTGAAAGAAGCAAGCCGTTTGCGGCAAATGCCTGCCGCTTCTCAAGAAGCTTATGTTATTTCAAGCTATCTGGATACTTGTCTGGATCTGCCTTGGAATGCACTTTCAGAAGAAAATCTTGATTTGAATTCTGTACAGAAAAAACTGGATGCGGATCATTATGGACTGAAAAAAGTCAAAGACAGAATCTTAGAAAGTCTGGCCGTTCGTGTGCTGAATCCAGAATTGAAAGGACAGATTTTATGTCTGGTAGGCCCTCCTGGTGTCGGAAAATCTTCTGTTGGCCGATCCATCGCTGAAGCAATTTCCAGAAAATTTGTCAGGGTATCCCTTGGCGGTGTCCGTGATGAGGCAGATATCCGTGGACATAGAAAAACCTATATCGGCGCAATGCCCGGACGGATCATTGCTGCACTCAGTCAGGCAGGTACAAGAAATCCGCTGATTCTTCTGGATGAATTGGATAAGATGGGAAATGATTATAAAGGTGATCCTTCTGCGGCTATGCTGGAAGTATTGGACAGTGAGCAGAATCATGCATTTCGTGATCATTATTTGGAATTGCCGTTTGATCTCAGTCAGGTATTATTCGTAGCAACGGCAAATACTATGGATACCATTCCTGCGCCGCTTCTGGATCGTATGGAAATCATCGAACTTCCGAGCTATACCAGAGAGGAAAAATTTCAGATTGCCCGGCGGCATCTGCTTGCAAAACAGCTTAAAATGCATGGCCTTAAATCAGCACAGTGCAAACTAGATGATGATGTGATCTATGAAATGATTGATGCTTATACCCGTGAATCCGGTGTCCGGAATTTAGAGCGGACGATTGGAACAGTTTGCCGGAAAGCCGCTAAAGCGATCGCTACCGGTGAAAGTAAACATGTACATGTAAAAAGCAAAGATCTGAAAACTTATCTGGGCATTCCCAAATATCTGCCCGATCCGCAGAGCAAACAGAATACAGTCGGCCTTGTGAATGGTCTTGCCTGGACATCTGCCGGCGGTGTGCTGATGCCTTTGGAAGCTCTTGTATTAGAGGGAAAAGGCAATGTGGAAATCACAGGTTCATTAGGCACTGTCATGCAGGAGAGTGCAATGCTGGCTGTCAGCTATGCTCGAAGCGTTGCAAAAGAATATGATATCCCTACGAATTTTTATCAGAAAAATGATCTGCATATCCATGCGCCGGAGGGTGCTGTTCCCAAAGATGGCCCTTCTGCTGGGGTAACTATGGCAACTGCGCTGATCTCAGCATTATCCGGCATTCCAGTACGAGCAGATGTTGCTATGACCGGAGAAATTACACTGCATGGCCGTGTAATGCCCATAGGCGGCCTGCGTGAAAAATCTATGGCTGCTTATCGTGCGGGAATTACCTGTGTGATCATTCCGGAAGGCAATCAGGCTGATCTGGAAGAAGTGGACGACGTTGTCAAGGAACATATTCAATTTATTCCTGTGCATAGTCTAGATCAGGTTCTGGAAATTGCATTAGAAAAAACAGATAAAAAACGGCATTCTGGTACGCCCAAAAAGAAAAAAACAGCCGCTCAGAATGCGGCCAGAGCATAATGCAGTTTCAAAATGCGGCATTTGCAGCCGCTTTCGGGACACTCTCTCAGCTTCCTGAACCGGAATGCATAGAATTTGCATTTATTGGCCGCTCCAATGTGGGCAAATCCACATTGATCAATCAACTTGTCGGAAGAAAATCCCTGGCACGTGTCAGTGCCGTGCCAGGAAAAACAGCTACGATTAATTTCTATCGTGTAGATGCTGTTTATCTTGTGGATCTTCCTGGCTATGGGTATGCCAAAACATCGAAATCCGAACAGGAAAGACTGCGGAAACTAATTGCAGGTTATTTACAATCTGATAGAGATCTTAGACTTGTGATCCAGCTGCTGGACATGCGTCACGCACCATCAAAAGACGATTTGCAAATGATAAATTTTTTGATTGATGCAGAAATTCCATTTATTATTATTTTTACAAAAGCAGATAAATTAAATAAATCCGAACGATTACAGCGCATTCAGGCATTTGCAGAAGAAATTCCCTATGCTGATCAGATTCATACCGTTTGCTGTTCTTCCCAAACAAAAGAAGGCCTTTCTGAAGTGAGGGCGATTTTATCCGAAATTGCAGAAGAACAGAACTAAAAAAATATTTTTGAAAAAGACTTTACTTTTATGCAATAATGTGCTAAAATAAAAGAAAGCATATTTACAGAAAGGAAGCGGAATCTATGAAAAGCAAAAAAGTGAAGCCGGATGCACTGGATGATTTATATGAAGCAATTCTCTGTCTGGAAACAAAACAAGAATGTGAAGCTTTCTTCAATGATCTCTGTACTGCGCTGGAACTTCAGACAATGTCCCAGAGACTTCAGGTTGCCAGAATGCTGACAGATCATCATGTATATACTGATATTGTAGAAACCATTGGAGCAAGTACTGCAACCATCAGCCGTGTGAATCGCTCTCTTGGCAATGGATATGATATCGTGTTCATGCGAATGGAACAGCGGAGAAAAGCTTCTGTTACAAAAGATGTTAATTCTGGTCAGGAAGATGCAGAATCATGATGTTATCCCTCTCTTGATTAAAAGAGGGGGATTTTTAAGAGAATAGTCTCTCGTGATGTGCCTGTGCTCCAATAGAGCGAGTACAGAGTATTAGACTGGTGAAACACGAAGCCCCCGCCTCTTTCGGCGGGGAAGAACGTCACAAAATAAGAAAGGAATGCTAGAATGGAACTGATGCAAATCGTACTAGGAGAGCTTGGTACAAATTGTTATCTTCTCGAATGCGGAGAAGGGGAAGTATGTGCGTTTGATATTGGAAACGGTGTGAAAAAATTCATGCATGTATTACAGGCACATGATCTTAAATTAAAAGCGATTTTTCTGACACATGGGCATTATGATCATATTGCTGGTGTCGAAGCGGTTCGGAATATGGCCGGCGCAGATGTCTATATTCATGAAAAAGATGCCGTCATGCTGGAAGATGGCAATGCCAACCTGTGCTATGATATTACAGATGAGGAATTTATTCCTATCAAAAAATATCAGACTGTGACAGATGGACAGATTCTTAAAGCAGGAAACAGAGAGATTCAAGTCATGCATACGCCCGGACATACGCCCGGAGGTGTCTGCTATCTGACGGGAAATTTCTTGTTCTCTGGTGATACACTGTTTTATAAAAGCATCGGGCGGACAGATTTTATTCATGGCAATCCGGAAGATATGCAGAAATCTCTGCAAAAAATTGCCGCACTGCAACAGAATTATGATATTTGTCCGGGACATTTTTACAGGACAACGCTTGATTTTGAAAAAAATAATAATCCGTATCTGAGGAATCTGAAATGAATTATGCATTGATTTTCAAGGGACATGATTTTGCATATGAAGTGCAGGCAATTGCTAAAATTTTTATTCCTGGGGTGCGGTTTCAGCTTTGCCGGGATGATGAAATTCCAACAGCAGAAAATCAAATTGTGACAGCTATCAACGCAGAGAGAATAGATATTAATATTCTGATGCATGGAAAATGCTTGAATGACAGCTGTCAATGCCCTGAAGAAAATGCACAGCAAGAATATCTATTATGCCGAATGCTGTACCAGAGTTTGCAATTGCTGACAGGCTATCAACCCCCTTGGGGGATGCTGACAGGCATCCGCCCCGTTCGGAAAGTGCTGGATCAACTGGAACAAGGATTTGCTCCGGAACAAGTCTGCCAGACATTGCAGGAACAATATCTGATTTCAGATCAGAAAATGCAACTTGCTTTGCAAACTGCCTTGATTCAAAAAAAGATTCTGCCCCATAGTCCTAAACAGATCGGTTTATATATCTCCATTCCATTCTGCCCAACAAGATGCAGTTATTGCTCTTTTGTATCCCATTCTATTCAAAGTGCCAAAAATCTGATTCCTGCGTATATTGCAAAATTATGTGAAGAAATTGCAATTCTTGGAACACTGATTCGAAAATATCAATTATCTGTCCAATCCATTTATATCGGCGGCGGAACACCCACAGCAATCTCTGCTCAGCAATTAAGCAGCATCATGCAGACAATACAGGAAAATATTGATCTTTGTCAGGTTCAGGAATATACAGTTGAAGCAGGCCGAGCAGATACGATCACAAAAGAAAAATTGCAGGTGATCCGGCAAATGCAGGCAGACAGAATTTCTATCAATCCGCAAACATTGCAGGATGCTGTATTACAGAAAATTGGCCGCTGTCATACTGCTCAACAGGTCATTGATGCTTATCAGTTGGCTCGTCAGCTGGGATTTGATAATATTAATATGGATTTGATCGCCGGACTGCCGTCAGATACTTATGAAGGTTTTGCAGATACGCTCAGAAAGGTGATAGCATTGCATCCTGATAGTATTACAGTACATACATTGACATTAAAACGTTCGGCCGATCTGTATGGCTCAAAGCAGAATACAGAGATTTCTATCGTTGAAAAAATGGCAGCATTATCAGCACAAATACTCCCCAAAAGCAATTATCAGCCTTATTATTTATACCGTCAGAAAAATACAATCGGAAATCTGGAAAACGTTGGATATGCAAAACCCGGAAAAGAAAATATTTATAATATCCTGATTATGGATGATCGTCAGACTATTCTTGGCGCAGGATGTGGCGCATCCAGTAAAATCATCTGTCAGGATAACATTGTCAGAGTCATGAATTATAAATTTCCTTATGAATATATCAGCCGTTTTTCTCAGCTGATGGAAAAGAAAATACAGATTGAAACAGAATTGGAGAAATTAGCATGATCCAAGGCATTATTTTTGATTTAAATGGAACAATGATTTTTGATAAATCCTTTCATGATAGAGCTTGGCAGATGTTTCTGGAAAATCAAATTCACAGAGAAATCACAGATGCTGAATTTCATGAACATGTTTATGGATGTTCTGCACAGGATATTTTATCTTATTTTCTGCAAAGGAACATTTCGCCTGCGGAAAGCCTTTTGATCGAAGAAGAAAAAGAAAAAATTTATCGTATACTCTGCCTGCAAAGTTCTGATTTTCATCTTGCAGAAGGTCTCCCTGCCTTTCTGAATGAACTGAAAGCCAGAAAGATCCCTATTACAATTGCAACAGCATCTGCCCGGAATAATATGCAATTCTTTTTTTCACACCTGCATTTGTCAGAATGGTTTCAGCCTGATAAAATTATTTATAATACCGGCACATTCCCCGGAAAGCCTGCACCTGATATTTTTCTGAAAGCCGCTCAACTTTTGCATGTGCCTATCAAACAATGTGCTGTTTTTGAAGATGCCAAATCTGGTATTCAGGCCGCTGTTACTGCGGGCGCAGGTCATATTGTCGGCGTTTCTTCTATGCTGGATAAGGAAACTTTGCTTTCTTTGGGTGCAAATCAAGTGATTGCTAATTATACCGGATTTTATCAGCTTCTATCAGAAAGGAATTTTCATGAAACAATCTGAACTTCAGCTATTTAAAAATTCAACAGATATGTATCATCTGTTTCAGTGCCGTTTTAAGCATGAAAAAGAATATGCGTTATTTTATATGCTCGCTCATGATAATAATCTTTTTCTTGCCGCAGAAGAAAATGATTTTCAAATAAGCGGCTTTCAAATCGGAGCATTTTCAAACCTCAATTTTATTGAACAAGTCAAAGATATTTCTGCATTTATTAATCAGGAAAATCAAATTCTGACATCTTTTCAAAAACCTGATATTCAGCTGCAATCTTGGCAAAGTGTATTTCTATCTCTTAAAGAACTGCAATATCTCGTGATCATTAAAAATAATTTCGGAATAGGTAGAATCAGCGATGTCACAGAAAATGCTGTCATGTTTGAAGAATTTGACCCTTCTATTGATCTTTCCTGGAAATTTTATAAACCTTGTGAAATTCTATTCTCAGAAATCACCAGCATTAAATTCCTCAGCAGATATTGCATTGTGTTACAGAACTATCTTTTACAAAAAGAAAAATTATTTCAGATCGTTAAAAAGCACATTGATGCTATGGATTTTTTAAAACTTTTGGCATTAGGTGCGCCATCAGACGAATTTGATTCCATCAGCAGAACCATTAGTCAGTACCTGAAACCGGAAATGACTGTCAAAGAAATGATAGATCTGATTACTTCGGTATTCAAAAAAAATTTTAAAATGCATTATCCTGATTCGTATTTTGAAGAAACAGCGCAGAATATCAAGAATGAATTGGATCAAATCTCTTAGAAAGGAACAAAATTATGCAGAAATTACAGGCATGACAACAGAAGGAAGCGGAATCTGCCGGATCAATAATATGGCCGTTTTTGTTCCTATGACAGCAGTCGGTGATATTATTGATGTCCGAATTGTCAAAGTTTTGAAAAATTACGCATTCGGCATTATTGAAAAACTGATCACTCCAGCTCCCGGAAGAATAGAGCCTGTCTGCGCTGTGTTCCGACAGTGCGGCGGCTGTGTCTTTCAACATAAGGCATTATCCTGATCTGTAAACAGCACAGAATATCAAGAATGAGTTGGATCAAATCTCTTAGAAAGGAACAAAATTATGCAGAAAAATGAAATTTATCATGCGGAAATTACAGGCATGACGACAGAAGGAAGCGGAATCTGCCGGATCAATAATATGGCCGTTTTTGTTCCTATGACAGCAGTCGGTGATATTATTGATGTCCGAATTGTCAAAGTTTTGAAAAATTACGCATTCGGCATTATTGAAAAACTGATCACTCCAGCTCCCGGAAGAATAGAGCCTGTCTGCGCTGTGTTCCGACAGTGCGGCGGCTGTGTCTTTCAACATGTGGATTATCAAACAGAATTAAAATATAAAGATCAAGCTGTCAAAGATGCTTTTACCCGAATCGGGAAGCTTTCCCCCGAATTTGAACCCATTCTTGGCAGTCAAAGCCGTTATCATTATCGAAATAAGGCACAGTATCCCATTGCAGAACAAGATGGACATCTTGTTTGCGGATTCTATGCCCGTCACAGTCATCGGGTTATTCCTTTTCCAGAATGTCCGCTTCAACCCGAAATTTTCTCTAAAATTCTCCATGCTCTTCTTCCTGCTTTGGAATCCTGCCATATTTCCGCTTACGATGAAAAAAATCATTCCGGTGAATTACGGCATATCTATTTAAGAAAAGGCTTCTATTCTGATGAAATCATGCTCTGTTTTGTTACAAGAGTCTCCATCCGGAAAAAAATACAAAAGCTCCTTCCGGATCTTCATAAAGCATTTCCAAAAATGATTAGCATTACAGAATCCGTCAATCCAT
The DNA here is from genome assembly GCA_002449585.1 of Ruminococcus sp. UBA7013. GTDB lineage: Bacteria > Bacillota > Clostridia > Oscillospirales > Ruminococcaceae > UBA3855. The sequence continues at coordinate 28,297 of DJXD01000004.1, forward strand.
TAAAAACGAATGTGATTCTTGGAAAATCTGTAACTGTCTTATCTGGTCAAAATTTCATCACAGATACTATGTGTAACAATCTAATCAGAATTTCTCCCCAATCTTTTTATCAGGTCAATACGCAACAAGCTGAAAATTTATATGAAATTGCAAAATCTTATGCCAATCTCAATAAAAATAAAATTCTTCTTGATCTGTACTGTGGTGCAGGAACAATAGGACTTTCTATGTCAAATTGCATTCAATCTTTGATCGGTGTCGAAGTCATTCCGGAAGCTGTTGAAAATGCCAGACAAAACGCTGTATTAAATCATCATGCGAATACAGAATTTTATTGCGGAGATGCAGGATCTATTGCTGAATTATTACTAAAACAAAATATTTTTCCAGATGTAATTATTTTAGATCCTCCTCGAAAAGGATGCAGTGATCTAACAATACAATCTACTGTCAAAATGCATCCATCACAAATTATTATGATTTCTTGTAATCCTTCTACAGCTGCCAGAGATGCTGCTGCATTTTATAACCTCGGCTATATTACAAATAAAGTCAAATCAGTAGATCTTTTTCCAGGAACTTCACACGTTGAGTGTATCGTTTTGATGTCAAGACAAAAATAGTCCATTCTGCTTGCTTTTTAAGCACCTGTTTCAGCCGTTTATCGGTTTGAAAACAGCATATTCAGAGACACATTGTCACCGGACTGTATCTCTGTTACGATTTTTGTATATTTTGACGGTACGTTTAGTATATTGATTTGTTGTCATTAAGATTTGAAAGGAGTTATATCTATGTCAAAAGGAAAAAATATTCATCTCTACCTGATGGACGGAGATGCAAACGGAAGAATCAAGTGTACGCTTGCGAACTGGACAGGAGTTGCTTATAAAATTCCCAGGACAGAACTCGAAAAATGCCGTGAAAGAGATGACCTGAAATGGAGCGGATGCTATTTCCTGTTCGGCACTTCTGATGAAACCGGACAGAATATTGCCTATATCGGCCAGGCAGGTATCCGCAAGAACGGAGAAGGCATTCTTGGCAGGCTGTTTGAACATAAGAGAAATCCGCAGAAGGATTACTGGACAGAGGCTGTTGTATTCACAACTTCCAACAATTCATTCGGCCCCACGGACATCAGCTACCTGGAACACCGCTTCTGCAATCTTGCGCTGGATGCGAAAAGATACATTGTCAAGAACGGAAATGACCCCTCTCCCGGACATATTACAGAAGAAAAAGAAAGTGAACTGGAAGAATTTATCGAATACGCAAAACTGATTATGTCTGTACTTGGCCACAAGGTCTTTGTTCCGCTGACACAGAAAACAGAAACTAAAGACCCCTCTGCTGAACCGCAGGAAGAACAGGAATTATTCTTATCCAGAACCCTGAAAAAACTGAATCTGACAGTAGAAGCTCATGCAAAACAGACGAGCGAAGGATTTGTTGTGCTGAAAGGCAGCGTGATTTCTCCGGAGGAAGATGCCATTTCACCGGGAAACAGCAAGAAACGTATGGAGTGTAAAGTGGATGAAAATCACATTTTGCAGGAAGATGTATTATTCAGCAGTCCTTCCAGTGCCGCAGAATTTGTAACCGGAAAAAGCAGCAATGGCTGGGTAATCTGGAAAGACAGAGACGGAAAGACACTTCGTGATTTAGAAAATAAGGAATAAAAAAATCCCTGTTCTGTTGAAAAACAGAACAGGGAAAATAAATTCCTGCTTATGCCTGGACGGTAATCATCACCCCGGAACGGAACAGGATTTCCAGATGGTCATCACAGACTTCTATTTTCTGTATCAGTTTCTTAGAAAGTTCCGCATCAAAACATTCCATTTTTCCGGAATGCCTGTGGATGAAACTCTGAAGTTCCTGAATTTTCTGAAGCTGTTCTTCTTTGATTCTGGTGTCCTTCATAGTTTCCTGCCGGATTTCTCTCAGCCGGAGGATTTCTTCTGCAATTTTAATATATTCCTTTCTGTTTCCGACATGTGCAACCAGTTTTCCCTGAAGTGTATTCAGGAGCAGTTCTGTTTCGTCCGATTCCTCTGTTTCCGGATGTACGGAAATCAGTGCGGCACTTTCTTCAAGGATTTTCAGATAATCTGATTTTTCGGAAAGCAGAATGTTGACAGCCTGCATAACAGCTTCCTGTAAAATTTCTTCATGGACAGTTCTTGCACGGCAGTTCACTCCGCTTTTTTCCAGCCGGTTAATGCATCTCCATACAACAGATTTCTTTCCCCGGTTGTTCCAGTGAATCCTGCGGAACTGTTCACCGCATTCGGCACAATAAACAATCTGTGAAAATGCATGGTTTGCACTGTATCCTCTCCGTTTTCCGGAAGCACGTTTTTCCCCGCTTCTCCTGCGGAGCATTTCTTCCTGCACCTTCATGAAGATTTCCTTTGGAATGATAGCTTCATGGTCATCTTCTACATAATACTGCGGTGCAATTCCGGTATTGATGACACGAAGTTTTTTCAGGAAATCAACTGTTACCGTTTTCTGAAGAAGTGCATCACCCATATATTTCTCATTCATAAGAATTTTTCTGACTGCACCGTCATGCCATCTGGCGTTGCCCCTGCCTGTGAGAATGCCGTCACGCTCCAGACCGGCAGCGATTTTCTTGTAGCTTGCGCCTTCGAGATATTCACGAAAAATTCTCATGACTACTTCCGCCTGTTCCGGATTGATAATCAGGTTTCCTTCTTCGTCTTTGTCATAGCCGAGAAAACTTTCAGTATTGACAATGACTTTTCCCTGCTGAAAACGGTACTGTACACCCATCTGTGTGTTCCGGCTAAGTGATTCTGACTCCTGCTGCGCCAGTGATGCCATAATGGTAAGCATAACTTCCCCGCGTGAATCCATCGTATTAATGTTTTCTTTTTCGAAGAATACAGGGATATTTTTACTTTTCAGCATTCTGATGTAATTCAGGCAGTCCACAGTATTTCTTGCAAATCTTGAAATCGACTTTGTGATAATCATGTCGATTTTTCCATCCATACATGCTTCAATCATAAGGTTAAACTGTGTTCTGTTCTTAGTTGATGTGGCACTGATTCCTTCGTCAGCAAAAATACCGGCGCATTCCCATTCCGGCTTTTTAGCGATGTATTCTGTATAATATGAAATCTGTGCTTCATAGCTTGTTAGCTGTTCTTCACGGTCGGTAGAAACTCTCGCATAGGCTGCTACTCTGAGTTTTTTAATTTCCTGTGGTTTGGCAGTGCTGCCGATTTGTTTTTTCGCAGGAATGTATGTGACATTAGCCATTTACTTCTCCTCCAGAAGGCTGTACAGGTATTGTGCCTGTTCCAGCGGATTTTCATAATTTTTATTGACTTCACGCATGATGAAGTCGGTTGGGATATGAATTATTTTCTGCTTGTGCGGACGGTTCAGACGGTTCATAGCCTTTGCACGTTCCTGAATTTCCTCCTGAACTTTTTCAAATGTTTCAGAGTCAATCATTTTCGGATAGAAAGCATCCCCCAGATAACGACGGTTTTGCAGCATTCTTTTGATAACGCTATGTGTTCTGTTGATTCCGGCAGTTTCAGCGGCTTTCGGCATGGACTGTCCTGCAAGGTAGCTCCGGAACAGAATGCGGACTTGTTCAGCATTCTGTTCCTCCAGAACTGCTCTTCCATTTTCGATTCTGTATCCAAAAGGAATATGTGTCATGGCTTACACCTTCTCTCTGAGGGAAAGTCCGCATCTGAGATGGAATTCAAGTTCGTGGCGGGTCAGAACTGTAATGCTGCTGACGGTCTGTACAAAAAGTGTATCATCAAATTCTGTAAGCATTCCAGAATTTTCAGCAAAATGCAGAAGTTCTGACAGTTTTTTGATTCTGGTCATATCATCAGAAGTATCTGCCTGCAAATAGCCTATTTCTGTTTCCAGACGGGCAATTTCAGAAAGTGAGCCGAAGTTCTGCTGATTGTAGACCGCAGCATCAATGATACCCTGTGTGAACATTTTTGTTATTGTATCACGCTGTCTTGCAGTTTCCGAAATCTGATTCTGTAATTCTTCAATTTTTTGAAGTTTCCTATTGACAGATTGTTTTTTCAGACTTTCATAAAGCGGTTTCAGAATCAGTTCACGGCCGAAAATCAGCTTGTTCATCATGGTGAGGAAAGCAGTCCTGATATCATCATCCCGGAGAAAAAGCATGGAACACAGACATTTATCCCGTAAATGTGCGGAACATGTCCATGCTGCATATTTCTCATCACCGCTGTGGATTCTCCGCTTGAAAGTACAGCCGCATTCACCGCAAAAAATCTTTCCTGAAATGCATATCTTTTCTGATATTTCTTATCACCGCCTGTTATGTTTTTTTCATCAGCCCTTTGTTGAATAATTTTAGCAGCAGTATCGAAAATTTCCTGACTGATGATAGCTTGATGACATCCGGCAGCGAAATACTGCCCGCATTCTCCGTGATTGGCATGACGGCGGAACTGGTCATCCGTATAAGTCTTCTGGAACAGAGCGTTTCCTGTATACCGTTCATTCTTCAGGATGCTGAGTATCACTGATGATGACCATGTCTTCTGTTTCCTTGTCGGAATCTCCATCAGATTCAACTTTTTGGCAATAGTATGCGCACCAGCTCCGGAGATGGCTTCTGAAAAAATCAGCCGCACGATTTCTGCTTCTTCCGGTATGATTTCGAGTTTGTCAGTATTCCAGCAGTATCCGTATGGTGCGGAGTGCATATCAAATGTGCCGTCCATGAATCTGTTCCGGATTGACCATTTGATATTCTGTGAAGAAGAAACTGACTCGCTTTCTGCAAGACTGCTCATAATTCCAAGAAGCATTTCGCTTTCCATCGAGCCGGTATTGATATTCTCTTTTTCAAAAATAATTGGAATATTGAGTGAAATCAGTTCACGGACGATTTCAAGACAGTCAGTTGTATTTCTTGCCAGTCTGCTGATAGATTTTGTCAGTACCAGATTGATTTTTCCGCATTTGCAGTCGGCAAGCAGATTTTGCAGAGCTTCACGGCAGTCCGCACGGGTGCCGGTAATTCCGGAATCGTAATAAATTCCGGCAAATTCCCAATCCGTACGCAGTGCAATATATCGTTCATAATGTGATTTCTGTGCCTCCAGACTCTCATGCTGTGCATCACTTGCAGTGGAAACCCTGCAATAGGCTGCTACTCTGAGTTTTGGCTTGGATGCATCAATTTTAAGAGGTTCAATAACAGTAATTTTCTTCATGCAGAACCCTCCTTTCGGTATAGACATGTTACCTCTTTTCAGGAAATAAGTCAAGGGGGTTCGGCATAATTTCTGCTAAATATGGGACAAAAATAATACGGTTAATTTTGGTTAATATGACATATTCCTTGGTTGAAATCAGATTTTTAAGATACATAGATTTTGTGATTTCCTGTGCCATATAATAGTTCAGCTCATCATCTATATTGATATTATCCATTTTCAATATCTCCTTAATTCTTCATCAGTTTTCCGCTGTAGGTTTCGCCGTTGACTTTGACTTCTACAGTCATGCCGGTTTCTGTTGCTGTGACGATTGGTGCAGAGAGTGTGCTGATTGTCTTTGTTTTGCTGAATCCGTTCAGTCCTGCGGATTTGATTTTTTCTGTGTAATCAATATAGCCTTCATCAATGTCCACATTTCCGCCGATACCATTCACTCTGCCTGTGCTGGACTTCTGCCACATTCCGACCGAACCGCTGTAGTTTAATTTGGAGTTGTACTCTGCAAGCCAGAGTGCATATCTGTTTTTGATGTCATCCTCCATATAGCTGTTGAACGGTGAACGGCTCATGTACAGTCCTGC
>DJXD01000041.1 GCA_002449585.1 Ruminococcus sp. UBA7013
TCTGCTTTCGGATACCAGCTGTCACAGCACAATATGACATTTCTTTTTGCTTTCATTGCTAGTTTTACAAGCTCAGCAGCCATTTTCAGCTTTGTTTCCTCCTGTGTCCAAATATGATATCCCACCGGAACAGAAAGAGATCTGATTTTATCATCTTCCATCACAGGGACAGAAATCATCAGACTGACAAAACAATGTCCGTTCAGATAGGAAGAGCCGTTATATGCTGCATGATCAAACAAAACATAACAATACTCAAAATGTTCTCCTGTTTTTTTCAGTCATTGTATCATCTGCTGAAAGGATAACCGGCTGCTCTTTTTTACACATTCAGGAATTAGCGATACTGCTATTTTCAGCAGCCAGTCATCCATATCCAGTCTGCTTTCATTCAGTGCATAGTAATAGGATTTCAGCTTGAAATCAGAAATATCCTGAATGAATTGTATTGCACAGACTCAAATCCGTTCAAAGCAATCACAAACATCATTATTCTGTGGAGCAACCTGTGATGTTTCCCTTTCTGACAGCATAAACTGACGATGCGTATCATATTTCATAGCATCCCAAAGATAGAAAAAATCTTCTTCTTGCACAAAGGGTTTTATCTGAACATATTCAGCACCATCAAAATCAAATGCCAGAGCTTTGATAAAAGTTTCTTTATCCTGTTTCTGCAAATCGAAGCTGCTTCCCTAACGCATATATCCCATCATTTCGCTGTCTGGTGGAACGGGAATACTTTTTTGATCATGAAAAATCCGGAAATCAATCCCTTTTTCCGGAGTATATCTTATTTCTAAGCGATACATAATAATACCTCATTAACTCAAAATCTGATATCCTATTATCTCATATTTTTCATATTTTGTCAAGAAAATGAGATATAATTCCTCCCCCATCTATATAGATGGGGGATTCCTTATAAGCTTGGGTTAATTTCACTTGTTATAACCTGAAGGAACTTATTGTTTGCTATATTTTTATTGATTATTCTACTTTTTCAAATGCCCATAACTGACAGGAAGCACCATTTATTTCCCATTCCTGCACATTTGCGCCGTTTCCTGTTTCAGCATTGGCAATTTCCACACAGGACTTGTCACCGGAAACTTTTGTCTTAATGAGATAGCCAGCCCCCTGCTTGATGATTTTGAATTGTTGTGCCTGACCGCCGGTATAATCATAGATTTCAATATTTGTTCCATTGTTGGCCTTTTGTCCTGTCACATCCAGAGCAAAGGCATTTCCATTTCCAACTGCGGATACTAATGAATAATAGCCGTCTCCTTTATCAACAAGTCGCCAGCGATTACGAGCCATGGAGTTATTTCCCCATTGATGCACATTTGTTCCTGATTCTGCTGTACCGCTCTTGACTTCCATGTATTTCCCGGAATTAAGATTTCGGATTCTGTATGTTGCACCATCTTCAAGAGCAGATTCCCCAATATAGCTGATATCTGGAATGGGAGGAGTGTCCATGCCTTCACCTAGGTAATAACTGAGCATATTAGACTGTACATAGCCCTTTGAGGTCATATCATTACGATAAGCAGGATCTTGTGAGAGCGTATTCAGGCGGTAATCAGTCGGGATAGTTGTGCTGAGAATCACAAGGCTGTCATAATTGTACCCTGTACAGATGATTTCCTCACGCCAATCGCCCAGAATATCGCCATAGAACATAGGCGCACCTCGTTCACTGCTGGCACATCCTGTGATTTTCCATGTAGTGGCAAGGCGTTCCACAGTTTGTGTATTATAATTCCATTTTTCGATTTTGCTATCGTTATAGCTTTCTGTGAACAGATCGCCATCCCAGTAGAGTTTAAGAGAGGGGTAGGCTGTTGTATCACTGATTTTTGTGCCGTTCATATCATACATACCCTGGAATGACCAAACTTCATAGCCTTCATGTGTGGGATCAACATCTCCGATATCTCCTCTGCCGATATCCACATCACCATCACCGCCGTAATTTGTCCAGAGAAGTTTTCCGGTAGATGCATTATAGATATATTCCAGCAGTGTGCTGGGATTTCTCTGCTGAACGCCATAGCCGAGCATTTCTGTTTTGTTATTGGCATTGCAGAATGGTGCAATATGATATCTATCCCCATGAATGACATCGGGCATGGTATAGCGGAGCGAACCATCTGAATTAAGTGCATAGCCAATATGCAGAATTTCATCTTTTCCGTCAAAGTCGACATCTTCCACACGGAACTGATGCGCTTCTGCACCATAACAGCCAGATTTCCACTGCTGAACAAATTCTGTTCCATTACCATAGCCATAAGCAACATGAATACTATTAAAACTTTTATCATCATTGCGGTTTTTCAGCCAGCAAATGAGGCTTGGTGTTTGTCCGTCCAGATAGCCGATTTCCATCATGCAGGCCATAGGCCCCTCATCAAGCCAGTCATTGGGAACAGGTTGACTTGCTTTCAGTTTTCCGGTCATGCCATCAATCACAGCAATCACCTGTGCATTATCATGTGTTTTGTTGGTATAGACAGTACCATCCCCGAAGGTGACACCATCCGCAATTCTTACCATGACTTCTGCTGAACCATCCATATCAATATCATAAACAGTTGCGCCATCCCACATGCCAACATCAATAGTAGAAGCTCCCGGCTCAATCTGATATTTATATTCGCTATTATAGCCCATATCAATTGTCCAGAGATAAGTTCCATCATGCAGATAGGCTTCTAATTTCTGATGGTCATCATCACAGCGATCAACTAAAAAATCATATTTGCCATCCTGATTGAAATCACCAACCCAAACAAAATGGATAGTACCACCTTCATGAATCGGGATAATCTGTGCAGCTCCAGCATTACCTTTCACACCGCCGACAGATTCACCAGCTTTCAAGGTAAAATCTCCGTCAGTGGGTGTTTCTACATTATTATATATAGTTGTGACATAGTAAGTATTATCTTTTGACAAGTCGGCAGAAGTATCGGTATAATTTGTACCGCCTTTCAATGGCTCTGCATTGAGTTTTACTGTCACACCGTCTGTTGTCCGATAGACATTAAAGCCAATATCCGGCTCATCCTGTGCCATTAATCGCCAGCTGATAAATACACTATTTCCAGCATTGACAGCATAAGTTCCTCTGTCGAGCTTTTCAAACTGTCTTGTTCCAGATAATTTTTTCTGTCCGTTATAGGCATTGACGGGAGTATAAATCCCCCCGGATGGAAAGTGTTGGATTCTTGCAAGAAGATAATCCTGTAAAAGCTGTACATCCTGTACAGTAAAAGCACCATCCGCACTGGTATCACAGATGATTTTTTGAATTTCTGTCATAGAATCCGGATTTTTCAAAGCTTTTTTCATCAGACACAGGTCAAATATAGTTAATTTCTGATCGCCATCAAAATCGGCATAAATATACTGTTGTTTTTCTTCTGCTTTTGCGGGCAATGCTGGAAGAAATTCAGCATTCTGCCACAATAAGATAGCAGACAGCAGAAAAGAGAACTTTTTCATTTTCATGTGAATTCCTCCTAATTTTGCATAAATCATCAGGTATTCAGTAAAAGACGTTTTTTTTCAGAAAGTCTAACTGACACTAAAAATTTTATGCACTGAATGCTTCGTCAGTGCAACCTGCTATTTTTACTATTATCAAGATACAATTTTATTATTTATTATACCCTATTTTTTATGTTTTGTCAAGAGGATGGACGCAATTTAATGAATGATATGACAGCTCTATTTTTCGTTGTTTTTTATTCAGATCATGGCTTAATAAAGTAACTTGCAACAATAAATTTTTTTAAAATCCGTATTACTTTTTCATTCTCCATTTAAATTTTAAATGAAAAATAAGAAAAATTATTGAAATAATTAATTTATTCTATTCTTTTATTTGCAACAGCCCCGATAATTCAACTATTGACAAATTCTCATAAATATGATATACTAAATAAAGATTTCAAAGAGAATCACAAAAATATGGTAATACAAACTGAAAATTAAAATTATGCAGGTAATTATCTTTAAAACTATAAATGAGAATTTCAAAAATGGTTTCGTCATATTGCACAACAAAAGCCTCGAATTTTATAAGAAAGGAAATAAATAATATGGGCTTCTTAGATTTATTTAAAGCTACTGAAAATGCAAGTTTGAAAGAAAAAATTTCAAATTTGAAAGAACAAAAAAGAGAGCTAAAAGAATCTTTTGCAAAAGAAAAGGAACAGATGCAACAACAGATATTAGAATTGCAGCAAAAATATCAGGAATTGCAAGCTTCTATTCCAAAAGAAAAACGTGATTTTGAAGAATTAGAACAACATTCGATTGCTTTAAAAAGCAAAATCAATGATCTAAATGTAACTATTATGAATCTGAAAAAACAAATTTATGAACAAAATGCTGAGTTATCTCAGTTGGAGCAAACTATTACAGATTTACATAATCAGCAAGCTGAGTATCAATCAGCAATTGATAAACAAGTTAAAAATATTCAAAAAATTAAACAACTTTATGAACAATATAAAACTGCTATCAAAGGATATGAGAAAGATCCAGCTAGTGGATTGCATTCAGTGATTATAGAAGATGAGCTACAATCAGTAATTGAGGTTAACTTGAATTGTATGAGCATCAAAGCTCTGCAAAGTCGTTATAGACAAATTCAGCGAGATATACAGAAAGTTTTTAAACGCTATGAAGGTCGGTACACTACAAAGGCTAATTCAGCAATTTATAAATTAATGGTCATTGCTATGGAAGCAGAATTACAGAATATTTTAAGCACACTGTCGCACGGTAAACTGGATAAAGCAATTGATGGTATAAAAACAATCACACAAAGATATTTTGAAGTTGCTGTTGAAGGAAATCAAAGTATTGCTCCAACAATGAAAAGCTTTATTGCAGAAATAGAATATTTGTTCACCGAGAGCATTAAAGTTGAATATGAATATTATGTGAAAAAAGAACAGGAACGAGAAGAACAAAAAGCATTGAAAGAACAAATGAAACAGGAAGCAGAAGAACGAAGGATATTGGAAGCTGAAAGAAAGAAAATTGAAAAAGAAGAATCTAAATATATCACGGAAATTGAACAGCTTACAGAGAAAATGAAAACTGTATCTGATAATGAAAAAATTAGACAATTGGAAGAAAAAATTGCACAATTACAGATACAAGTTTCTGAAGTTCATAAGAAGAAAGATCAAATTATTAATTTACAAAATGGTAAGGCTGGGTATGTATATGTTATTAGCAACCTTGGATCTTTTGGTGAAAATGTTTTCAAAATCGGAATGACACGTCGTCAAGATCCTCAGGAAAGAATTAAAGAGTTAAGTAATGCAAGTGTGCCTTTTGGATTTGATGTACATAGTTTTATTTTTTCTCAGGATGCGGTTGCACTTGAAACCACTTTACACAAAGAATTAAACGAAAAACGTGTGAATAAAGTTAATCTAAGAAAAGAATTTTTCCGTGTGTCTCTTGATGAACTAGAACAGTTAGTATTACAGCATGATCCTACAGCAGAATTCAGGCGCACTATGCTTGCAGAACAGTATTATCAAAGTATAAACCGTTCTGAAGTTGTAACTGAATTGTCAGAAGAACTTTTTGATGATGAATAAAAAGAAAAAATGTGAATAATGCGGATTTTTATTTAAAATCTATTGTTACATTTTTGGCCAAAAAGGAAAATAGTAATGAATGTTAAATGATTAATTGAACTGTGCCTGTACTTCCATAAAGCAAAAATCAAGCCAATAACAGCATGTTAGTAATGATCCAACCATTTGCAGTATATTTCAGCAAAAAAAATTAAAAATTTTTTTGAAAAAATACTTGCATTTTTTCAGCAGATAGTGTATAATAAAAATACAGGTGTTCTCCCTGTCATTATATTAGATTAGAAACGAGGCTTTTAAAATGGCTGAATTAACTTATAAAATTACTGAGCATCTCGGCGATTTAGGCGAAACTGCCCGTGGCTGGACAAAAGAACTCAATCTTGTCAGCTGGAATGATCGTGAACCCAAATATGACCTTCGGGATTGGTCTCCGGATCACAGCCGCATGGGAAAGGGTGTCACCATGACAGCAGATGAACTTGCTGCTCTGCGTGATTTGCTGAACAGCTTGAATCTTGATGATTTTGAATAATTATTATATTGAATTGCTTTTCTGAAAGGAGCTGAAACTATGCGTACAAAAGGTACAAAGCTCATCACTGAAAACCGTCAGGCAAGACATGAATATTTTATCTTGGAAAGCTTTGAAGCTGGTATTGAATTAACCGGAACAGAAGTAAAATCCATTCGTCAAGGCAGTGTCAACCTGAAAGATAGCTGGTGTAGTATTGAAAACGGAGAGCTTTTTATCAAGCAAATGCATATTTCTCCTTACGAAAAAGGCAATATTTTCAATCGTGATCCACTTCGTGTGCGTCGGCTTCTGATGCATAAATCTGAAATTCTTCGCCTTTATGGCAAGCAAAAACAGGATGGCTTGACATTAGTTCCTCTTTCTTTATATTTTAAAGATTCACGGGTAAAAGTCCAGCTTGGTCTTTGCAAAGGAAAGAAACTCTATGATAAGCGTGATGATGCTGCAAAACGTGATGCACAAAGGACGATTGACCGTGCTATGAAAACAAGAAACAGATAATTTTTATGGGGGCGTACCGGTTTCGACGGGGGTTCTGCACCATGATAAGCGAGTAGAGGCTGCTGCACCTCTTTAAACAGTGGCACGTTTAAATATAAACGCTAAAAAGAACATTTCTGTAAGCTTTAACAAGAGCCTGCAGGTTGCTGCTTAAGTCAGCATCTGTCCTGTAACTGATTACCGCAGCTTTTGCAGGGCATCGATTAGCGGTGAACGTTTCAGAGGTATGTTCAGACCCCAGGAATGTATTTGGACTACTTTCACATACAGCCTGTTTGTCGGCGGTGTATGAAGGGAATTTCAGTAGATAAACTACACTCGTAGAAAGTTGTGGGAATGGGTTTTCGGACAGGAGTTCGATTCTCCTCGCCTCCACTTACCTTAAATGCGTAATCTAAAAGGTTACAAAAATGCCTATATGCCGTAAAATCACGGTATATAGGCATTTTATTATCTCTAAATATTGGTAATATTTTTAGGGTTCAATGCGGTTTTGCCCGTAACTTACCTTAAATACATAATTCTCAAAGTTGGGGGCTTTCCTCAAAAAATAATGAGATAATGAGGTGAAATCAAAGAAATAGGCTTTTGATATGAAAAATTTGTTGAAAAGTCACAAAGAAAATGAGATAAAATATTGATTGTGAAAGAAATGTCAAAATCGAATTGATTCACAACAGATACAGTATATTAGTTCACATATTTTACAAAATATATTTCGATTATCATGTAATTATTTCGCTACTCAACCAGATTAAATCTTTTCTTCTTTTCTCATGCTAAATATTACCAAAAATTTATGGGTTCAACACGAGGTCAGCTCGTAACTTACCTTAAACACATAATTCTCAAAAAGCTCTTTCCTCAAAAAATACTGAGGTAATGAGGTGAAAAAATATTCAGTATATTTCAGATATTTATAATTGAAAATATTTAATGCCCTACACGGGCGGTGGCACTCCGTGCAGGTGATTGCATCAAGCTATGCCACTGTTTTCCTCACTTCGTTCGTCAACAGTGACACCCCTTCGGGGAGATTTTATTAAATATATTATATAAAATTATTATATAAATAATCAAAACAAATATATTTATATATAAAATTTAAAATATAGATAGTCGTGGGATATATTCTAAATTATAATCATATATGGAAATAAAAAATAATATCAATATTTTATTCTATTTCATTGAGATACCGAGATAACGAGATGCTGTACTCACACAGTGCAGATACTGAAACAGGCTTTCAGAAAAGTTACCAACATTACAGAAGATGAAGAAGCCTTTCCAACCTATCCCCCCACAACTTAGAAGTCGAAGAATCCTTTCCGAACAGCTCCTACAACTCAGAAGGTAAAGAAGGCTTTTCCACCTGCTCACCATGTCACACAGGATAAATCCCCCTTTCCTATCTGCTACTTACAGTACAGAAATTGAAGACTCTTTCCATGTAAATACACCCATTCAATTATATAATGCTACAATAAAATCAGATAAGGAAGGTTACAAGGTGCGTAATGTTCTGCATCTGGTATTTTTTCTGAAAAAAACTCTAATATTTTTCGCTTTTCTACCGAAATAGTGAGGTAATGAGGAACATATAGTACAAACAGCCTAACTTAAAGAAAATTTTAGATTATTTTTTGTGCATAACGGAGAAATATTTTAGACGGACACCCGTGTGTCTGGGTCATTTGCTATAATAGGATTATGAATTGAATCCATCATTCAGCAAGTCCATAAATGCAAGGCAGAGCCGTTGATTTTCGGGAGAAAGTTTCTGAAATTTGTCAAATAAGGCACTGTCCATTTTTGAAGAATCAGGCTGTTTTACTGTTCCAATCAGAATATGGTCTGGTGTGGTTTCCAAAGCGTTACAGATTCTCAGAAATACTTCCAGACTTGGAATTGACTTTGCTGTTTCAATGCAGGAAAGATATTTGTCATTAATATCTGCACGTTCGCAAACCTCTGCTTGTTTCAGATGCAGTTCTTTTCTTCGCCTTGCAATATTGATGCCTATTTGCTTATAATCTAAATCCATAGGGTATCACCTCTTAAATATAGCATACAAAATGGATTCAATTCAGTAAACTATTTTTAAGTCAAATTTCTACTTGACATACAAATCGAAATAGTGTATAATTAAAAATGTAAGTATGAAAGAAAAATGGTTAATGAGATAAAATTCAAAGGGAGGTATTGAAATGGCAAGAAAATTAAACTTGGAACGGTTACTTAATCAGACAGGATATTCTTTGGATGAACTTGCAAAGGAAGTCCATGTTTCCGCTGAAAAAATTCAAGCTTGTGCAGAGGGCAAAGAGCAGCTTGATATTGATGAGCTTGAGAGTATCAATTATTTTACTGGAATACCAGTGAAGAGTATGTATATTGCCGAAGATGAGAATATGGCATCCACTACAAATGCTATCCGTCCTGATGATGCATTTGAAGAATCTGTCAATGTGAAACTTAGTTTGCAGGAATATATCGAAAAGGGACTGCAACAGTTCAAGGATGATGAAATTCGTACAGAACTTGAAAAAATCAGCAAATTGGTAAAAGCACTCAGAAAGCCTAAGATTGCCTTTTCTGGATATTCTGATGCAGGAAAAAGCACACTCATCAATGCACTGCTTGGGACAGATAAGCTCCCTGCAAAATGGACTCCTACTACATCCATTGTTGTTCATATCAAGCATATAGATGATAGACCAAAGTTTATGCATGAAGATGTTTGGATTTTCAAAAAAGATAGCTCACAAAGTTGGGATGACAGAAAGCTTGATGATGAAAAATATTGTAAAAGCTACCTTATTAAGAAGGGTGGATATGCTCTGCTTCAAGAATTCGGAACACATCAGGGCAAAAGGAAAGGCTTACAGAAAGCGGATTCTGCTGTTGTATTCATTGACAGTCCCCTTCTGAAAAACTGTGATATTTTGGATGTCCCCGGTTTTGGTGCAAATAAAGAAGATGATGAGAAACAGAAGTCACAGATGATGAACAGCACAGGTGATATGGAGAGTCAAATTGATATTTTGATTTATTTGAGCAGAGCGAATGGATTCATGACTGATAATGATATGAATTTTCTCAAACAGGCAATCAGCAGATTACGTCCGATTGAACAATTATCGACAGAAGATGTACAAATTGCACCTCTTGCAAATTTGTTTGTTCTGGCTTCTCAAGCTGATGCAGTTGAAAACGGAAATGCAATGGCATTGAACGGCATTCTTGATACAAAATGTGGAGAACTTTGCAAGATGTACCGTATTGCCGCAGAAGCTGGAAACAGTCTGCTTCCGTCAAGAACCGCTGTAACAAAGCATGACTATACAGAAGCCGATTTCCGTGCCAGATTCTTCACCTATGAAAAGTCAATGAAGAGACTTTGCAAGAAATTCAATGAGGATTTCAGAAAATTATCAGAATACCTGCCAAAAGTCATCTATGCGGATTTTGAAGAGAAATTAAAAAAAACAATTGTACATTCTACGGAGCATCTGACAGCAATTATGAATCAATATGATGCAATGCTGAAAGAACGTCAATCATATCAGTCAGAATTACGGGAAATGCGTGCAAAAGAACCCAATAGAAAATTAGAACAAACTGTCAAAAGGGAGGAAATGTTTAACCTCATTGACAGGCTGAACCGTGAATCCAAAACAGAAATCGAAAAAAGTTGTTCAGAAGTATTGAACATCGAATATCTTGTGAATTTGATGGAAACAAAAGAAATACAAAACAAAAAAGAAGACAAGCAAAGCTTTTCAGCAGGTATCAACGAACTGCTCAATAATAAAATCAGCGAAATTCTGAAAAGAAAATCAGAAAAATATGCAGAAGCGATACAGAGTTATCTGAAACAATATCAGGAAGCCTTATTTCCTTCTGAAAAGATTTCTGTGGAATTTGATGTAGAACATGCTTTTGCTATGGGTATGGCTGGATTAGGTGCAGTTGGTGCAGGAGGTGCATGGCTTGCATTGGCATTAGAACCTATGATGGTGGCTTTTTTTGGATTGGAAGCCGGATTTGCTGCTGTAGCTGCTGTCCTTGGTGTCATTGGCATTGTGATTGGTGGTATTGTTCTCGGTGTCATGGCTATTTTCAAAGCTTCTAAGTGGAAAAAGAAATTTGCTGAGTCTATCATAAAATCATACGAGAAAAATAATTTCTTGGATGCTGTTCTCAAAAATATTGACAAATACTGGAAAGATACAGAAATTAGTTTCAAGGAAGGCTCTGAAAATCTTGAAAAAGAAGCCCAAAAGAAAATGAAAGAACTTGAAGCACTTGCTGATGAAAAGAATATCCCTGAGTTGCAGAAGAAACTACAAATGACCCAGAACGTATTAAAATTTTTTGAAGACATTCCAATGTTCAGTGAAAGAAAAATGCTGTTGGAGGTTGCAATGTCATGAATGAATTTTACCAAGAGCTAAAAAATAAAGGCAACAGCAGAGATGCTTATATTGTGTTGAAAAATCTCCTGAACCGGAATATTGGTGATGTAGAGCTTTTTGTAGAATTTTCTGAGCTTTCTTTTGAGATTGCTATGTATCCTATTACATTTGAAGAACGTAAGCAATTCATTTCTGACTTGAATACTGCACTCCTGATGTTCTCAGAAAATACAGATATAGATGCCTATGTGCTGAATCTCATCAAAGATACCCAGAAAAGAATTAAGGAAACCTATGCTGTTATCTGCAAAGAAGAGTATGAATTTCTGGAAAAGAAAAATCAGACCATTGTGGAACAAAATAATAAACTGCTCAATGAACTGGCTGATATTTTCCAGATAATGTGTGATGTATCTACACAAAGCCGATTTGATGAAAAAATGAAAATAATTGCAGAAATTGACGGAAAGCTCGAAAAAACAATGTTTACGGAGACACAGCAAGTTTTTTATGAAAAGCTGACGAAACATTATACAAAAATGATTAGCAAGAAGATGGAGGAGCTGAATCGGTTGGAACTTCTAGAATATAATAAATCAGCGGTGAGAAATATCAACAAAGTTCTGCAAAAGTTTAAAAATAGAGAGAATGATTATAAGAAATCAAGCAGTTTATTGAAACCTTTGCTGACCAGCAGTTTCCTCATTTTTGATACAAGCAAGCTTTTCAATGAAACAATGGTATTTTACAATCATGTCTATTCTCTGATATTTCAGACAGTTGATGATGACTTGAAATATCAAATGACAGAATGGGCATTATCTGCTAAGGAGGGGTAATATGCTGACAAAGCATAGAATAATTGGCAGTGCAGTTTCTTTAGTCAATCCCTATGAAACTGCACATCGACAACGTATGCCTGATGTTTCGGAATTTTCTTCTATTCCCTCTGTTCAGCCGGAAATTGTTCCGCTGATGAAAGAAAAAATACCATTCATGCCTGAACAGCATCATAATCCACCTGTTACAGATGTGATAACCGCTCCTGCAATTGCTGTAAACACTACCCAGACAGGAATTGCAGTCTCTGCATTTCGTTCACAGACACAGCGGTTTGTTGGCACTCTGCAAAGTGAACAGGCTCGATTGAATGAACATACACAAGCCTATCTTGCACAGAAATATGCTTCTGGCGAACCGCTGACCGCTACTGTATTAAGAAACAAATCAAACTGGTACGCCGTAAAAAGTTTGCGTGTACGGGCTGAATTGATGAAAATGCAAATGGGGGGAAAAGTAGAACTCCCACTCGCCGAAACCCAACTTTCTGAAATTGCAGAACAGATTCAGGGGCTTGACCTGAACAATCTGAATGATACCAGAGTCCGTACGGTGATTGACAATATCCTGAAACCAGATGATATGTTCTATATGGATGCTCTCAAAAAATTTCAGAGAACAGGAAAAACAGATGAATTATTCCAAACAAGCAAAATGGATGAGCTGTCCGCCCATTTACAGGAGCATGATTTGGATAGTATCTCAGGTAAGGAATTCAAGTATATCAAAGAAAACTTTATGCAAAAAACAGAAATACATCACCGAACAAGCATTTCTACAGACCCTTATCAGCAAAGCGACATCAATAATTTGGATATTCTAAACACTACCCAGCATGATATAAAACACACTGACCCAAATACAGGAAAAATTGACTACCGCCGACAAACAACAGAATCTCCCATTGACCAGATTCAACTTCTACACAAAACCAATAGGAATCGTATAATTGTAAAAGAATTAACTGGACTTGGCATTGCAACAGCAATTGGACTCGGTACAGGATTTGCAATTGGATTTGTTGTTTCTCTTGCACAAAATGGATTGAATCCCGAAAGTTTGAAATATGCTTTCATCAGTGGAGCAAAGCAAGGTGTTTCCACATCTGCAATGGCACTGGCAAGTACAGTAATAGGCAGAACAATCGGCGAATTTTCGAGTAAAGCAATATCAAATGTCATCATCAATACTATGCAGAACAATGCAACTATAACCAAAGCAGCAATTACACAATCGACAATTGTTCAAATTTCTGATATCGTGAATTTCTCTGTTGTTGGCTCACTGACAATACTTGCATTTTCAATATACGAATTTGCTAAACTAAAAAAAGCAGGATACACAACAAAAGAAAGCATACTTAGGACTGCTAAATCTGCTTCTGTTTCCATGTCAATGCTTGCATTGTCAGTGATAACACAGGGAATATGGGGTGGTATGGCTGGAATGATTGTGTCCGTTGTGAGTGGTATTGCCATGATTGGCTTTTCTGTATGTAAAATATCACATGATAAATCATTGATGCGTGAAATTATGTATTTTTCCGCTGAAAAGTGTGTTCCATTATTTTAGTATTTTCTTTCTAATAGAACCTAGATTGTATCAACTTCTAAAATCAAATGTATATTATAATCCTGATAAGGTACTTCCTGCCTTATCAGGAATTTTTGTCTAGGAGGTTTTGAAAATGGAAGAAGAAAC